>JABXID010000137.1 GCA_013373245.1 Gammaproteobacteria bacterium
AATCCTCCCGAGCGCGCCATATCTTTCCTCAATAAGTTCATAGTCCCATGTCATCTGTACAAACAAACTTAATTTAATCTTACGGCTTGAAAACAGCTAAAAACTTCATTTTGGTAATACAATATTTAGCCCAGAGCTCAAAATCAGACTGTCTGCGTTTCCTCTCCTTTTAACAAAACTTAAAGTTTGTTCATAAACTTCTACGTAATTCTCAAAACCTTCTATTATCTAGTGCGTTATTACTAATTATTTGGGCAGTTATTTTCTGCATTTTAATACTCCAGAATTATTCATTTATGGATTGTATAGACCCTAGTCTATGTAAAAAATATTAAACATAACTTATGTTAAAAAAGAGTGGCATTTGCAGATTTAATTCTCTATGGTGGCAAGAGTTAATACTCTAATTTGCTATTTTTCTGATCAAAATACAGTAGTGTGTTAATAAAAATCAAAATAATAAAAAATTAAATTGGAAGGAGCTTATGAATATTTCAGCCTTACTCGCGGAAGCTGGCTTGTTAATGTTAGTCGGTATGGTAGTGGTATTTCTCTTTTTGTCGTTACTTATTCTCGCTATTAACTTACTAGCAAAGTTTGCCGAAGCATTTCCTGACAAGGTTGTTACACCAGCAGCTCGTCCAATTTCATCATCAACAAATTCCAACCAAGTTTCGCCGCAAGTAGTTGCAGCCGTCGGGGCCGCGATTAAACAGTACAAATCGCGAAATAAATAGAGGAAGGGACATGACAAAACCATTATTACTTACAGAATTAGTGCTGCGTGATGCGCATCAATCACTATTAGCTACTCGCATGCGCTTAGATGACATGCTTCCTATCGCAGAAAAGCTAGACAAAGTTGGCTATTGGTCAATGGAATCGTGGGGCGGTGCGACGTTTGATTCATGTATTCGTTACTTAGGCGAAGATCCATGGGAAAGGATTCGTGCTTTAAAAGCGGCGATGCCAAATACAAAACAACAGATGTTGTTACGTGGTCAAAATCTATTAGGCTACCGCCATTATGCAGACGATGTTGTTCGCAAGTTTGTTGAACGTGCACATACAAATGGTGTTGATGTTTTCCGTATCTTCGATGCGATGAACGATGTTCGTAACTTAGAAACTGCGGTTAAATCAGCGGTTGAAGTTGGCGCGCACGCACAAGGTACACTAGCGTATACAGTAAGCCCAGTACACAACTTACAAATGTGGTTAGACATGGCTAAGCGTCTAGAAGACATGGGCTGTCACTCAATCATGATCAAAGATATGGCGGGTCTTCTTAAGCCTTACGATTGTGAGCAGTTAATTAAAGGCTTGAAAGAAACCGTTGATTTACCAATTGCGATGCAATGTCATGCCACAACTGGTTTATCTACCGCTACATATCAAAAAGCAATCGATTCTGGCATTGATATGCTCGATACCGCAATTTCTTCAATGAGTATGACCTATGGCCACAGTGCAACAGAAACTATGGTTTCTATTGTCGAAGGTACAGACAGAGACACTGGTCTAGATCTTGGTTTGATGGAAGACATTGCAGCTTACTTCCGTGAAGTTCGTAAAAAATATGCGAAGTTTGAAGGTAGCTTAAAGGGCGTTGATGCTCGTATCTTGAGAGCACAAGTACCAGGTGGCATGTTAACCAACATGGAAAACCAATTGCGCGAGCAAGGTGCTGAAGATCGTCTAGATGAAGTATTAAAAGAAATTCCAAAAGTACGCGAAGATTTAGGTTTTATTCCGCTTGTAACGCCAACTTCTCAGATTGTGGGAACTCAGGCCGTGTTAAACGTTTTAACAGGCGAACGTTATAAATCGATCACAAAAGAAACCGCAGGCGTCTTAAAAGGTGAATATGGAGCAACAGCGGCGCCAGTAAACGCAGAGCTTCAAGCTCGAGTATTAGATGGCGGTGAAGCGATTACTTGTCGTCCAGCCGATGTCTTGACTGATGAGTTAGAAGCTCTAACTAGTGAGCTTGGTCAGTTGGCAGCAGAGAAAGAGTTAACCTTGGCTGACGAGCAAGTTGACGATGTTTTAACTTATGCACTGTTCCCGCAAATCGGACTTAAATTCTTAGAAAATAGAAATAATCCAGATGCGTTTGAACCTGTTCCGACGGGTGAGTTACCGGCAACTCAAGAACAAGCGCCAGCTCCAGCAGACGGTGCTCCAGAAGCATACAGCGTATCTGTCGACGGCAAGGTCTATGAAGTTGTTGTTGCACCCTCTGGTGAATTGTCTTCGGTAACGCCTCAATCGGGCGCTAAAAAAGATGAAATGGAAACTCAACACACAGTTGTTACTGGTAATGAAACGCTAAATGCGCCGTTGGCTGGTAATATTTTCAAAGTACTTGTAGCGCCTGGCACTCAAGTTCAAGAAGGTGATGTTGTCATCATAATGGAAGCTATGAAAATGGAAACAGAAGTTCGAGCTGCTTCTACCGGCACTATTTCTTCGGTTAACGTTAAAGAAGGCGATGCGGTTGTCACTGGCGACGTATTGCTGACTCTGGGGTAATCGTTGATGGAAGGTTTACTCACGCTCTGGCAATCGACAGCGTTGGCTCACTTTGAGTCAGGCCAAGTTATAATGATGTTAGTAGGGCTTGGTTTATTGTACTTAGCCATTGCTAAAGGATTTGAGCCATTATTACTTCTGCCAATTGGTTTTGGTGCAATCTTAGCAAACATTCCACAAGCTGGATTTACTGAACCTGGCGGTTTGCTGTACTACATATACTATATAGGTATCGACAGTGGTGTATTCCCACTATTGATATTCATGGGAGTTGGCGCAATGACAGACTTTGGTGCGCTTATTGCGAACCCTCGAATGTTGTTATTGGGCGCCGCTGCTCAGTTTGGTATTTTCGCGACATTATTTGGCGCTATCTTATTAAACTACATACCTGGCTTCGACTTTACTTTGCAAGACGCGTCAGCGATTGCGATTATTGGTGGTGCCGATGGCCCGACAGCTATTTTCTTGGCGTCAAAACTATCACCTGAGCTATTAGGGGCAATTGCTGTTGCCGCTTATTCATACATGGCGCTGGTACCTATTATTCAGCCGCCAATCATGAAAGCACTAACAACGCCGGAAGAGCGTAAAATTAAGATGCAGCAGTTACGTACTGTGAGCAAAAAGGAAAAGATTATTTTCCCTCTTGCCGTACTGTTATTAAGTGCTATGTTCCTGCCTGCCGCGAGTCCACTGGTTGGTATGTTCTGTTTAGGTAACTTAATGAAAGAAGCCGGTGTCGTTGACCGTTTAAGCAATACGGCACAAAATGAGCTCATCAATATTGTAACTATTTTCCTAGGTCTAGCTGTTGGTTCTAAGTTGAACTCAGAAGCTTTCTTAACTGTGGATACACTTGGTATTTTAGCGCTGGGGGCGGTTGCCTTTAGTATTGGTACAGCGACTGGCGTTATAATGGCTAAGATCATGTCCAAGTTCAGTAAAGAACCTATTAATCCGCTACTTGGTGCTGCAGGCGTATCGGCTGTTCCTATGGCGGCTCGTGTAGTAAATAAAGTTGGCTTGGAAGCTAATCCGCATAACTTCTTATTGATGCATGCGATGGGGCCAAACGTAGCAGGTGTACTTGGTTCCGCAGTGGCTGCTGGTATTTTGTTAGCATTAGTTGGCGGTTAGATTCGTTTACTATAGTTATGACTTTTAAAAGGCATTGGCATGTTGAGTCAGTGCCTTTTTTATTTTCATAAAAAATTGTCATAACTTTGTTGAATAAATCACCTTTGTCGATTGTTGATTTCGCGAGCCTTTGTTATACTTTCACCCCGTCCTGACACACACCCTATAATGTATTAATTCATCGCTGAATATTTGTTCTAGCGATATTTTGTATTTGGGTTTTACAGCGTATTGGCCTGTGTGTGCAAATAAGCAATTTATTCTATTAAGGTTTGTATGAGTACTCGATATATTTTTGTGACTGGCGGTGTAGTATCTTCTCTGGGTAAAGGTATCGCAGCAGCGTCGTTGGCAGCTATTTTAGAAGCGCGCGGCTTAAAAGTTACTATCCTTAAATTAGACCCATACATTAACGTTGACCCAGGCACAATGAGCCCAATTCAACATGGTGAAGTATTTGTTACAGAAGACGGTGCTGAAACCGACTTAGACTTAGGCCATTACGAACGTTTTATTCGTACCAAAATGACTAAGAAAAATAACTTCACCCAAGGTCGAGTATACCAAGACGTATTAGCAAGAGAGCGTCGTGGTGATTACTTAGGTGCGACGATTCAGGTTATTCCTCATATTACAAACGACATTAAACGTCGTGTAGTTGAAGGTGCGGAAGGCATGGACGTTGCCATCGTAGAAGTTGGCGGTACCGTTGGTGATATCGAGTCGCAACCTTTCTTAGAAGCTTTACGTCAATTAGGCACGGAAGTTGGTCGTGAAAATGCTATGTATATGCATTTAACACTTGTTCCTTATTTGGGCGCGTCGGGTGAAATCAAAACTAAACCTACACAACACTCAGTAAAAGAGTTGCGCTCGATTGGTATTCAACCTGATATCTTAGTGTGTCGTTCAGATCGAAATATTCCGGCAAACGAGCGTTCAAAAATTGCTTTGTTTACCAACGTTGAAGAAAAAGCAGTTATCAGCTTAAAAGACGTTGGCTCTATCTATCAAATTCCAGCATTACTTAAATCTCAAGGTTTAGACGAACTTATTTGTCGTCGTTTCCACATAGAGGCACCTGAAGCTGACCTAGTTGAGTGGGAACAAGTGCTTTATGAAGAGTCCAACCCTGTTGGTGAAGTGACAATCGGTATGGTTGGTAAATACGTTGAGTTACCAGATGCTTATAAATCTGTTAATGAAGCACTAAAACACGCCGGTCTTAAAAAACGTTTAACTGTTAATATTCAGTACGTTGATGCACAAGACGTTGAAGTAAAAGGTGAAGGGTTGCTGTCCAACCTAGATGCGATTCTAGTACCTGGCGGCTTTGGTGAGCGCGGTACAGAAGGTAAGATGCTAGCGGCTAAATATGCGCGTGAAAATAAAATACCTTACTTGGGTATTTGTTTGGGAATGCAAATTGCGCTAATTGAATATGCACGTAACGTAGCTGGACTTGAAAATGCCCACTCTACAGAGTTTGACTCAGAAACTCCTCATCCAGTTATTGGTTTGATCACTGAATGGTTAGACGCCGAAGGACAGGTAGAGCTCAGATCTGAAGAGTCGGATCTTGGTGGTACAATGCGTCTCGGTGCACAGAAGTGTTACTTAAAACCAAACTCGAAAGCTCGTGAAGTATACGGTGATGAGTGGATTGTTGAACGTCACCGCCACCGTTACGAAGTGAACAATAATTATATCGAGCAGCTTGAAAAAGCCGGTCTTGTATTTGGTGGCTTATCAGAAGATAAGAAACTAGTGGAAATGATTGAAATACCAGAACACCCTTGGTTTGTTGCTGGTCAGTTCCACCCAGAATTTACCTCTACACCAAGAGACGGACATCCATTATTTGAAGGGTTCGTTGGTGCAGCAGGCGAGTACGTCAAACAAAAATAATAAATAGATTTAAACGCAGTTGTCTCCCTATGAACTGCGTTTTGCATATACAACATATTAAGGAATTAGGAATGTCACAGATTGTAAAAATCATCGGTCGTGAAATTATGGACTCTCGCGGTAACCCAACGGTTGAGGCGGAAGTTTACTTAGAATCAGGTGCGTTTGGTCGTGCTGCTGCTCCTTCAGGTGCATCAACTGGTTCACGCGAAGCATTAGAACTTCGTGACGGTGACAAAGCACGTTACATGGGTAAAGGTGTTTCAATCGCAGTTGCCAACATTAACGAAAAAATTGCACCGGCATTACTTGGTAAAGATGCCCAGTTACAAGTAGCTATTGACCAAGCAATGTTAGACCTAGACGGTACTGACAACAAAGCCAACTTGGGCGCAAATGCTATCTTAGCGGTATCGTTAGCAAATGCTAAAGCAGCAGCATTAGAAAATGGCATCGCATTATTTGAACACATCGCTGATCTAAATGGCACATCTGGTGTTTATTCAATGCCAGTACCTATGATGAACATCTTAAATGGTGGTGAGCACGCCGATAACAACGTTGATATCCAAGAATTCATGGTTCAACCTGTGTCTGCACCTAACTTCAAAGAAGCACTGCGTATGGGTGCTGAAATTTTCCATAACCTTAAGAAAGTATTAAGCGAAAAAGGTCTTAACACTGCGGTTGGTGATGAAGGTGGCTTCGCTCCAAACTTAGCGTCTAACGAAGAAGCGTTAGCTGTAATTGAGCAAGCGGTTGAACGTGCGGGTTACAAACTAAATGAAGACGTTACATTGGCATTAGACTGTGCGGCATCTGAGTTTTACTCTGACGGCGTGTACAACTTAAAAGGCGAAGGTAAAGAATTCGACTCAGCTGGTTTCTGTGATTACTTAGCTGACCTTTCTAACAAATACCCTATTGCGTCAATTGAAGATGGTTTAGACGAGTCTGACTGGGACGGTTGGAAACTTCTTACTGATAAGATTGGTAAAGACGTTCAGTTAGTAGGTGACGATTTATTCGTAACTAACACTAAAATTTTAGCGGAAGGTATCGAGAAAGGTGTAGGTAACTCTATCCTTATCAAGTTCAACCAA
>JABXID010000183.1 GCA_013373245.1 Gammaproteobacteria bacterium
AAAAATGGCAGTCATCGACTGCCATTTTATTTTCGGAAGGCGATGCCTTTACGTGATCTCCCCTTCTGAATTTTTAAGGTTAAGAGGACATTATGACTACAAGTGCTTGGCAACAGCTAGAAGCTGAATTTAATCGTTTTGAAAACGTTCACATGCGTGATCTGTTTGCTCAAAATCCAAACCGAGCTAAACAATATACTGCATCAGCGTGTGGCTTCACCTTGGACTATTCAAAAAATCGCATCGACGACGCCGTTCTTAAAGCATTATTTGAATTAGCCAGCAGCAGCGAGTTAGAACAAAAACGTGACGCCATGTTCGCCGGTGACATCATCAATACGACGGAACAACGTGCCGTATTACACACCGCGTTACGCCGTAAAAAAGGCGACAGTGTATTGGTTGACGGTGAAAATGTCGTTGATGAAGTTCACGCTACACTGACCAAAATCAAACAGTTTGTTAGTGAAGTACACGACGGTGAACGCAAAGGTTACACAGGCAAAGAATTCACTGACGTAGTCGCCATTGGCATCGGTGGTTCGTTCTTAGGCCCTAAAATCGTGACTGAAGCGCTTAAGCCTTATCAGCAACAAACATTAAAAGTACATTTTGTCGCTAACGTTGATGGTCATCACATTGTTGACGTATTGGCTAAATTAAACGCAGAAACCACCCTTGTGGTAATGAGCTCAAAATCGTTCACGACCCAAGAAACTCTGAAAAACACAGAAACGGCTCGTGAATGGTTCTTAGCCTCTGGTGCAGAATTCAAAGACATTGCCAAACACTTCATGTGTGTTTCAAGTAACATCGCCAAAGCCACTGAATTTGGTATCGACGAAGACAACATTTTCCCAATGTGGGATTGGGTTGGCGGTCGTTACTCACTTTGGTCTGCTATCGGTTTACCAATCGCATTAGCCATTGGTTTCGACAACTTTGAGCAAGTGCTAACCGGCGCACGTGAAATGGATGAACATTTCCTAACTGCCCCACTTGAGCAAAACTTACCGGTGATCATGGGTGTGATTGGCGTTTGGTACAGCAACTTCTTTGGTTGCCAAAGCCATGTGTTATTACCTTATTCACATTACCTACGTGGCTTCCCTGCATACGTGCAACAGCTGGATATGGAGTCTAACGGTAAATCAGTTGACCACACTGATAACAACGTTGACTACGCGACCGGCCCAATTATTTGGGGTGGCGAAGGCACTAACGGCCAACATGCATTCCACCAGCTAATGCACCAAGGTAAAACCATTATTCCTGCCGATTTCATTATGCCGATTAAACCAAGTCATACTGAAACGGAACATCACCAAATGTTAGCGTCTAACTGTTTTGCGCAAACCCAAGCGTTAATGCAGGGGCAAACGGCGGCAGAAATCGAACAAGAGTTATTAGCAAAAGGCGCAGATGCGGCTGAAGCCAGCAA
The DNA here is from genome assembly GCA_013373245.1 of Gammaproteobacteria bacterium. Taxonomy (GTDB): domain Bacteria; phylum Pseudomonadota; class Gammaproteobacteria; order Enterobacterales; family Alteromonadaceae; genus Psychrosphaera. The sequence continues at coordinate 1,442 of JABXID010000183.1, forward strand.
ACTGGCGAAACACAAGTTTATGCCGGGTAACCGCCCTTCTAATACGTTAATGATGGAAGAGTTAAATCCAACACAACTTGGCGGTTTAATCGCTCTATATGAACACAAAGTATTTGTGCAAGGCGTGATTTGGCAAATCAACAGCTTTGACCAATGGGGCGTAGAACTGGGTAAAGTATTAGGTAATCGCGTATTAGACGCGTTGCAAGATAAAGCTCAGCCCGAGTTGGACTCATCAACACAACAGCTTGTTGATATGTTTAAAGCACAGATCAGCTAGTTCTGTCGACCAGCTTTTAGCTTCATTAAAAAATCCGATATCACTTTGATATCGGATTTTTTGTTTTAGTGCCTAGTGCAAAAATCACTAAACAACAAAAATCGTCATTGCGTCATGGTGTTGGACGCAATCTCCAACCAAATACCGTCATTGCAGAGTGTTTTTGTCTGCAATCTCCATCAAACAACTGAGAAAGCCAAATACACACCCAGCAACCAAAACCAAATCAAAGATTTCAACCGCTGTGAACACATCCCTGTGCGCTGCCGCCCTTCTTCCATGAAGGGAGGCTTAAAATCTTCAACTTCAGCTTTGTTCTATTTGTGAACATTCACAACAGATCCTCATGCATTAAAAAGAAATCGTCATTCCGTCACGCTGTTGGACGCAATCTCCAACCGAATACCGTCATTGCAGAGTGCTTTTGTCTGCAATCTCCAACAAACCGCTGAGAAAGCCAAATACACACTCGGCAACCAAAACTAACTCAAAGATTTTAATCGCTGTGAACACATCCCTGTGCGCTGCCGCCCTTCACCCATGAAGGGAGACTTAAAATCTTTAATTTCAGTTTTGTTCTATTTATGAACTTCCACAATTGAACCTCATGGCGCCAGAAGAAACCGTCATTGCGTCACGCTGTAAGACGCAATCTCCAACCGGCTGCTGTGAAGATAATTTCTACAAAAAGCTTCAATCTCCAATTAAAGTATTCACTTTCCACCATAGTCAAGAAAACGACCCAATAGCGCATTTTTGTCCTAGCAGAAAAGCGAGCGACAGTAATTTTATTAACACTGGCAATTAGTTAACGAGTTTGTTAAAACTGGTACATTCACAAAAATGAGCGACTGCGCGGTAGAAAAATGACCCAATCGCTCACTAATAAGCTGTTAGCCTTCATATGGAGTATGAATGATCGAATTAGCAACAATCGCCCAAGCCGTTTCAGTCGTAGCCGCATGCTGGGCAATAATTACTGGCGTTGGTGCGTGGAAACGAGAATTCATTGGTAAGCGTAAAATTGAACTTGCAGAAGAAACTTTAGCGGCATACTTCGAAATTAAAGATGCAATTGCCTTTATTAGAAGCCCTTTTTCCAGTAGCACTGAAGGAAGCACTAGAGAGCGCGCTCCTCATGAAACCGACGCAGAAAGGCAATTGCTTGATAGGGGCTTTATCGTTTTTGAACGCTATGAAAAGAAGAAAGAGATTTTCGTTAAATTCAGTACGCTTAAATACAAGTTCATGGCCGTATTTGGCCCGGAAACTGAAAGTATTTTCAAAGAAACTCATCAAGTAGTTAATTCCATATTCACTTCCGCAAATATGCTTGCAACTCACTATTGGCAGCGACAAGGCCGAGTTCAAATGGAAGCCGATGAGTTTCAAAGACATCTTGATGAAATGCATCGACATGAAGGTATCTTCTGGGATCGCTATAACGAAGACGATGAAATTAGAGAAAAGCTCTCAGCGGTTCAGACGTCATTAGAAACTGTTACTAAGCCATGCTTCGAAGAACCAATGAAAACCTATACCATTTTTACAAAAAAGTGGTTCAGCAAAGGCTAACAAGGCGCTCAAGCAAGGACGCGCTAACGCGCGCCGCTTAGCTTGGCGTTATAGACCTTGCCAAACAGTCGAACTCATATTATTCAATCAGCGGGGTTTTCCTTCTTCCGGTCACAGGTGTTGTATCGGGCTTGTACGTTGCAGTAAATAATGTATACCACTTAGGTGAAGAAAAAATAGTTTGCGATTAGGTGACTTATAATTCAATCACAGCCTAGGACTGTTGGCGCTTTTTTGTTTTTTTGGCGGATTATTAAACGCATTTAAATTATTCATTCATCAATTGAATTCGTATCGTTTGTCGAAATAGAATCAATACTCTAATCTACAGTTATTCGATGCTCCTCAGGCACGAATAACTTACCCTGTTGATGATGACATAGTCACATATTTTTCGGGCAACCAATTGGTTGCCCATTTTTTTTGCCTCAAATATCACAACTTTCTATTAATACCAATTCCACTAAAAAATTTTATCGTCTGACATGTCGGTAGTCCTAGAAACAAAAAGGAGCTAGTGTTAGCTCCTTTTGTTTATTTCCGCGTAAACAACGCTTTATTACTCTTCTTGCGTTTCCTCTGCTTGGTAATAGTCACTTAACGGTTTAACGAGTTGATTATAATTAAACTCGCTAATTGATAGTAAATACTTACCACCACTAAAGGTTATGTAATATTTAATACTGTCGTCTTCTAACTCTTGTTTGTAGAGCGTAAACGATTGTGTTTTTTCCGCGCCAGAGACTTGATAACTCAGTTCAAACGTTGCGGCTTTATTCTCTTTAAGCAGCTCTTCGTTTGTATCAGAAAGCAATTGTGCATCTGTGGCTTTTACGTTCAACACATTGCGTACAAGACCAGAAAATATGGTGTCGTATTTTAACGCCAGCTGTTCAAACTCAGCCGCATTCGAAGCAAACTTTAATACAAACTCACTGGAGCGATTTTCGCTGGTTTGTTCGTTATTTTGCTCGGTATTTTGATCGACATTATCGTTTGTACTTTCGTCTTCGTTTGTCTCTTCTATTGGTCGATGAATTACAAAGGACTCTCCCGACGCAAAGTTAACATCAATTTGCGAGACGTCATTGTAAACCAGCTCAAACAGTTGCGGTTCAATCCAATCGCTGCCGTCTAAATTGATATCTAACGTTTGATCAATCAAGTAGCTTTGCGGCTCTGACAACAACCTCGCATATTGTCCGCGGTTGTCTTTAGCGTTATTACCAAGCACAAGTTCTACTGCTGACTTATCGCCTGCGCCAGACAAGCTCAATAAAACACCGGAGCTTTGATTGTCTGAGTCATCTAAAGACAAACCCAATCTATGATAGTTTTTCTCAAGTTTGGTTTTCAGCTCAATGACTTTGGCGTCTTTTAACGACTGCAGAAATTTAGACAATTTTTCTTTATCCGCAGGGTAACCGTCTTTGCTGGCTATCTGCCACTCCTGTAACACCTTTTCAATGACTAGCGTCTTACCGCCTTGTTCAAGCTCAATGCCATTTAGTGCTTGCCAATCAACGTCAGATAACAAGGCTTTATGTTCGAACGATTGTTCGCCGTGTTTGTCTGCCAACAAACTCGAACCTAAAATCAACGCGATAAGTGCGATACTTAATACAATAATTAATTGTTTTAACTTCATATCTAACTCCTACGTTTATCTTTGCATTTGAGCCATCATATTTTTACGAACTTGTCTGGCGACAAACGCCAGAGCAAATGTAAGTAACAGTGGGAAAATCGCAATATTAAGTACTTTAAGCCATGTTCCTAATGTCTCGATGTCTTTGTCTAATTGATGACGCACTTCACGCAACTCTTTTCGAATCGCTAATTTCTTCGCTACAAATTCATCCACGGCAGCTTCTTGCTCCGGAGTAAGTACTAACTGCCCACCATCTTGCTGGGAGCTTTGTAATTGCGATAACTGATTTTCAGTCTCTTGCAACTGCGCTTGTAGGCGCTGTTCTTGTTCGCGGAATTTAGCTTCAGCTTCAACCGTTAACTGCTCGACCACGTCAAACGGACGTTGATATTGCCCGCGACCACGAATCGACATTAAGGCGCTGCTGCCGCCCAAATTATCAACCGCATTTATTAAAAAGTCGCCGTTATTAGCAAACGGTTGTAACACTTGCTGACCAAAGAAATTGGAGACTTGTACCCAAAAACTGTCGGTTAATACGTCGGTGTCTGCAACTAACATAACTTGCAGATCATTCGTTTCTTTAAGCCACTCTGTGTCTTCGTCTAATTCAATGCCTTCTGGTAACTGATCAAAGGCTGATTTCACCGTACCTGAAATTCGAGCGGCAATAACTTGCGGCTCACCGAGTGGATTAAAACCATCCGATAACATATCTGGATTACGCGCCGCCATCATGTAAGTTTGCGACGAGGTAAAATTAGCGTATTCAGAGCTTGAGAATATCGGCTCGAAGTTTGTCGTCGCGTTTTCTGAATGAGCGATGCTGCCCATACTCGCGCCATTGATTGAACTTAACGAGGCGGTAACTATGTCATCACTGTTCACATTTTCTTGGGTTAAACCAATATAACCAATATGACGACCCGGCATGCCGTTTGGCATACGAATTTCCAGCCCTTTCGCGGCGTCTAATAAAATTTGTGACGCATCATATTCAACACCCCAAGCAGTAAACAATTGGTTTAAATCAGAGCTGGAAGGTGACGGCATGCCCATCATCCCCGGCGCTTGGCTATCAGACTCGGCGGCGGGGTCAACAAAAACCAAGGCTTTGCCACCAGCAAGCACGTATTGGTCAATGGCAAACAGTTGCGCGTCAGTTAATTCTTTAGGGTGTATCAATACCAACACTTTGGTATCTGAGGGTATAGTTTCAGCGTCATTGGCCAACACCTCTACGTCGTATAGCTGCTGCAACTGCATAAATGACGCCCAAGCTGGTGTTTGCTGTGGTTGTCCCATTTGCATTGCCATCGGATTAGGGTTCATGCCGCCTTCAATGGCTAACGACGTTAATACGGAAACTTTAACTGGCTCTGGATTAGATAATCGATGAATCAGTTTGCTGATCTCATATTCCAGTTGACGCTCTTGCGACGGATCAAAAAACGCAATAATTTCGGTATCGTCTAATGAGTTTGTCGCTGCTAAACCTAAATATACTGACTCACCAATCGCACTTATTGGCGCTGCGGTTAAGCCCATTTCTGCGGCTTTATCTTCCGCTTCGGAGAATGGTTCTGGGTCAATGATGTGTAGTTTGACTTTGCCGTCCGAGTACAGCTCATATTCTTCCAACAAACTTTGTACGCGTGAAGCATAATTACGTAATGAAGTTAGTCCTTCTGTCGCTTTATTCGAGAAGAAAAAATACAAATTTATCGGTTCGTCAATTTGCTCTAGAACTTGATGTGTACCATCAGAAATCGAATATATATTGCCTTCGGTCAAGTCGATTCGGGCTTTGTTAAACACCAAATTGTTTAATAGTACCAAAGCAAAAAACGCAAAAGCGATGGCCGCCAACGCCAATGAAAACGAAATCTTTTTGGGGTTATTCTGTGTTGAATTCATTTTATGCTCCTCCCTACTGCGCTTTTCTATCTTCGATAATGACCAACCCGGCGTACAACCACGCCACGATCACTATTAGGAAATAACCGACGTCATTCGCGGATATCACGCCTTTGGCGATGGCATCAAAATGCTGTAAAAACGATAAAGAAGAAATTACGTCAATTGCTGCGGTTGGCAGCCCCCCTTGAAACGCTTGAATAACCGCTTCTGTGCCACTTAATACAAATAAGAAACTGATAGTTACTGACAATATAAACGCAACGACCTGTGACTTAGACAGCGCCGACATACACATACCAATCGCCAAAAACGCCCCTGCCATCAACCAGCTACCGATATAAGCAGCGACGATAATGCCGTTATCTGGATCGCCCAAATAGTTAATGGTTAGCCAAAGTGGGAAAGTAAACACTAGCGCTAGCCCTAGTACCAACCAAGCGGCGACAAACTTAGCTATCATCGCTTGCAGTGCCGTAACCGGTAAGGTCATTAACAACTCAATGCTGCCACTACGACGTTCTTCGCTCCAAGAACGCATGGCAAATGCAGGCACTAAAAATAGATATAACCAAGGGTGGAAATTAAAAAACGGTAATAAGTCCGCTTGACCTCGTTCGTATAAGCCGCCGAGGTTAAACGTCATAATGCCACTCATGATCAAAAAGATGGCAATAAACACGTACGCGACTGGCGTTGCAAAAAACGACATAAACTCGCGTTTGGTTAAAATGGAAATCATGGACATATTATTCATAATCGTTGAACTCTTTTTATTCTTTTTCAAACGGTTAATGGGTGCTCGTGGAACCGGCTAATTCATGGTCGGTCAACTCACGGAAAATATCATCTAGGCGGCCTTTTTCGCTGTAAATGGCGTTGAACTTCCACCCCAACGAATTAACGGTTTGATAGACCTTATCGAAGATCACCTGCCCTTGTTCCGGCATTACTGTGACACGTTTATCTTCGACACTCACCGACTTAACTTCTGTAAGGTTTTCCAACGCTTCAGTGCTGTCTACCGCTTCATCTAATTCAATAGTGACAGCATGGTGGAAGGATGATTTCGCTTGTAACTCATCTGGCGTACCATCAAATATCTTGTTGCCTTTGGCAATAATAATGGCGCGATTACACACAGCCGTGACTTCTTCCAAGATATGAGTAGAAACAATGACTATTTTGTCTTTAGCGAGGTTTTGAATAAGCGCACGAACTTGATGTTTTTGGTTTGGATCAAGGCCGTCGGTTGGTTCGTCTAAAATCAAAACGTCAGGGTCATGAATGATCGCTTGCGCCAAACCAACACGACGCTTAAAACCTTTAGATAAATTTTCGATGGTTCTGTCTAACACATCCGCAAGTTCAACACTTTTAATAACACGCGCCAATCTCGCCTTTTTCTTACGGCCAGTTAATCCGCGCACATCGGCAATAAAGTTTAAAAACTGAGCCACCGTCATATCCGAATACGCAGGCGCACCTTCGGGCAAATAACCTAGGATTTGTTTGACTTCAATGGGAGAGTCTTCAATATTCAGTCCGGCAACGGTAATTTCACCACTGTCTATTGGTAAAAAGCCGGTGATCATTTTCATGGTCGTGGATTTACCCGCGCCGTTTGGGCCTAAAAAGCCAACCACTTCGCCAGGTTTTATCGAGAAGGTAAGGTCATTTACCGCAGTAAAATCACCAAATTTTTTCGTTATCTTTTTTATTTCAATCATTTGGAATTAACCTTTACGTAGATAGCTATATCTGAGTCGAAAGAACAACCTCGTTAGTCCTTAACGCATTTCAAAAGTTCCGTGTTGTGTTTTGTTTTACGTCACTACCGAAAATACGTTAAACCGCAAAACATATAAGAGCTGAGGTTTTGGTTTTCAATAGCTTGCTTTAAAATTTTTAGCAATCCGCACACGCTACAGTAAATAGTTGATAAAACAACATAAAAGCGCGAACATTTAACTTGGTTTATTACACTAAAAAGAGAACAACCTTGGAAATCATTGCGCACGTGCAATCGCCCTTTTCAGAAAAGTTTGGAATTCCACGTCAGCCTAGCCTCGTCTCGGCTGGTGAGTTTGCGATTGAATTTGAAGCTGAGTTTTCCGATCCGGCGTTTGTAAAAGACATTGAGCAGCATAGTCACCTTTGGTTATTGTTTTTATTTCATGAAAACTTAGACAAAGGTTACAAAGCCAGTGTTCGTCCGCCTCGCTTGGGAGGCAATAAAAAAACAGGTGTGTTCGCAACACGTTCGAGCTTTCGACCAAATGGCATTGGCATGTCAGCGGTAAAGTTATTATCAGTGGATATTTCTGGCGATAAAATTCGGCTGATTATTGAAAGCGCGGATTTATTAAATGGCACGCCCATTGTCGATATCAAACCGTACATTCCCTATTCTGACCGTATTGAAAGTGCCACATCGCAAATGGCACAAGCTGCTCCCGAGCAGTCACTTGCAATAAGCTGGTCGACCAAATCTGTTAATCAGGTTGCGCAGTTAAACTCAAAGTACCCTGATTTATCGTTACTAATCGAGCAGGTATTGGCGCAAGATCCACGTCCAGCGTACAAAAAAAACAAAAGCGATGATAAAATTTACGCTATTAGTTTATATGATTTAGATATTAAGTGGCGCGTTGATAACGACGTTTGTTTAGTGATTAGCGTCGAAAAGATAACTTAATATCTACGTTCCGTATGCTTGGAGAGTATCCCCTTTATGTTTTATTTATCTTCCGCTCGAATTTATTTATCGCTTGTTGTGCTGTGTTTATTTTTTTCAACAAGCGCAAATGCACAAGCTAGTGAGCAATCAAAAGTACAAACTAAACCCAAAGATAACTCTGAAACGCTCAAACTCCCCCCTCTACCTCAAGCCTCAGCCAACAACGCCGTAGCTAGTGTTGAAATTGATAACCAGCAGTACCTGTTTAGTTTTATGGGTCTTTACAGCGGCAAAGGTTATCAAGACGTACACAACAAAGCGTGGAAAATTAATGTCTCGGCAGAGAAGCCAGAATGGAAATCCATATCGCCAGTGCCCTCTACGTTGGACTTAAAAGGTCGATTAGCGAGTATCGCGGTCGGTATAGATGACTCGGTATATCTGTTTGGCGGCTATACAGTCGCCGCCAGCCATGAAGAAGTCAGTGCGCCTGATGTATATCGATACCACGT
>JABXID010000172.1 GCA_013373245.1 Gammaproteobacteria bacterium
AAGCAAAATCTGCGTTAGCGCTTTAAGAGTCGACTGACTCTGAAAGTAATAAAACAAGGTGCTAAAAAGCACCTTTTTTTATATGTCTATCTCAGCTATCGCTTGTTTAATTCGTTTGCTGGATATTGGATACTTAGTTTTCAAGTTTTGCGCAAACATCGACACTCTAAGCTCCTCAATCATCCAATAAATTTCACGAACAGGCTCTGGTAAACTTACCCCTTTGCCATATTTCTCCGCCAATTTGTCATATAGGTCGTAGACCTTATCTAATTCAATTTGATTAACTCTATCTTTATTGGCATCGACTTTTATTTTCTCTAATCGCTTTTCAAGCGCTTGAATGTATCGATAAATATCATCTAACCGCTCAACACCACATTCACTAACAAAACCTTTATATATCAAAGAGTCTAAATGCGCTTTGACGTAGCCGTGCGCTTGGATCATGTCAAAGCTCACTTTTCCTTTTAATTGTTTCGATATTTTGTGACCTATCAATAAGATCTTTTCAACTTTTAGTGCGGTGGCCAAAACTAATTCATTGATTTCGCCTCTGAGCTTTTCTGTTTTTTGATCAAACAGCTCTGCTGTTCTTGGCAGATCTTGCGAAAACTCAGCAAACAATACCGCACGAATACAATCGTTGATTAGCTCGTCCACTTTGCCAAACGGATTGAAATACATCACCAGCTTAGATTTATTAGGTAACTTTTGTTGTAAATATTTTATAGGCGAAGGTAATGCTTTAAATGCCAGCTCTACCACACCTTCCAAATGTTTAATGCGCGCTGAATCTTCATCATCAAGCAACTCTACGTCCAGTTTGTTGCCGTGTTTAACCAAAGCTGGGTATGCTTTTATTTGGTAACTGCCCTGCTTCCTGACAAAACTTTCTGGCAAATCACCGAAATTCCAGTTCGTCACATCCTTTTGTTCAATACTGGTTTTAGCCACTGCTTGAATGGTCTTCTTGACTTGGCCTTTCAACTCCGCCTTTAATACATCTAAATCAAAACCTTGTTTGACGATGACTTCTTTATTGTCTTGCTCATCCACTATTCTAAAGTTCATTTTTAAATGTGGTGGCAAATTATCTTTATTGAAATCATCAGCTGAAACTCGGTTACCCGTCATTCGGAATAAGCCGTCAGCCATAGCGTCGATTATTGCAATTGAGGTATCCGTTTCTTTTTCGTTAAAACGTTGCAACAAAGCATCAGCAAAGTTTGGCGCTGGTACGTAATTACGGCGCTGCTGTTTCGGTAATGACTTAATTAACGCCATAATGAGTTCATGACGATATGCAGGAATATGCCAGTCGAACCCTTGCACTTCTACCTGATTTAATAAAGCCAATGGAATTCTTACCGAAACACCGTCAGCAAACTCCTGTCCTGGCTCAAAGTCATAATCTAAAGGAAGTTTTATGTTGCCCTGCGACCACACATCTGGGTAACTGATATTTGATAACGATGCACTTTCATCCAAAATGAAATGCGCACGTGTCGCATAAAGCGGCTTATCATCGTTATGTTTTAGCCACTTCAATAAATCCGCTTTTGAACATATGTGCTCTGGCAGTACACTGGCGTAAAACTCGACTAAAGTCTCTTCATCTACCAGTAAGTCTCTGCGGCGTGATTTGTTTTCCAGTCGTTGGATATCTTCAATCAATTCAGCATTATGCTGCAAAAACGCCAACGTTTTACCCAAACGATTTTGTAATAACGCCTCGCGTATAAAGATATCTCGGCTCGCTACAGGATCAATTTTGCCAAACTGTACTTTACGTTTAGGTACAATGACCAAGCCAAACAAAGTTTGTTTTTCAAACGCAAATACAGCCCCTTGTTTTTTGTCCCAGTGCGGCTCTGAATGTGATTTACTGACCAAGTGCTGAGCAAGTGGCTCTATCCACTCTGGTTGAATGCGCGCTGCGTAACGAGCGTATAATTTAGATGTTTCCACCAACTCAGCAGCCATCAACCATTTGGCGGACGTTTTAAACAAATGCGAGCCAGGGAAAACGTGGAAACGGGTATTACGTGCGCCTTGATAACCGGGTAATTGCTTGCGTTTACCTGCTGCATTTTTATCTTGTGGCTTATTACCTTGCTCGTCTTTTAATTCTTTAAAACCTATGTGGCTGAGTAACCCAGATAACAGAGCTTGGTGAATGCCTTGATAATCTCGTTGGATGGTAGGTATATCATCTAATTCATCATCATGACTTGCAGTGGCTTGCTCTGACTCATCGTCTAACACTTTGGCTTTAACTTTGTAACCTAATTCAGAAACACTTTGCTCAACTTGGTATACCAAATCTTGCCATTCCCGAACGCGCATATAATTTAAAAATTCGGATTTACAAAGCTTACGGAACTGGCTGCGGGAAAGCCCCTTTTGCTGACTGATGATATAATCCCACAGGTTTAAATAAGCGACAAAATCTGAGTCTTTGTCTTTAAATCGATTGTGTGATTCATCCGATTTTTGTTTAAAATCGTTTGGTCGCTCACGCGGATCTTGAATACTTAGCGCCGCTACAATAACAATGATCTCGTGCAAGCAATTAGAATTAGCCGCTGACAACACCATTTTTGCTAAACGCGGATCAAGCGGTATTCGGCTTAACTTTTTTCCTGACTCGGTTAATTGATAACGTGCTGCGCCACGACTGTTTTTGGTACTGCGGCGGTTATTGCCTCGTATCGCTTGCAGCTCTTCTAATAGTCGTACACCGTCGTTAATAAAGCGGCTATCCGGACGTTGTAAAAACGGAAAGTTTTCTAAATCCCCTAAATTCAGTGACAACATCTGTAAAATAACCGACGCTAAATTAGTACGTAATATTTCAGGGGCGGTGAACTCTGGGCGAGAATTGAAGTCCTCTTCGCTGTACAAGCGAATACAAATACCAGCTTCGGTACGACCACAACGGCCTTTTCTCTGATTGGCACTGGCTTGCGAAATAGGCTCAATTGGCAAGCGTTGCACTTTGGATTTATAACTGTATCGAGAAATTCGCGCTGTACCGGTATCGATTACGTATTTGATGCCCGGCACCGTAAGTGACGTTTCCGCCACGTTAGTGGCCAAAACAATCCGACGATTATGATGCGGTGCAAATATTTTGTTTTGTTCGGCCGCCGATAACCGAGCGTAAAGTGGTAAAATTTCAGTATTACCCATTTTACGTTTAGACAAGGCATCAGCGGTATCCCGAATTTCTCTCTCGCCATTCATAAACAATAGAATGTCGCCTCGCCCCTCTCGGCTAAGCTCGTCTACCGCGGCAAAAATACCATTGATCTGTTCTGTGTCGTAACGACTATCACTCAACTCGCTGTGATTGGTGTCCAGCTCATCCAATGGACGATAGCGAACTTCAACCGGATATGTGCGACCGGTAACTTCGATTATTGGCGCGCCGGAAAAATGTTTTGAAAAGCTTTCAGGGTCTATTGTTGCCGAGGTGATGATCACTTTTAAATCAGGTCGCTTAGGCAACAACTCTTTTAAATAGCCCAAAATAAAGTCGATATTCAAACTGCGTTCGTGAGCTTCATCAATGATCAAGGTATCGTATTTATTTAAATATCTGTCGTGTTGCATTTCGGCCAGCAACACGCCATCTGTCATTAATTTAATGTACGAATCAGACTTAACTTGGTCATTAAATCGAACTTTATAACCTACTGCGCTGCCCATTTCACAGCTTAACTCTTCGCATAATCGTGATGCTACACTTCGAGCCGCTAAACGACGAGGTTGAGTATGGCCAATTTGACCTTCAATGCCACGTCCCAACTCCAAACACATTTTGGGTATCTGAGTGGTTTTGCCCGATCCCGTTTCACCAGCAATGAT
>JABXID010000232.1 GCA_013373245.1 Gammaproteobacteria bacterium
ATGTTCTTTACTATCGTATGGTGCGCCGTGCCAGCCCATAGAATAAGGGAACGAACAGTTGAACAAGTTATCGTATTTAGTGGTGATCTGTTTAACAATGTCAGCCAATGATACTTGCTGTGACGGGGTTAAATCCGTCATGCGCTGAATTGAAAACTTTGGCAATAACAACGTTTCAAACGGCCAACCAGCCCAATATGGCACAACAACCAACCAATCATCATTACTGACAACCACACGCTCTTGGTTTTCAATTTCGCGTTGCACGTAATCTTCCAACAAATTTGAACCATGTTTAGTTAAATAGTCGGATTGAGCATTTTGTTTTTTCTCAACCAACGTTGGTAACTGTTGCTGTGCCCAAATTTGCCCGTGCGGATGGGGGTTTGAACACCCCATCATCGAGCCTTTGTTTTCAAATACTTGAACCCAGTTGTAAGTTTGACCTATTTCTTCGCATTGGTTCTGCCACGTTTTTACCACTTCAGTAATTTCATCTACCGATAATTGTGGCAAGGTTTTACTGTGATCTGGTGAGAAACAAATTACTCGACTCTCCCCCTGCTCCGTGGCCATTTTGAATAACGGGTCGTCGTTGGAAACTTGAGGCGTATCGGTTTTCAGCGCCGCAAAGTCATTGGTAAAAACAAATGTTTTTTTATAGTTGTCATTCACTTCGCCATTAATTCGCGTGTTACCAGAACATAAAAAACAGTTCTCATCATACGATGGGCGTTGTTCAACCTCCAAGGTTTCGACTTGACCTTGCCAAGGGCGCTTGGCTCGATGCGGCGACACCAACACCCACTCATTAATCAGTGGGTTATAACGACGATGTGGATGTTCTGTTGGGTCAAATTTTTCCATAAGATACTTCCAAATACTCTTCAAATTTAATAAACAACAAAAGGGTAAACGTTTACCCTATAAAACGCAAATTATCTTTTAAGTATTTTTAAACAAAACGAAGTTGATGCAACTAATAGTCTTAGTTTATTGATTTTTAACGAGCATAAAGCGTATGATTCAAACATACCTATTTAAGATAAACGTTTTCCTATGTCGACCATAAAAGATGTCGCCCGCGTTGCTGGTGTTTCTATCGCTACAGTTTCTCGTGTGATAAACAACGGGCCAAAAGTAGGCGATAAAACCCGAGCTCGCGTATTTTCAGTCATGCAAGAGCTTGGCTACACGCCAAATGCCAATGCCAGAGCGTTAGTTACTCAAACAAGCACTACCATTGGCGTGGTTATTCCAGACCTGACCGACCCGTTTTTTGCATCGCTAGCTAATGGAGTTGATAAAGTCGCGCGCGCGAACAACATGCAACTTCTATTAAGTACCAGTTTGTTAACTGCTGAATCTGAAATGCAGGCCATTAACCTGTTATTAGAAAGACGTTGTGATGCGTTTGTTGTTCACAGTAAGAAACTGACAGATGAACAACTCATCGACTTAGCACAACGAGTGCCTGGCTTGGTGCTTATCGATCGTCAGATTGAAGCGATAAAGCATAAGTGTGTTTGGTTAGATAACGCCGAAGGTGGACGAATTGCAGCCCGTCATTTGGATTCACTCCAGCACGAAAATTTTGCTTGTATTACAAGTAAATATCAAATTGATGATCCCGCGGTTCGATTAAACGGGTTTGCCAAAGAATTAACTCAATTGGGGCATCACCTACCAACTGACTTAACCATCGCTGCGGAACCTAATCAGCAAGGTGGTGAGATTGCTACACAACAATTAATCGCCAAAAAGAAGCCGTTTTCTGCGTTATTCGTATACAACGATGCGATGGCTATTGGTGCTATTTCAACGCTTGAAGATAACGGCATTCGCGTACCAGGTGATGTTTCAGTGATAGGGTTTGACGATGTACTTCTGTCTCGTTACTCGCGGCCTAAACTGACCACGTTAAACTACCCGATTGAAGAAATGGCTCAGCACGCTGCAGAACTGGCATTGTTCAATCGCGATAAACCCAATACTCAAGCGTCAAACGACAACTTCATATATTTGCCAAGACTCGTTAAAAGAGAATCAACTGCGGCATACAGAAAATAGCGCCAATGCAGCTTACCAACTTAAAAGTTTTGAGATTGACTTATGTGGATTAACATCATCAACAAAAAATTTATTAACAAATTTAAATTAAGCAAGCTAACTGTTGCCTTGCTATGCCTTTTTATTAGTTTTGTTGTAAGTAGCAATCCAGAAAACTGTGTGTCTTGCCATCAGCAACAGTTTACCAATTGGCAGCTGTCAGACCACGCACAAGCTATGGCGGTCGCAAGCGATAAAACCGTATTGGGAGATTTTAATAACGTCACCGCAACGCATTTCACCCAAACTGCACGTTTTTATAAGAAACAGGACGCGTTTTTTATTGACGCCACCGAACAAGGAAAAACCTCGACGTATCAAGTGATGTACACCTTTGGGCACTACCCATTACAACAATATTTAGTGCCGGCAGACGGAGGACGGTTTCAGGTGTTTTCTTTTGCGTGGGATAGCAGACC
>JABXID010000248.1 GCA_013373245.1 Gammaproteobacteria bacterium
CATCAACATAATGGCGGTTTAACACCAAACGAGTCAGAGAAAAGATACTGGCTAAACTATAAAACCGTGGCCAATTTAACTTGACCACTACACTTTCATAAAGATAATTATTGTAGTGATACGTTGTTGTCCATCTACAACGTCAATTAAATCAAAGCCAGATTGCTATTCTCCTTTCTCTTGAAAAAGGATCGTTCCTAGAAAATAATCTCGACCTACGGACTGATTCTCAATGTCTTCTATGAAATCAGGCAACTGACGTGATTGATCCCAAGCATAAGCGCGTTGGTAGTCAGGAATATTGAAAATTTTTCTACCATCGAATAGTTCTTTTAGTTTCTTTTGCCCATTTTCCATTTATTTCCTTTTAAATTTCAGTGGCTCACAGAATAGATTAGCAAGAAAAGAACCGTAAAGCAGCTTTATCAAAATGCAGTTTTTTGAAAGGACAAGAAGCCATATAGATAAGCATAGTATTCACTTAATATGCCACCATTAATCATTGATAATTTTCAAAGTGTTTAATAAATTTTCATCACGCACAGAATACGCACAGACCAAAGACAAGATATAGACCAGAGAAGTAGAAATTTAGGCTAGTTATAGGGCTATGAAGATAGTCTCGAAGGGGTATTTATAACAGCGAAAATGTATAAAAAGACAAATTTAAGACACAAAAAAACCGACATTACGTCGGCTTGATACCTTGAAAAACTCTTTACTTTTCAAGGGAATGGTACCAGTGGGCGGACTCGAACCGCCACGCATTGCTGCGGGGGATTTTGAATCCCCTATGTCTACCAATTCCATCACACTGGCTTTGCATATTTAGCGTGGTGATTATAACTAGCGAGTTTATGCTTGCAACTTATTTCTTACCTAGCATGTGCTGACTGGCGATATATTGTTCTATTTTTTATTTTCTCACTTTATTGGTAGACTATCGCTACATTTTCGAATCAAATCAAGTTCATGTCTGCTGAATCTAATTCTTTTCCTCGTGCGGGATTTTTTAAACGTATTGCTGCCATTGTGTATGACTTTTTAGTGGTGGTCACATTGGCGATGTTAGTCACTGCTTTAAACCTCTTAGTTATCCATTTATTAAGCTCTTACCAATTACTAAATCTGGCGGGTGAAGAACCAAGCCAGTTTTTAAATGCACAGTGGTGGTTCCAACTTGAACTAGTCCTTGCTGTCTGGCTATTTTTCGCATGGTTTTGGTATGACGGTGGACAAACTATTGGTATGCGAGCGTGGCGATTAAAAGTTGAATCAGACAACGAACAGCCACTAACTTTAAAACGAACATTGTTGAGAGCTTTATACGCTTTACTCGGATTCGGTAACTTGTGGGTTTTGTTTACGAGGAAAAACAAACAATCGTTACAGGACAAACTCTCGCAAACACGGGTTGTTGTGTTAAGCAAACAAGCTAATAAAGCTGTCTATTTACGAGGTGTTGAAGGGCAAGAGTAATGCGACTCTTTCACCCCCCTTATTTTTGTTTCTTTGTTAACAGTCGCATAGCGATTAAACTGAAAACTAAGGTTGGGGCAAATGCTCCCAGAACTGCTGGCACTTGATAAACCAGTGACATTGAGCCGAAAATTCTATCGAATAAGAAAAATGAAAAGCCGGTCAAAATACCTAGTATGACTCTTGCTCCCATGGTTACACTTCGCAATGGACCAAAGATAAAAGACAAAGCCAACAGCAGCATAACCGCGACATTAAACGGTTGAAAAATTTTCCGCCAAAAGGCCAACTCATAGCGGTTCGCATTTTGATCATTATTTCGTAAATATTGTAAATATTCATACAGCTCGGTAATTGGCATGCGCTCTGGTTTAACCTTTACTACACCTAACTTGTCTGGTGATAAGCTAGTTGGCCAAGGCATAACATCTAAATTAACGTTAGTTATTTTACGTGGAGCCCAATAGGCAATTTTGACACCTTCTAGTGTCCATTGCTCACTGGTGAATTGTGCAGAGTTGGCATTGATTTGCTTGGTCAGGCGTAGTTCTTGATCAAATTCGTAAATGCTCACCCCTGACAACTCACCATTGTCAGCGATTTGTCGAATGTTAATAAACGCATTGCCATCTTTGGCCCAAACACCCTGAGCATTAGAATAGATCTCGCCAGAACTAATGGCTTGTGTTTTTAGCTCTTTTGCATTTCGAATGGATTGCGGAACCCCCCATTCTGAAAATACCATCATTAATAATATAAGGGCGATAGATGATTTTAAGACGGCATTAACTACGTTTGTTTTTGACATGCCAATGGCTTGCATGACAACTAGCTCAGAGCTTTGCGCCATTGCCCCCAATCCTACAAGCCCGCCAATAAGCGCCGCCATAGGGAAAAAGCTCTCTATGTCTTGTGGCACTAAATATAAACTAAATAATGCAGCCGTTATAAAACTAAAGTCACCTTTGCCAACATGAGATATTTGGTCAATAAATCTAAACAGGGTGCTGATACCGACTAACGTCGCTAAGGTTACAGAGATAGAAGCCAGTACAGTTTTACCAATATAACGCTCGATAATATTCATTTTAAGCATCGGTTTTCTCCTTACGCTCAAACAAGCGCAAGACTAAGTGTCGAATTTTACCGCCTGTACTTCGCTCTTTGGTGAGCAACAATACCGCGGTAACAAAGCCACCAAAATGAATCCACCAAAGACCTATATGTGGAGGGATCTTGCCATCTTCAATTGCAGATTTTGCTAAAACTAATAAAATGTAATAGCCAAAAAATATACCTAACCCCGGCAGTACTTTACCAAATCGACCTTGTCTAGGATTTACAGAGCTTAGTGGTACAGCAATCATAGCTAAGATAGGAATAGACAATGGGATCGCCAATCGCCACTGAAACTCTGCAATCGCTTCTAATTCATTAGATTGCATCAAACTGTTTGTAGGTAAAGCTGCATAATTGCGACGACGTTTTTCAACGGCTTGATCTTGAATTTGTATTTGATATTCAGAAAATGCGAGTTTTTGTGGTGTATTACCTTCATTGACGTAATAACGATAACCGCCAGACAAAACCAAATCCTGGCTGCCGTCTTTTTTCTCAACTAATTTTCCATTTTGTGAATAAACCACATTTTCAATGCTGTTTTCATTTGCTTTTGCAACAAAAACTTTTTTCATTTGTGATTGATTTCTTGTGATTTCATGGACAAAAACTACTGAGTTGCCTGAGCCTGCTTTTTGAAACCGGCCTGCACTTAATGTTGATAAAACACCTTCAGCGGCTGCGTTTTCTTTGACTTGGTATTCATATTCTGCAGCTAATGGCGAAACATAAAGTGTTACCGCGCCTGCGACAATGGCGATGAAAAACGCTAAAACTAAGGTAATGCGAGTAACAAACCATTCAGATACGCCACACGCTTTTAATACGCTCATTTCTTGATCTGAATATAGTCGACCATAAGCCAACATAACGCCAAGAAATACACTCAGAGGAAGAATAATAGCAGCCAGTTGCGGAAAACGAAGACCAATAATAGAAGCGACAAGATAACCGGGTATTTTGCCTTCTGTTGCGTCCGCTAAAACTTTAACAAATGTTTGACTGAGGAATATACTCATGAAGACTATAAAAACCGCAAATTGCGACTTAAAAACTTCGCCAGTCAAATAACGGAAAATTATCACAAATAAACCTTACGAAACTTATACTTTTACTGGAATAATGACATTATTTAAGTAAACTTCTTATTTTTATAAGAAAAGTATCTTTAATATAGCAGCAAATTGCTAATTAAATTTTTAATGTCGGCGCATATCATATCAGGAATGGATTTGATTATAAGGTTAAATCTATGAAACGCCGACTAAAAATTAAAAATAGCCCTATAAAAAGTGCACATTTGGAGAACTCATGGAATTCAGTGTTAAAAGTGGTAGCCCGGAAAAGCAACGAAGTGCTTGTATCGTCGTTGGAGTTTATGAGCCCAGACGTCTATCCCCGATTGCTGAACAGTTAGATCAAATCAGTGAAGGTTACATTAGCAACTTATTGCGTCGTGGCGACTTAGAAGGTAAGCCGGGACAAGTTTTGTTGCTGCATCATGTGCCAAACGTATTGAGTGAACGTGTATTACTGGTTGGGTGTGGTAAAGAACGTGAGTTGAACGAACGTCAATACAAACAAATCATCAAAAAGACCATAGACACTCTTAATGATACAGGCTCTATGGAATCAGTCTGCTTTTTAACTGAGATGCACGTTAAAGGCCGCGATACTTATTGGAAAGTTCGTCAAGCAGTTGAAGCCACATTAGACAGCTTATACAGCTTCAATGCATTAAAAAGTAAAAAAGATGAAGCTCGCAGACCACTACGTAAATTAGTCTTTAATGTTCCGACCCGTAAAGAATTACCTTTAGGTGAGGCGGCAGTTGAGCACAGTTTAGCAATATCAAACGGTGCCAAGTTGTGCCGTGACGTAGCGAACATGCCACCGAATATTTGTAATCCAGCGTATTTGGCAGAACAGGGCAAGTCGCTTGAGTCTTATGACAAGGTCAGTGTCGAAGTTGTTGGTGAAGCTGAAATGAAAAAGTTGGGTATGGAATCATATCTAGCGGTTGGCCGTGCCAGTGAAAACGAGTCAATGATGACGGTTATCAAATACAATGGCGGCAAATCAGACGAGGCGCCAATTGTTCTGGTAGGTAAAGGCTTAACATTTGACACCGGCGGTATTTCAATTAAACCATCTGCCAATATGGATGAAATGAAGTATGACATGGGTGGCGCGGCAGGCGTATTGGGAACTATGCGCTCATTGGCGGAATTAGATTTACCAATTAATGTGATTGGTGTTTTAGCAGGCTGTGAGAATATGCCGGGTGGAAAGGCATATCGTCCAGGTGACGTGCTTACCACTATGTCTGGTAATACAGTCGAAGTATTAAATACTGATGCAGAAGGGCGATTAGTGTTGTGCGATGCGTTAACTTACGTAGAGCGATTTGATCCGGAGTTGGTGGTTGATGTTGCAACATTAACTGGCGCTTGTGTTGTGGCATTGGGTAAACACGCATCAGGTTTATTGAGCAACCATAACCCTTTAGCGCATGAGCTGTTAAATGCTTCTGAGCAAAGTGGTGACCGCGCATGGCGTTTACCATTATGGGACGAATACCAAGATCAATTACAAAGTCCGTTTGCTGACTTTTCTAATTTAGGTGGTCGAGATGCGGGCACAATTACCGCAGCTTGTTTCTTATCAAGATTCACCAAAAAGTATAACTGGGCCCACTTAGATATTGCTGGTACAGCATGGGTAAGTGGCGGAACGAATAAAGGTTCGACCGGTCGCCCAGTGCCAATGTTGACTCAGTTCTTGATGAACCGAGCTGGCATTACAACGGAATAATTCCGTTTTATCGTATTGAGATATGAATAATATGAACGCCGTTTTCTGGATATTATCTGAACAACACCAAGCGCCGAGTCATGCTGCTGAGCAAGATGTCTCGGCACATTTGCATTACGCGTGTGTGTTAACGGCGGATTTATATCGTCAAAACAAAAAGATATTGTTTGCAACTGAAAATCAAGACCAAGCGCAGCTCGTAGACGAATGGCTATGGCAATTTGAGGCAGAACGTTTCGTGCCACATAACCTGCCGGGCGAAGGCCCACATTATGGTACGCCAGTCGAAATTAACTGGCAGCCAAGTCAGCAGCGCCGGGGATGTTTTGTTAATCTTTGCGCCAAAGTGCCAGATTATCACTCGCAATTGAAAGGATTGTCGGAGTGGCATGACTTTGTGCCAGCAGATGAAGCTGGAAAAGCACTAGCAAGGGAACGTTACAAACAATTAAAGCAGTTGGGTTTTCAAATCACGACTAACCCAATACCAGATACAATCGTTTAAGCAGTCGTCTTAAATCTAGTTAATTTTCAAGGCTATAAAATAATGGATACCACATACAATCCAAGTGACATTGAACAATCTTTGTATAAAGAATGGGAAGAGAAAGGTTTCTTTAAACCTTCAGGGGAGGGTGATAGTTACAGCATCGTCATTCCGCCACCAAATGTCACTGGCAGTTTGCATATGGGACACGCGTTTCAACACACCATTATGGATACTTTGACTCGTTACAAACGCATGGACGGCTTTAATACTTTATGGCAAGTGGGTACAGACCATGCGGGTATCGCGACGCAAATGGTGGTAGAACGCAAATTGGCTGCTGAAGGTGAAACCTCTCGAAAAGAATTGGGGCGTGATAAATTCATTGAAAAAGTATGGGACTGGAAAGCCGAATCTGGTGGCACTATCACCCAACAGATGCGCCGTTTAGGTAATTCAGTAGACTGGGAACGTGAACGTTTCACTATGGACCCAGGCTTATCTAAAGCGGTTGAAAAGGTATTTGTTGATTTATATAACGATGACTTAATTTATCGTGGTAAACGCTTAGTAAACTGGGACCCGAAATTACAAACCGCAATATCGGATTTGGAAGTTGAAAACAAAGACAAAAAAGGTCACATGTGGCATTTCCGTTATCCACTGGCGGATGGCGTTAAAACGCAAGACGGTTTGGATTACTTAATTGTTGCAACAACCCGTCCTGAAACGTTATTAGGTGACACGGCGGTTGCGGTAAATCCTGAAGATACGCGTTATAAAGATTTGATTGGCAAATACATTGAATTGCCATTAACGGGGCGCCGTATTCCTGTGGTTGGTGATGAACACGCCGATATGGAAAAAGGTACAGGTTGTGTGAAGATCACTCCAGCACACGACTTTAACGATTATGAAGTTGGTAAACGTCACAGCTTGCCAATGATCAATGTATTGGATTTTGTTGGTCACATCCGCACCGAAGCAGAAGTCTTCAACACCAATGGTGAAGTTTCTAACGACTACAGTACAGACCTTCCGGAACAATTCCACGGATTAGAGCGTTTTGCTGCGCGTAAAGCTGTGGTCGCAGCGATGGAAGAGC
>JABXID010000093.1 GCA_013373245.1 Gammaproteobacteria bacterium
AAAGCTTTCTAGGATGTCTTTACAGATTGGACAGCCTTTTTCATAAGCTGCTTTTAATCTGTCAGTGTCTGCGTCGT
The DNA here is from genome assembly GCA_013373245.1 of Gammaproteobacteria bacterium. Lineage (GTDB taxonomy): Bacteria > Pseudomonadota > Gammaproteobacteria > Enterobacterales > Alteromonadaceae > Psychrosphaera. Next base: position 78 of record JABXID010000093.1, read on the forward strand.
ACAAAAATACTTGTGTTTTTAATACGTCAGCAGCTTGTTTAGCAATGTCAGCATCAGTGCCGTCAATCACTAAGTCAAGTAACACAGCGATAGAAGGACCACCTTTCATGTGTGATAACAATTCAAATGCAAACTCAGGTGTAATTTCTTCTACCTGCTCTTCACCTAAAATAATTTCTTTCAAGAATTGCGCTTTTACGCCAGCTGCGCTGGTAGTGCCTGGAAGCGTGTTGTAGATAAAGAACTTCAGTGAATCTTCACGATGTTCGTTGCCAGTGTCTTTGATCTGGGCAATGATTTCAGATAGCAAGTCGCCGCTATCGATTGGCTTAGGAGCTAATCCCAAGTCATTTTTACGACTTTCAATTTCCGCTAAATATTCTGTATACAGGCTCATTCGATACTCTCTTGATCTTATTTGCTTAAAGTGAGACTAACTAGTTTGAGTTCACCTTAGTTAAATTCGCGGATCATTATAGATGTCATACCGAGCAAAGGAAATAACAACTTGAGTTATAAGCATAAATAGCGGTTATAAGTGCCATTCATTGTCTTTATGGTAGGATGAGTTGAATATAAATTCACTCGCTTATTTTGAGCCTGCGTTACGTGTTCACCCACGTTTTTCCGCAAAACTTTGTTCAATCATTTCCCGTAAGCGTTTTAACCCAAGACCGCGATTGGTAAGCTTCCAAGCCATTAAATGCTCTATCTTTCGACTGGAGTCTTCGACGTCGACACATACAAGCTCGCCTGCCTCCAACTCACTTTTCACAATATGAGTAGGTAAAAATCCAATACCTATTCCCGCTTTAATCGCTGATATTTTGTGTACAACCGATGACACATAAAAACGCGAGCTTTGTTCCACGATATTAATAGACCAAGGAATATTGAACTTAGCCGAATCATGCACAACCACAGTTCGGTAAGGTTTTAAATCCGACAAAGTGACGCTGCGCTGCAATTTTGTCAAAGGGTGATCATTATTCACCATCAAGCTTGACGTTACGTTGCAAATGTTAATACCTCTTAGTCCTTTTTGTTGAGGCATGGGCGCAGGCGCACCTATAACTAAATCAACTTTGTCGTCAATAATAGCTTCCCAACCGCCGTTCATGACTTCTTCGCGTATGTCAATTTCAATATTTGGATGTTGCTGTAAAAAACTGTTTAAACATTCGAACAATTTGCTGGTTTCAAAAATACTATCGACTGCAATGCGAATTTTCGATTCCCAACCATTGGCAATAGTGCGAGTTTGCTCAGACAATGTATTTACCGATGTCATGACTTTCCGCCCCTCTTCCAATAGATGCCGCCCCGCCGGGGTAAGTACTGAGCGCCTGCCTTGCTTTTCAAATAGAGTCACACCGAGCTGCTCTTCTAGCTTTTGCACAATATACGACAAGGCCGACGGCACTTTATTTAGCTGTTCAGCCGCAGACGCAAAACTGCCACGGGTTTCAATAGCGTCTATAACAACCAGAGCTTCAAGAGTAATAGGGTTTGAAATCATGATATTAATCTTTGTTCAAATATTTTGAATAAACTAAACAAATATTGATACTTATTCCATCAACAAGCAAGTCGTAAACTGGCATCACTGAAATTAAGATATATCTGAGGAGCAACATCATGGGATTATTAGTTGACGGTCAATGGGTCGATAAATGGTACGACACAAAAAAGAGTGGCGGTAAATTTGTGCGTCAAGACAGTCGTTTTCGCTCAGTGATCAGTAACGATGCAGACAACGAATTCCAACCAGAGGCAGGCCGCTATCATTTATATGTTTCGCTTGCTTGCCCGTGGGCGCATCGTACTCTGATATTCCGCAAACTAAAGCAGCTTGAAGATGTGATCTCGGTCAGTGTAGTAAAAGCCGAGATGATGGAAAACGGCTGGGAGTTTGGTGATGACGGTGATCCACTATTTGGTTTCGATTATGCCTATCAATTGTACTTAAAGGCAGATTCAAGTTATGAAGGGCGTGTCACTGTTCCTATTCTTTGGGACAAAAAAACGAACACCATAGTAAATAATGAATCGGTTGAGATCATTCGCATCTTTAATAGCGCATTTAATGAGTTAACAGGCAATTACGACGATTACTATCCAGAATCATTAAGAGAAGAAATCGAAGAAGTTAACGAGCGCGTTTATCACACAGTGAATAACGGTGTTTATAAAGCAGGGTTTGCTACCACGCAAGAAGCTTACAATGAAGCTTATAAAGAGCTGTTTGACAGCTTAGACTGGTTAGAAGAGAAGTTGTCAAAACAGCGTTATTTAGCAGGCAATTCGCTTACTGAAGCCGACTGGCGATTGTTCACAACCTTAATTCGATTTGACGCTGTATATCACGGCCACTTCAAATGTAACCGTCATAAACTCAGTGAATTCGAAAATATCAGCAATTACGTTCGTGAGCTATACCAAGTGCCTGGAGTGAAAGAGACGGTAGATTTAGAGTATTCAAAACGACACTACTACATTAGCCATACCAGCATCAACCCGACACAAGTTGTGCCGCTGGGACCAGAAACTGATTTTGATGAACCGCATAACCGCGACAGAGCTTATTAAAGCTTTGAGGAGCAAAGACTATGATCACACAATATAAATACGATGATTTAGGGCACGCCAACCACGGTTGGTTAAAGTCAAAACATCACTTTAGTTTTGCCAGTTATTACAACCCCAAACGAATGGGCTTTGGTAAACTGCGTGTTATAAACGACGACTGGGTTGAACCAGGTGCGGGGTTTGCACCGCACCCACATCGCAATATGGAAATTATCAGCTTTGTCCGCTCTGGCGAAATTACTCACCAAGATAGTGAAGGAAATAAAGGCACAACGCACGCTGGTGAAGTACAAACCATGAGCGCAGGCACTGGAATTATTCATTCGGAATACAATTATAGTGACTCTCCGCTCACCTTTTACCAAATATGGATTGAAACCCAGAGCACTGGAATTAAGCCTAGATGGCAAGCTAAAGAATTTCCAACTGACTTTTCCGAACACCTGCCTTTACTCGTATCTGGCTATGCGGAAGATGAAGCCGAAGTGTTACCGATTAATCAACAAGCTCGTATATACGGTGGAAAGGTTAAAAGAGAGGTTACATTAACTCATCCCATTCAAAATCAGGCATATATTCTTGCTTCCGATGGTGAATTTGAATTACACAATGGCGACACATCAATATTGATGAAAAAAGGTGATGGTGCTGAGGTCACTGACTTGGCTAACCTCAACATAACAACAAAATCAGACAGCGAAATTGTTGTGATTGACGTACCAGCGTAACTTGTTCGGATTGAAGTTACTTTCAAACCTTCAGAAACAAAAAAGCCAACTAAGTGTTGGTTTTTTCCTTTCAATTTTTGCGCTTATTTCTGTGCGGCAAGCTTCTGCTCTATGTAAGTTCTCGCTTCATCAATCAACTCAAACATATATTTTTGAGCTTGGCTTGGATTTCGCGCTTTTATGGCATTTAAAACTTTTCCGTGATCTTCAATTAAATCGCTAGTACCACCTTTTATCAGGTTAGTACTTCGCACACCGGCCTTTAACGCAGTACGAGTGATGTCTCGCATATGAATATAAAAGCGGTTTTCACTGGCATATAGAATACCGGCATGAAAATCGATTTCGGCTTGCAACTCAGCTTCCAAATCTCCCGCTTTGACTGCCTCTTCCATGCTGTTTAACGCTAACTCTATCGCTGCTACTTTTTCTTCGGTTCCAAACCTTGCCGCTAAAGCAGCTGCTTCAGGCTCAATTGCAATACGCATTTGTAAATATTCATTAATAACCGAAAGCGTAGGCGTACCTTCCAATGACCACTTCAATACATCAGAGTCCAAGATAGTCCACTCTTCCTCGTCTTTCACGCGAATACCTTGTCGAGTTCGGCTAGAAATCAAACCTTTTGCAGTTAACATTTTAACTGCTTCTCGAACCGCAGTGCGACTTACCCCATATTGCTCACATAACTCAGCTTCTGAAGGTAAACTATTGTTTGTGGAGAGTACTCTCCACAAACAATTAGCTTACCAAGCTCCTGGGTCATGCGTTGAGATAAATTGAATGTACAGTATTAGTAATTATTACAAGAATCTACACGACCGAAAACGAATTAATCGAATCTCAATAGAGACCTTACTGCTTATGATAAAACTGCACATCACGTCCTAACTTTAATCGTCTACATTCCTTCGTCCATAAGGTAAAAAGCCGAAGCAGTTGCAGGCTTCGGCTTTATCATTCAAATAGATGCGTCAGAGCTTGTCTAAACTAATTCAGCTTAGGGAGCCTCACTATGATTTAGTGGTTTTCCGGTTTACACACTTGCCTTGAAATGATCTCTTTCATAATTTCACTGGTGCCGCCGTAAATTTTTTGAACACGAGCATCCACATAAAAACGAGAAATTGGATACTCCTGCATGTAACCATAACCACCAAATAATTGCAGTGCCATATCAACCACTTTGCACTCCATTTCAGTACAAGCATATTTAGCCATACTTGCGTCTACTGCTGATAATCGCTTATCTAAAAGTTTCTGCTTATAGCTTTCAACGAGCACTCGGTGAGTTTCGATTAAGGTATACATATCGGCCAATTTAAAGCGTACATCTTGCAACTTAACCAAAGGAGCGCCAAAAGCTTCTCGGTCATTAACATATTGCACCGCTAGTTTTAATGCCCCTTCAGCATGTGCGACAGCACCACAAGCTAGTACTAAACGCTCTCGGGGAAGTTCCGTCATTAAAGCTATAAAACCATCGTTTTTCTTACCTAAGATGTCGTCACTCGTCAGTTTAACGTCTTCAAAAAAGATTTCAGAAGTGTCGGCACAGTGCTGCCCCATCTTATCTAAATTTTGTCCGCGTTTAAGTCCAGGGTTTTCTCCTTCAACTAAAAACAAGCTGAGCCCTTTCGCTGCCGGAACGTTTAAATCAGTGCGTGCAGCAACAATATACAGTGATGCATTTTGTCCATTGGTGATAAACGTTTTTGAGCCATTCAACACCCATTGACCTTCATTCTCAATCGCTTTGGTTTTCAAACCCTGCAGATCACTACCCGCACCTGGCTCAGTCATACAAATAGCACCAATGATTTCACCGGATACCATTTTCGGTAAATACTTTTGCTTTTGCTCTTCTGTCCCCATGTCTAATAGGTAGTGACAACAAATGTCAGCATGAACTTCCAAGTTTCCGACAAGGCCCATATACCCTGCATGAGCAAACTCTTCCGCAACGACCATATTAAACCGAATATCAACACCAAAACCGCCATATTCCTCTGGGATGTCACAGGCTAAAAAACCATTTTCACCCATTTTTAACCAGAATTCTTTTGGTATGATTTTATTCTTTTCCCATTCTTCATAATAAGGCGCTATTTCAGCTTCGATAAAGGCCTTTACTGAATCACGGAAAATATTAAGTTCTTCATTTAAATCTGTATATGACATGATTTATTCCTAAATTCTAAATTGATATTTTAGCAATATTACTCACAGTAATTTTTGCCAAAGTCCGCCATTAAATGGGGATAATGTTTGTTTAAATTCTCGATAATAAAATCAACAGGCAACACTGAAAATGCGCCCCAATCTTTGAGGTATTCCATGAACTTTCTGCCGCTATTGTTAAATGGCTGAAGCAGAGAATCCGATACCCCATCAAATTCCAAGCAGGGAGAATTCATTCTGTCGCACAATGCTTTATTAAAAACCGGCGTTGCTTTTATCCATTTATTTTCGAGAAATACCTCAACATAAGCGTGCATCGAAAAAATGTCAGTTCGCAACAGCTTAAGAAAACAGGGGGTTGATAAATGATTTGTTACATCGGCTAAGCCTATTCTCGCGGGGATGCCTTTAGACCGGCATAACGCAATCATTAGCGACGATTTAGGAATGCAGTACCCCTTATTATTTTCAACGCAAAAGCTGGCTTTAAAAGAGTGTCTGCCATCAACAAACGAGTATGGGTTGTATTCAAACTCATCTCGAACAAGGTAGTAAATTTCAACAGCTAGCTCTAATTGACTTTTATCGTGTAAGTGTATGGACTCTGCTAGCGCTGCAACGCTAGGGTGATGGTAATCAAACCATTCATCCGCAATTAAATATTGAGCAAATTCTTGCTGCTCAGCCATGAGTCATGCTCTTAATTTGCTCAGCCGAAAACCCCAATCCAGATAAGAGAGAGTCATTATGCTCGCCACACTTCGGTGCACTTGTCGGTTTTTCTTGCTCATGACCAAATTTAATTGGTGAAGCAATTTGCATCACATTAACACCGTCTACAACAGATTCAGTGACCATATTTCGAGCTTTGATTAACTCAGAGTCGGCTGCCTCTTCAATGGTTAGTACAGGCTCTACACAAACATCAGAATCGGCAAAAACCTCCAGCCAATATTGATAAGAATGTTGAGCAAATGCGTGTTTGATATCACGCTTTAACTGAGCTTGAGTATTAGGGTCTGGTGTTAAACTCCGTTCAAACCAGTCCGCGTGCCCTATTAGTGCAAAGAAGCCTTTAGCAAACTGAGGCTCTAAGCCACCCACCGATACATATCGATTGTCCAGCGTTTGGTAATAATCGTAAAAACAACCACCATTTAATAAGGTATCACCAAGACTTGGCGATATGCCTTTACCGACAGCTCCAGCGCCAAACATCGCGTTTAGCGCAAAAGCCGCATCTGTCATGCTAATGTCTAGATGCTGGCCTTTACCTGTTGTACTGCGCTGAATAACCGCGGCTAATATTGCCATAACGGCATGATGAGAGCCGCCAGCAATATCGGCAATTTGAGTGCCTGATAATACGGGTCCTGACTCTTTTGTTCCGCTATAACTTGCCAGGCCACTTAACGCTAAATAATTAATGTCATGGCCCGCTTTGTGTTTCAGAGGACCAGTCTGCCCATAACCAGTAATAGAACAATAAATAAGCTTCGGATTAAGTTGAGATAACACTTCATAACCTAACCCTAACTTTGTCATTACTTCTGGTCGAAATTGTTCGATTACAATGTCGTATTCAGCAATTAGCTTTTTAATCGCAGACAAGCTTTCTGGCTGTTTTAAATTTAACGCTAGCGAGCGCTTGTTGCGATTAATCGTTAAGTTTGCGTAAGACGTTTTACGCTGGTCACTTTTAAATCCTGGTGCTAAACCATGCAACATATCTGGGCGTGTTGGCGATTCGACTTTAACCACATCAGCCCCCATGTCTGCCAGCATCATGCTGGCAAAGGGACCGGGCAATAATGTTGAGAAATCAAGTACCTTTAAACCGCTTAGAGGTGAGCTCATGATAATAATCTCTGTCTGTGGTTAAAACGTTTGATTGGTCGCAGCCATGGAACGTAATTGTTCCGTTGGCGCAAAACGGCTGCCATATTTTTCCGCTAATTCGTCTGCACGTTCAACAAAAGCTTTAACACCATATGAGTTAATGAACTGAAGTGTACCCCCTGTCCATGTTGGGTAACCTAAACCAAAAATTGAACCAATATTGGCATCACCAACCGAACGCAGAACCCCTTCTTCATAGATTCGCACCGTTTCCATTGCCATGGTAAATAATAAGCGATCTTTTATGTCTTGCAGTGGGATACTTGTGTCAGACTGCTTAAACATTTTGTTTAATTCAGGCCAGATATGTTTTGCTTCGCCTTTCGGGTAATTGTAATAGCCCGCTCCATGCAATTTACCAGAACGCTCAATCGCCACCATTTTAGCAATCACGGCTTCACCAGGGTGAGATGATACGGTCTTACCTTCTGCGATTAAATCAGCTTCAGTTTGTTTAGCTATTTTATCAATTAAGGTAAAGCTAACTTCATCGGTAACAGCCAATGGACCAACAGGGAAACCTGCCAACCAAGCAGCATTTTCAATTTCGGCCGCATCTGCCTGATGAAGCAAAATAGCGCCTTCCTTAACAAACGTTTCAAAGACACGAGACGTATAAAATCCGCGACTATCATTCACCACTATTGGCGTTTTACCAATTTGTAACGTTAAGTCATATGCTTTAGCCAGTGTTTCATCGTCGGTCTTGTCACCCATAATAATCTCAACCAATGGCATTTTGTCGACAGGCGAGAAGAAATGAATACCAATGAATTTTTCAGGGCGACATGAGGCTTCTGCCAAGCCGCTTATTGGTAAGGTTGAAGTATTCGACCCAAATACGGCAGAATCAGCTATGACCGCTTCTGTCTCTTGAGTAACTTTCGCTTTAAGCCCTCGATCTTCAAATACAGCTTCAATAACCAACTCACAACCTGCAAGCTCGTCTGCACTGTCTGTTGCAGTTATTAAATCAAGCGTGGCATTCATTTTTTCTAAGGTTGCACGGCCTTTATCAAGACGCTTCTGAAGAAGTTTTCTAGTGTAATCTTTGCCCTTTTCAGCAGATTCCATAGACACATCTTTTAGGACAACTTGTATACCTTTTACGGCACAAGCGTATGCAATACCAGCGCCCATCATACCAGCGCCTAACACACCAATTTTAGTGAATTTTGTCTTATCAGCCTTAGGTCGATTTTTACCCGATTTGATTTCGTTTTGTTGATACCAAAAAGTATTGATTAAGTTTTTCGATACTTGATTGCACGCTAAGCTAACGAGATAGCGACTTTCAATACGGCATGCAGTATCAAAATCAACTTGTGAGCCTTCGACCATAGTAGCTAAAATGGCTTGTGGTGCAGGCAATGTCCCTTTGGTTGCGCTTTTCACCATTGCACCAGCTACAGGAAGCGATAAACGTGATTTCGCTAAACCAGGAATTTTATATCCTTTGACGTCATAAGGTTGCACCATTTCTGGATTCGCTTTGATCCACTCAATGGCCTTAGCCAACATTTGTTCTTCATTGTCAGCCAGGTCATTAATTAGACCAATTTTATGCCCTTCATCTGGACGGAATAGTTTACCTTGAGTCAAATACGGCATAGCCACATCCAAACCAAGCATACGAACAAGACGAGTAATACCGCCAGCACCAGGCAATAATCCCCAGTTTACTTCTGGTACACCTAAGGTAACTTTAGGACTGTTAATAGCCACTCGATAATGGCTCGCTAGAACCACTTCTAAACCACCACCAAGTGCAGCACCATTAATACAGGCAACAACTGGCTTACCTAGGCATTCTAACTTACGAAAGTCCCCTTTCATTTGCTCTAGGAAGTTGTATAAATCACCTGCGGTTTCTTTGCTCGTCTGGTATAACATGTCTATGTCGCCACCAGCAAAAAAAGTCGACTTAGCGGAGCGCAAGACAACACCGACACAATCATCATTTTCAAGCTTATTGACCACTTCAGATAACGAGGTAAAAAATTCATTATCCATTAAATTAACCGGCGAATTAGGTTTATCAAACGTTAAGTGAGCAATTTGATTTTCATCTTTATTATATTGAATACAGCTCATTTCAAATTCTCCTTACACACGTTCAATAATTGTTGCGATACCAATACCACCGCCAACACATAATGTTGCCATACCTGTTTTTAAGTTACGTGCTTCTAATTCGTCTAGTAACGTACCTAAAATCATTGCGCCCGTTGCACCTAATGGGTGACCCATAGCAATAGAGCCTCCGTTTACATTGACCTTGTCATGAGAAACATTGAGATCGTCCATAAAACGCATAACAACCGATGCAAACGCTTCATTGACTTCATAAAGATCAATATCTTCGGGCTTCATTCCCGCAATATTTAACGCTTTTTGAGCTGCTGGACCTGGGCCTGTCAGCATAATCGTTGGATCAGTTCCCACTAATGCCGTTGATACAATACGAGCACGAGGCTTAAGGCCATACTGATCAATCGCTGTTTGTGAACCGATAAGCACCGCGGCTGCACCATCAACAATGCCCGATGAATTTCCTGGAGTGTGCATATGATTGATGTTTTCCACGTGCGGGTATTTTTCTTTGATGATATTTTTAAAGCCCATATCAGCAAATTTTTGGAATGACGGTTTTAACTGACCTAATGTGTCAGTTGAAGCATCTGGACGAATTAACTCGTCATGAGTCAAGATTTCAAAACCATTTTGGTCGACGACCGGAATAACGGATTTTGCAAAAGCATTCTTTTGCCACGCCGCAGCAGCACGTTTGTGTGATTCAGCGGCAAACGCATCGACGTCTTCACGACTATAACCGCCCAGTGTGGCAATAAGATCAGCGCCTATACCTTGTGGCATAAAGCCTGTATTCATATTGGTTTCTGGATCATTAGCCCAAGCACCTCCATCTGAGCCCATTGGGCATCGCGACATAGACTCAACGCCACCAGCCACAATCAAATGCTCCCAGCCAGAACGTGCTTTCATCGCAGCCATATTGACCGCTTCTAAACCAGAAGCACAAAAACGATTAATGGTTACACCGGCGCAATTGTCATCCCACCCTGCGGCGATTGCAGCTATTTTTGCAATATCTGCACCTTGATCGCCCAAAGGGGTCACACAACCCATAACGATATCGTCCACATCGAAAGTATTAAATTGGTTACGAGATTGAAGCGTATTTAAAAGATTAGATAATAGTGTAATAGGTTTAACTTCATGCAACGAGCCGTTGGCCTTGCCACGACCTCTAGGGGTGCGAATTGCATCAAAAATGAAAGCGTCTGACATGTGTCACTCCAACTAAATTAATTGCACCAATAGTGTGCCATTAGTTAGATAATAACTATGACTCCAACTAGCAGTTTAGTGACAAAAATTATCAGCGTGTATAAGTTTGTCACTACATAGGTGATTGGCGGATCTGACTGGGAGTATGATTGAACCACTTTTTAAATTTACGATAAAAAACGCTAGGATCGTTGAAACCCAATTCAGCAGTAATTTGTTGGTTTGATAAGTTGGTTTTCGTAACCAAATCATACGCGCGCGACTTTTGAATAGCATCAACTTGTGCCTTAAATTTAGTCCCTTCTGCCCGTAATTTACGGATAAGGCTCTGCTCACTGCAGCAAAAATAATCCGCAGCGTCAGTCAATGTTACCTGATTGAGGTTTTCTTGATTTAATAGAAAGTCTTTCAGTTGTCGCTTAATAGATACTTCTTCTTGGTAATGGCTAAGCAAACACTCAGGGACATTTATAAGGAAAAGATTCAGGTTGCTGACACTTTGTTTTATCGGTTGCCGTAATTCACTGAGTGCGAAACTAAATTGATTTGTTGCCTGATCGAACGCTATTTCCTGCCGGTAGATGTGCTCGATTTCTTTATAGAAACTAGGCCTAGCGAATCGAAATGAAACACTCGTCAGTGGCAATGTTTTGTTAATTAACCAACTAATCCATCGCCAAACAATCGTCATCATGAACGATACAAAGTAGCCAGCTTTTTCATTATCTAAGTCAGTAAAAGTAAAATGCACACTCGCTGTATCACCTTTCTTTTCTAAGCTCCACTTTATTTGCGGGTTCAAAAGCCGATAAAACTCTATACAACGAATAAGCGCTTGTTCAAATGTTACGCATGTTATACAGGCGTGGCACATCATGTGGAAACTACCTTTTCCAAGCGGTTGTGAAAGTTGGCCAAAACTCTCTTGATTATGGAATTTGGTGGTTAAAGTTAATAATTCAGCATACTGGTCGGCGCTTAATTGATGTCCACTAGTGTTTAACACCTCATCGGGTATTTTTACCCGATGACGGATCTTTTCAATAAGTTTTGGTTCATTTGCTATAGACGCAAAATGCCACTGAATAAACTCATTAGGAATGTAATTAACCACAGATAATTCACCTTACACTGCTAATAGAATCAACAACTTTCTCCGAGATAAACTCGTTTCTAGTTATACATAAGGATTTTATCTAAATACAGGAAATTATATCCAGATAAATGTTTTCCTTAACTTTATGGTAATTACAAATGTTCGGATGGTATGCCGCTTTTGGGCACATGTTTTTGACTACAAGCTTATATTTCACTCCAATATTATCAATATTGGGCTTGAACCTGATGCTGATAGCCAAATAAACCGGTTAGGCCGCCAGTCATTAAAAATACATTATGCTCTTTCAAAAGTGGTGAGCTATTTTCAAGCAAGTCAAGAAAGTAATTAAATGCTTTGCCGCTATAACATGGATCAAACAGTATGGCCTCTTCTGCTATACCTGTTTTTATTGCTTGCCATGTACCTTGTGAAGGAATGCCATAACCTTCACCAATGTATCCATCATCGATATTGATTAATTCGTCCCAATTAATATCTGGTAGCGCCAGTACTTGAGCAAGCTCTAAACACAACTCACGCACCATTTCAGCTAACACCTCTTTTGGATGCAAAACGCTGCACCCTAATATTTTCACGTCCCTTTTTGCCAAAGCAAAACCAGCAATTAAGCCTGCTTGAGTGCCTGCACTGCCAGAGGCGAGAGTCACTGTAGCTGAATTAATGCCTTCAAGCTCAAATTGCTCCGCCATTTCCAAAGCCGCGCTAACATACCCTAGCGCCCCTATAGCACTTGAACCGCCCATACAAATTTCGAACGGCTTTTCTCCCGTCTTTTGTTCAATATCTGCAGCGAATTCTCTAATACGTTCATTCACCGACTTGCCTGCTGAAAACACTTTAATATTAGCGTCACACAGCTTATCAATCACTACGTTACCATTTTGACTATAATGCTCATTAACAATGGGGACTGCATCTACCAACGCTAAATAGCTGTCCATCCCTAACATTTTTGCACAGATAGCGGTTGCTGCCGCGTGATTTGATTGAATGCCACCACCTGTAATAACACTTTTAGCGCCATTGTTTTTTGCTTCAGCTAATAAATATTCAAGTTTACGTACCTTATTGCCTCCAATACCGACGCCACTCAAATCATCTCTTTTTACTAATAAGGCTTTATCATAACGCAATGAAAGATTCTTCAATTCATGCAGTGGCGTTGCACCTTTTAACAAGTGTTCTTTTGGTATGGAGTTAAAAGCGTCTTTACTCATTGGAAGCTGCTCCTTTTATCGCCTCTTCTTTTTCAAATTGAGCACCACGGCCTGTTAATATACTAAATAACATAATGCACCAAATAGCGACTGGGTATACAGTAATGAATAAGAAGGTAGTAGGTTCAGGCAACGTTAAATAAGGGTATTTTGACAATAATGGTGTTACTGTCATGATCATTAATAATGGCCAGATATGCCAAGGGATAATGAAACTAAAGCTATTTGCTGTCGCGTCTAATATATTAGCTCGACGAACCGGATGGATTCTGTGTTTTTTGCCCAGTTCATTGACAATTGGACCGCCTATTACCGTAATTCGAGCCACTAACCCAATCAGTAAGAAGTTTAAAAACCACACTAAACTAAACATAGTAAGCTCTGAGCTTTTCGCAGTTTTACCAAACTGATGGCTTAACGATGCCACTAATTTATCCAGCAAACCATATGCTTTTAAGATGCCATAAGCTCCCATCATCATGATTATCATGACAATAGTTTCTAGATTATTCTTCACTCCAGCCACCAATAAACCAGTGGGTTGAGAGCCTTCGATGTAAAATACTTGTTCGACTGAAATTTGATCCGTTAGCACAGCCAACAACAGACCAACGACAATACCCAACGCTAGTGAATCGAACACTGATCGGCCTTTTATTGCACTGACAATAACCACAAGCATAGGGGTCAACATAACAAGTCCAATGGCGTTTTGATCAGGTAACATTGCCAAAGATGGTGTTGCACTAACAATATCAGGAGCAAATGCACCTAGCAGCCAATAACATAAACAACTAATTAAAAAAGCAGGAATTGCGTATTGCAACCTACCTTTTACTACATCACTAATATCGGCACTGCCTTCGCGATGATAATATTTTTGCGTGCTGGATGAGATAATAGTTGTGTCGGATACTGGTGCAAAATGATCGCCAGTTGCAGCACCACTTAAGATAGCCGCTAATGTCAACATAGGATCGGCTCCAATAGCTGCAGAAGCCGGGTAAAATACAGGGGTCATTACCATTATTGTGCCAACTGATGTCCCCATTGCGGTGCCCAATACCGAACAGGCAATATAAACAAATACAATAAATCCAGCTGGACCTAAATCGATAACACTAGCCAGCCATGTCAAACCACCAGTTAGTTGTGATTCAGTTAGCAATTCGGCGTAAACACCAACAATAAGGAACAACTTAAATATAAGTAATCCCGTAGGATCGGCTAGCGCTTGCGTTACAGTTTTCCAATAATGACTTTTGTTTCTGGCTAGAAATGAAGTAAAAACAATGCCAACTAGGCCGGTGACTATCATCAAAGAAGATGAAAAGACCCCCATAACACTTAGCACTATTGCGGGTAATACCATGATAACTAAAGGTAAGGCAGATACGTAATCGCCAAAGTAGAAGTCGGATTGAGACGTTGCTGATTTTTTCATATTTAAAAACACGCTATTGCACTTGGCAATAGCGTGTACCACTTAATGTTATTGAAATGAATAAGTAAAAGTTAAATTCCAAGTCATTGGCTCACCATATAAGGTATACATACCTCTTAAGCCATTGTCTCGTAATACTGTTCTATACTCTTCATCCAATAGGTTTTTAACAGAAAAAGTAACTTTATAAATTTCAGATTCATCCATTAGACTTACGCGTGCATTTGCAAGGCCAAAGCCGGGCTCTGTTAACAAAGCTTTTTCTGCTTCTTGAGTGACCAAGTTTAGGTCTCGTTCCGAGCGATAACTATAATCTAATGCCCCTAACAATAACCAATCGTTAGTAATATAACTCTCGTAATTTACGCTAGCAATACCAGTAAATTTAGAGTAATTGGGAGTATTGGTGCCCTCAATCGGCATCTCCGGCATACCAGGTATTGTTGCACTCACCATATCACTGTCGGTAATCTCAGAATCGGTATATCCAAGATTAACGTTAAGAGTCAATGATTCTGATAATAAATATGTTAGGTCTAGTTCTGCACCATGTGCGTTTACGTCACCAATATTAGTTAAACGGCTTACTGGGTTTTCACCAGTTGTCGTAGCAGTTTGTTGAACATCACTACGATCGTAAAAGAACGCTGCACCATTTAATCTCATGCGGCGTTCCATTAAGTCACTTTTAAAGCCAACTTCATAAGCCATGATTTGCTCTGAATCATAAGGTGTTAAGTCGTCAGCACTGAATACAATACCACCGTAAAAACCACCCGTTTTAAAACCTTTTGAAACACTGGCATATGTCATCACATTCTCACTGATGTTATATTCAATAGCCAATTTACCACTTGTGTCATTAAAGCTTTTTTCCAAGTTAATATCATCGATGCCAGGGAAAAACATTGAGCTGCCATCTGCATAACCCAAACTCTCAGAGCCGCTAAACGACTTAGTTGCATCCGTGTAACGCAGTTCACCCACTAAATTTACATTTGGTTGTATACGCCATTCACCGTGACCATACACTGCAAATGCTTCAGTTTTTTGTTCATAGTCTTGGAATAAGCTAACTGGTCCACCTAATGCGCCAAATGCTAGTGGCAATAGACCTTCAGAGCCGTATGCTCCAGAATCTTCTACAATATCATCTTCAGCGTAATTAACGCCTAAAATCCAGTTGTATGTCGACGAACCATTAAAAGCTAAACGAAACTCTTGTGACCAAGAATCAATATAAGAAACGTAATCTAACTCAGCATATTCGATTGGAATGGAGTCTAAATCGACAAAGCGTCGATAATCCATCGAGTCCGCAGCTGTGATTGATGTTAGAGTGTAATCTGCAAAATTATAAGCGGCTTGAAAACTTGAGCCGTTCCAACTGTTTTCTAAGAAACTCGGTGTTGTACTAGCTGAATTATAGCGGTCCCCCTGTAGGTTATAATCGGCAGAAATTGCACTATCGACAAAGGCACAACCTGGAGTAGTACCCTGACCACTTAACACGGAGTCACATAAGCCGAAACTAAACACCGAAGCATTGACGTTGGCTACTGTTGGCCCCGCAACGAACGTGCCTACAGCTCTTAGCAGCGGTGTTTCAGAATTGTCTTCACCACTATGCATTTTGAACAACACTGATAAATCGTCACTTGGATCATACTTAAATATTACTCTTGAAGCCCATTGATCAATTTCACCATGGTCAAAATCACCAGTTGTACTAGTAAACTGCCTATCATCACTAGTTATAGATTTTAACGATACTCGAACCGCTGAGTTATCAGAAACTGCGGTTCCGACTGCACCTTCTAAGGTTGTTTTACCATAAGTTCCAATACCAGCATGAATATAACCGTTTGTACCATCATCTACGTCTGGTTGTTTTGAAATAACTTGTACAGCACCTGAAATAGTATTGCGGCCATAAAGACCACCTTGCGGACCTTTTAAAAATTCTACTCGCTCCAAATCAAACATCGATAAATCCGCTGAGGCGATATTAGGCTGATACACTTCATCGATATAAAAAGCAGTTGTCGGGCTGTCATTAACTCGGAAATTCTGAAGACCTACGCCCCTAACAACGATGATAGGTAAGCCACCACCAGTCACATTTACTGAACTTATGTTTGCAATTGAATTAGTCAGATCTTCTGCTTTATCAATACCTTTATCTCTAAGTTTATCACCACCTATCGAAGTAACCGCAACGCCAATATCCTGAGTGCTCTGGATTCGTTTTTGTGATGTTACGACAATTTTTTCAATCTCTAATTTTGCTTTGCTATCGCTGCTTTGTTCGTCATTAGCAAGCGCTTGCCCTATTGAACTACTTAGCAGGGTTAACATAGCCGCTGGATAAGTCAATTTAGTCAATTTCACTGTCTCTTCCCCTTCAATTTACTAGTCTTAATTGTTATTGTATGCAGACTTAACCTAATAAAAGGTTTCATAATTGATTGTGGTTAGTATATTTAACATACACCATGACATAATAAGTCCGGTTGCTAGAAATAACTTGAAGCACCCGATAAATAAGGCTTTACAAGCAATATTTTTTTAGTTTGTAGTTAAAAGTACCCAATAACATGCAAAAAACACTAACCGACTCTGCACCTTTTGGCCGCATTTTAAAATTTTGGCGAGCGGTGAGAAAGTTGAGTCAAGAAGAGTTAGCGTTTCGAATTGACTCTGCAGCTAGGCATATTAGTCGATTAGAAAAAGGGCAAGCTCAACCGTCCAAAGAAATGATTCACAATATAGCTAACGCTCTTGAACTAAGTAATAGAGATACGATTAATTTATTATTTTCGGCAGGGTATGTATCTAAAATCCAAGGCAATGACATTCACTCTGAAGACAATATAGAGCGAAAGCAAGAAATTGTTCGTCATCTCAAAGCGCTAGAGCCACTTCCGGCTGTTTTAACCGATATCACAGGAAATATCCTAGCTGTTAATCGCGCTTGGTTAGGCTTGCAAAAAATACTACTGCCAGAAAAACCTCTAGAAGACATTTCCAATTTATTCGAGTGTTTATTTGAGTTTGCCGACAAGCAAGTAACACCTCAACACTGGCAAACAACGCTATGTGTCGTGTTATTATCCATTCAGCAAAACGTGCTCTATCATGACGATGAAAATATTCAAAGTTTATTAAATTCATTACTGAGCTCTTCATCTGTCCCCAAGGACTGGCAAGAAATTGCAGCGTCGCAACCGCCAGCCAGTCGATTTGCTATCGAAGTTTTAATAGATAACCAAGTAGAATCATTTTCAATTTTTACTCAAACTATAAACGTCTTGGGGCCCCTTGCCTTCTCTGCATCACCCGATATGGTAAGCATTGTATTTCATCCAGACAATGAACGACTTGATTTATCGCCATTAATTATTGACGACTATAAACACCCTCTGTTGTTTTATTAGACTGTTTGACCGGACTTTCTGAGTCATGGTTGAGTAAAAATTAATTCCTTAGAGTCAACGCTTACAATAATTTAATATTGAGGTGTATATGTCATTAGTGACTTACTCTTGTGAAAATCATGTCGCTACTATCGCGATAAACCGTCCTGATGCTATGAACGCATTTAATCCTGAATTATATGTAGCATTTAACGAGGCCACAGCTCAATTTAAGCAAGATGATGATGCTTGGGTTGCTGTGATCACTTCCACTTCTGAAAAGTCATTTTCTGTAGGTGTTGATATTAAAGCACTAAACGAAGTTATGGCGACAAACCCTGACATGGCCACATTAGAGCATATGTTTAGCATTGACTTAGAAGGCGAATACTTTTGTGACAAACCGATACTTGTTGCTATAAGAGGATACTGCGTAGGTGAAGGCTTAAGTTTAGCCTTAGGTGCTGATATTCGAGTGGCGGGCAAGAGTGCGTCATTTTGTTTACCAGAAGCAAAAATAGGCGTACCTACCGTAAATGCAGCAATACACGCCACCCGATTAATGGGTAAAGCCAACGCCATGGAACTACTGTTAACTGGCGAACAAAAAGACGCTTCTTGGGCAGAAAAGAAAGGCTTAGTGAATATTGTTGTGGATGACAAAGATGTCGAAAAGGTAACTTTGGAGTGGGCGCATAAAATTGCTGCTTTAAGTCCATTGGCAAACCGTGCTACTAAACGAATCATCGGAAAAACTGACGCTATGTCCTTTGAGGAACTATCTGCTTTAGGCGCAACATTGCGTAAGTCTGTATTAGCGTCAAATGACGCAAAAGAAGGTAGACAAGCATTTATTGAAAAGCGTCAACCTAATTTCACGGCCAGTTAAGGAGAGCAACAATGACCCCTTCACTATGGAATGACATTAGCCAATTAGCCATTGATTCAGAAGAACTGAAACAATTCCAAACTGCTGAATTAAAAAAGATGTTACAGCATCTTTATCAAAACTCACCTTACTACAAAGAAAAATTTGACGCTGCGGGTGTTAACCCAGACGATTTTACGTCAATGGAAGACTTTGCCCAATACCCGACATTTGACAAATACGAAGAAAGGGAAAGTCAGGCAAAATCGATTGAACTCGAAGGTCACCCTTTAGGGATGCACCTTAGTTGCGACATAAAAAAAGTCAATAGAATGAGCGCATCGTCTGGTACTACTGGTACGCCTAGTTTTCAGGGGCACACCTATAACGACCGACAAACTATTTTCAAAAACTTTGCCCGCTTAATGGATGTCACAGGCTGTAAGCCTGGTGATAAAGTGATGATGGCTGGGGTAATGAGCATGTGGGTAGCGGGAATTCCTACGGTAGATGCTCTATTGGACTTCGGTGCCAATGTTATCCCTATTGGTGGTTTAGTTGGAACCGCTAAAGTATTGGAAATGATGACATTAACCAAACCCGACGTGCTAGTTTGCACACCATCTTTTGCGCGCGTTTTAATTAAAAAAGCTAAAGGGGAACTTGCCACGGATCTACCTGCACTTGGTGTTAAGAAAGTATTTGTATATGGCGAGCCAGGTGGCAGCGTACCGGAAATTATTAACGAAATTGAAACTGGCTTTGGCGGTGCAACCGTATATGACATGGCTGGCGGCACTGGAGCATTAAATCCTATCTTTGTGTCCTGTGAAGAGCAAGATGGCATGCACTTTATTGCCCCAGATCATGCCATCATTGAACTTTACGACAGAGATAATGACAAAGTAATTCCATGGCAAGATGGTGCAGTTGGCGAGTTCATCTATACAGGCCTTCACCGAGAATGCGGACCCTTGATACGATTTAAAGATGGTGACCTGGTACAAGTTAATACCAAACCATGTAAATGTGGTTTCCCTGGGATGAGAATAAAGTTTATTGGCCGTGTTGACGATATGTTGTTAGTCAAAGGCGTAAATGTATTCCCTACCGCAATAAGAGACTTAGTCATCAGCTCAGGCGATAAAGTCACTGGCAATATAAAAGTAGTAAAGCCTACAGCATCTCCTGTTGTTGAGCCGCCACTTAAAATAAAGGTTGAATATAAAAACGGCGTATCTGAGTCTGAGCTTCAACAGCTGAATTCAACCCTGTCAGAGTCTATGCAGCGACAATTAAGGTTTAAACCAGAATTCGAATTCTTCAAAGAAGGTGAATTAACGTTAGAATATGGCGCCACTGGTAAAGTTCAACTATTGGAAAAACTTTATTAGGCAACACCTGAAATAAGTTTACTAGCCAGTAAGATAAAACGTTTACAAAAACAATCAAACAAAGGCAGCTAACCGCTGCCTTTTCATACCTATCTTTCACTTCGCTCCACCATCATAAACAACATTGCGGTGGCTACTAGGTTATGGCACAAAAAGCTCGCCAATTTTTAAGTGTTCTGTTCAAGTAGTTTGGGACGCCTCATTAAGTGAGTAAATTAACTCACAATTCAAATCTATTTTACCCACTAAAAAAAAACGTAAATTCTTCCCCTAATAGGAACTTAGGTTGCACTTTATTTTACATGAGAAGTGTTAAGTTATTTTTTTAATTGGTCCACCACAATAAAAATTTAGCGTCCAATGCATTATAAGAAAATTCAACTCGGGGTTAACTATGAATAAAAACATATTACACCAGTCTCTTATATCGACAGATATTTGCGCTGGTCTTGCTGCTCAAGCAGCTGTTGCTGAAGAAGCCTGTCAGAAAAAACAGTTAGGTGCTTCTTGGATTTTCCCCGAAGTGAATCTAAAAAAAGGAGTAATAATATGAGCAAATTATTTATGCGCAAAGCACAGACAATGCTAATAGCGTTAGCATTGAGCGGAACGGTTACAGTCCACGCGAAAGACTATGACGTTGTGCTGAAAGGGGGCCGAGTCATGGACCCGGAAACCTCGCTCGATGCAGTCATGAATGTGGGCATTAAAAACGGTAAAATCGCAGCGGTGACCACAGACAAACTCTCAGGAAAAGAAATCATTAATGTGAAAGGGCTCGTGGTTTCGCCAGGCTTTATCGACACTCACCAACACAGCTTCGAGCTCCCTGATGGTCGACTGGCGGCACAGGACGGTACTACTACCCATATGGAGTTGGAGTTCGGTCGCAGTCCAGTGGCCCAAGCTTACGATATTATTGAAAAGCGAGGCGGTCACCCAATCAACTACGGCTTTTCCTCTAGCTGGCCCATGAACCGTGCCACGGTCATGAAGGGCTTTAAAGGGGAGGCGACCTTCAGCGGCCTGACGCAGGCTTTTGCAGGTTGGGGGGCAGAAGTCTCTAATCCCGAACAGGAAAAGCAGATCTTAGCGTTGATTCAGAAAGATCTAGACGATGGCGCCATCGCCGTAGGCTTTCCACCAGCCTATGGCAGCGGTGCTGGCATGAAGGAGGCTATTAAGCTTTGGAAAAAAGCTGCTGCCAACAACGTACCGGTTTCTGTTCATGTGCGCTATCAGTCCATGCTTGATCCAAACAGCTCGGTTGAAGCTATGAACGAGATGCTAGGCTTAGCGGCTTCATCGGGCGCCCATGCGCTTCTCTGCCATATCCAACTGGTCGGTCTTAGTGACCCTTACATGATGCTAGACGTTATTGAAGCCGGTCGAAAATCAGGGCTCAAACTTACTACTGAGGTCTACCCATTCGGCCATACCGCTCCGCCTATATCCGCCGATTACTTGAAATGGGAAAACTCTGATGAGCGAATCGGTTTTAAGTGGAACGAGATCCGTACGGTGAAGAAGCCTCACTACACTTTCAAGGATAAAACCGATTTCCAGAAGCACCAGAAGGAACATCCCCTTGATTTCGTGCAGATGGAATACATCGACGAAAGCTCGCCCGAAGGCTTAGCCGCAATGCGCGCCGCGGTGACCTTCCCTGAAACTATTCCGGCCTCGGACGGAACGCCTATAGGATGGAAGGGTAAGCCTAAGGATGGCGACAAATTGGGCCTTGGCTCTGGAGTGGATGTTTGGCCATTACCAAAAGATGCCGGCGGGCAACCGCGTACCACCAGCACTCACGCGGTCATCCTAGAAAAATGGGTGCGAGAGCAAGGTGCGCTAACACTGATGCAAGCTATCCGAAACTCCACCTATGTTCCCGCCAAAGCGTTGGAACAGCACATTCCTCAGTTCACTACTAAGGGACGCTTGCAGGTCGGTATGGATGCGGATATTACCGTGTTCAACCCAAAGACGGTTAAGGCGAACGCCAATTGGGACGATGTGACAGCGCTTAATGATGGCTTTTATCACACCCTAGTTAATGGTGTTTTCGTCTTGAAAAACGGCAAGATAATCACTGATGCCTTACCGGGACAGCAGATCCGTCGTTCACCAAATAGTCACTAAGGTAAACAACCGAGCTTGAGCATTCTGCCATGCTCGGTTTTGTCTTTGTCGACGATGGAACACGGAAGTCACACTAAAAACACAACGCGAACCTTAATGCAGACTAACTTCACATCAGCATTGGCTTTAGGTTAGTTGTTGCGTGTTTGGATAATTCTTTAAACAAGTTTCCCTATAAAGGTTTTTAGAGAAGTCTCCAGATAGTCGCGATCCACATAACCAGACTCTAGTAGAATCGTTTGTGCCTTCAACCCAACTAGGTTGCGTAGAACTATGGATTGTAAGCTATGTTGCATTGTATTATGCTAATTCAGCTTCTAGTGATGCTATGCTTAACTATTTAAGCTTGCGATATAATCGGCAAAAGTTTACCAAGGTACCTAGCTTGTTTTCATGTTAACTACTCCCCACTTACATAACTGGCGCACTGAGCTTTCTGAAGAATGTCAGCAAGCATTGGCAGACTGTTTAACCTATAAAACACTGCGCAAAGGTGACTTTCTTCACTCAATTGGTGAAGAAGCTTTAGTTTGCTACCAGGTTGAACAAGGCAAAGTAAAAATAGGAAATCATAATAAAGATGGGCGTGAAATCATCCACGGTATGATGCATCAAGGTGATTGCTTTGGTGAATTAACTATGGTTCTAGGTAATCGGCGCAATACTTATGCGTTGGCTCATACTGATGCTGAAGTTAACTTACTTCATCAAAAACACTATATTGATCTGTCTTATCGGTACCCTGAACTGAGCTTAGCCTTGAATAAGTTTTTCTCGGCTAGATTGCAATATTTATCTAATAATTATGAAGCTGCATTATTAGAGACATTATATGAACGTCTTGGTAATACTATTTTGCGTCAAGTTATCAGCGGAGGATTAACAGACGAAAATGGTAAATTGTACTTACCAGATATTTCTCAAGAGATGTTAGGTCAAATGGTCGGTGCTACACGTCAAGGCATTGGCCGAGAATTGAAAAAAATGGAGAAAATCGGCTTAGTTCATATCCATTATGGAAAGATTTATATTAATGATATTGAATATTTTACTAAGTTATTTGGTCTTTGAGTTAACCGTGACAGCTTAGTGCCTACCCCTCTATAAAACACTGAGTTTTATTGCGTTTCTATCGATTTTGTTTCTTGCTAAGTGCATGTGTTCTTACTTAATTCAAATAGATTTTATCCACTAAAAAGAATGAAATTTCTCCCCCAATAGGAACTTAGGTTGCACTTTATTTCACCAGAGGAGTGTTAAGTTATTTTTTATTGGTCCACCACAATAAAAATTTAGCGTCCAATTAATTATAAGAAATTTCACCCCGGGGTTAACTATGAATAAAAAAATATTACAACAGTCTCTGATATCGACCGCTATTTTGGCTGGTCTTGCAGCTCAATCTGCAGTTGCTGAAGAAACCAGTCAGAAAAAACAGTTTGAAGTAATTGAAGTTACGGCTCAAAAGCGACTTCAATCGATTAACGATGTACCGATGGCAATTTCAGCAATGAACACTGAAGAGCTTGATGAGTTAGGTATTGAAGATACCACCGATCTCGCTATCGCTGTCCCAGGTTTTAGCTTTTCTGATACTGCATATGGTATACCCGTGTATACGATTCGTGGTGTTGGATTTAACGAATATAGCACTCAAGCAACTTCTACAGTTGGTGTATACGTTGATGAAATTGCCATACCATTTCCAGCTTTAACTAAAGCAACCAACCTTGATCTTGAGCGCGTTGAAATATTAAAGGGCCCTCAAGGTACTTTATATGGGCGAAACGCCACAGCTGGTGCGATTAACTATATTGCTGCTAAACCACAGGATACCTTTGAGGCAGGGCTTAAAGGGTCATTTGGTTCATACGAAACACTGTCCGCTGAGGGTTTTGTTACTGGTGCGTTATCTGATAATGTTAATGGCCGTTTGGCGCTTAAAATGGTGAACTCAGGTAAAGGTTTTCAAGAAAGTATTTCTCGCGATGAAACCTTAGGTCGACAAGATAAATTATCGCTGCGTGGTAGCCTAAGTTTTGAATTAGGCAATAGCACCAATATGTTATTAAGTGCGTCATACGCCAAAGATGACTCTGAAAGTCCAGCGCCACAAATATTTGGCTATGAGCCTGGTGTGGCGGGTGATCTACCGTTTGCTGTCTCAATTTATAAAGACTATTTAGATGCAGATATTAACCCGCAAAACTTGACTGGCTTATCTAATGATCCAAATAAAGCTGACTGGACAGCGGGTAAAACACCAAAAGTTGATTATGAGACAACGCTCATGTCGTTAAATATTGATCATGATATCAATGATAGCTGGACATTCACTTCACTTACTGGTTACTCAAAGTTTACCGATGATGGTTCAGAATTTGAACGCAGTGGTTTCCGTGGTGAAACAATTGACAATATCAAAAACCAACCGTTACAAGGTGTTTTAGAAGGTGTAATTGAAGGGTTAACTGGTGGTTTGTTGAGTATTGGTTACGAAGGCTATTTACGCGGTAAAAATCTTGATGCCGCTGATTCAGATTACGTCACCATGGATTACGGACGACAATATGGTGAAATTGATTCTATTTCTCAAGAATTCCGTCTTACTAATGTAACCGATGATATGGTATTGATTACTGGTCTTTACTATAGCGACAGTGAGGTTGACAATCAAACGTATACTGATTATGGCATAAGTAGTAACGTTAATATTTTACCACTTCCAGGATATGGCTTTAGTGAACTTGTTGTGGATTCAAATCAGAAATCGTCAACTATAGCTGCTTATTTGAATGTTGATTGGCTTTTGTCAGCTGATTTAACGTTAACAACTGCGTTGCGCTATTCGGATGATAAAGCAGAATATGTAGGTTGTACTCGCGATCTTGATGGCGGTCTTGCTAGTACCTTTACTGCATTTTTCTTTGGCGGGCAAGATCCAGGTATGATCCCAGGCGATGGTTACACTCCTGGGGGGTGCTCTACGGTTCTTGAGTTTGGTACTGAGAATCAAGGCGTTGGCGCTGTTGAAGATGTGCTTGAAGAAGATTCGCTTTCTTGGCGTTTAGCGGCTAATTACAATGTAAATAATGATGTTTCTGTTTATGCATCATATAGCCGAGGTTTTAAAGCGGGTAGTTTCCCTGCAACCCCAGCACTAAATGACAGACAGTTATTACCTGTAGTGCAAGAACAGCTTGATGCTTATGAAGTTGGTTTTAAATCAGTGTTAGCTGATAAAACATTACGTTTAAATGGCTCTGCGTTTTATTACGATTATAAAGATAAGCAGTTATATACAAAGAAAATTATCCCAATTTTTAGAACGGCAGGTACATTAGGTAACGTGCCAGAATCTGAAGTGAAAGGCCTTGAACTTGATGCTCAATGGCAAGCGACCAATGGTTTAATAATTTCTGCCGCTGTTGGTTGGTTAGATACTGAAATTACTGAGGGTGAAGGTTTTAACCATTTAGGTGAAAACATCGATCTGGTTGGCACGCCATTACCCTTTGCTTCAGAAATGCAAGCAAACTTAACAGCTAAATATGAGTGGGAGCTTAGTGGCGACCTAATGACCTTTGTGGCCACTGATATTAGTTATTCATCTGAAGCTAATACGGATTTCAAGAGTAATTCAGATACCACGTTGGCGCTTGAAGACTTTGTTGGTAAGCCTTATGAAGTGGTGATCCCTTCGCAACCTTATGAGTTTGATGAGCGTTTCGTTAACCCTAGTTATAATTTAGTTAACTTACGTGCAGGTGTGACTAGTGAAAACTGGAAAGTGTACGTTTGGGGACGCAATATTACCGATGAGTACTACACGTCTAATGTGGTCAAAAACACAGAAGTGCTCGTTAAGTTCCCTGGTATGGGCGCTACTTACGGTATCAGCCTCGAGTATAACTGGTATTAAGAGTTTCGAGCTACACTAAAAAGTGAAAAAGGTGAGCCTAGTGCTCACCTTTTTGTTGCTAGTTGGTAAATTTATCTTCTGGTTTTTCTGCTATTGAGATATCAAATCAAATTCAATTACACCATCAGCACCAATACGAAAGGTGTTATAGGGTGATTTGAAAAATCACTTATACCCCTGTTAATCCGCAGGATTAACAAATCAGGCAGGGTATATAAAAACTATTACCCAACTAAAACAAACCCGATTTGCACCACTCTTACACAAAAGAAGCACAACTAAATCTATTGGATTAAACTTTTGATAAATAAAACTTCAGTTAGAAATCACCAATTATTAATGATTCTCAAGCCACGGATATTTATGGTGCTCGTACCCTTCTCAGCTTTTTACACCAGCGCTAGCCTGCAACCTATTAATTGAAAGCTGCATATACTGCGAAATATAGCGGATTTATAAGACCCAATTGATTTAGTAGAAATAAAGAAAAAGACAGAATTAACCCAATTCGATGAAACGTACGAATTATGTGGTGTATATAAGATATGGAGATAAGTAAATGGTGCCTCGAGGCGGAATCGAACCACCGACACGGGGATTTTCAATCGGGAACTTTAAGTAATGAAAATCAAAACCCTTTGATTTTAAAGGGCTACATCGATTTTACCTTGTGACAAATGTTGTCACAAAAGGCAGAGAATCGTCTCACAATCCAATTACATATTTATTCCAACAAACTATATCAATAAAATACCAATTCTTTAACTTTTTCACTACTTGTATAAATTCCAAGCACTTGTTCAATAGGAGTATTGTTTTCTGGTCAGTCCTCTATATTATTTTGACAAACTTGAAGGATACCTTTGAATAATAACGATAAATAAATATGGAGATTACAGCAGTAATGAAAAAGTTAGCAATCGCGACATTAACCTCAGCAATACTAACAGCATGTGGAGGTGGTAGCTCTGAGCCCGAACCGCCTCAACTACCAGTAAATCAAGCACCAACAGTAACCATTTCAAACGAAACTAACTATAACGAGCAGACCACTGTTTCAATCACTGCATATGCCACTGATTCAGATGGCAGTATTTCAACATACTCGTGGACTCAAACTAGTGGTGAAAGTGTTACATTAAATGGAGCTGACAGCGCTAATTTGTCGTTTACATCTCCAACTTTAACAGAGGCTGCGAGGCTAAGTTTTGAAGTAACCGTAACTGATGACGACGGTGATACTGCAAGTTCTACTGTTTCAATAACAATCGATCCAGTTAACTCTCTACCGACGATCTCTATTGAAGGTGAAACAGAAGTAAATGAGCAAACGTCTGTAGACTTAACTGCAACTGCTACTGATATCGATGGTCACATATCTGATCTGTTATGGAGCCAAGTTGGAGGCACCGATATAGGACTTATCGAGCCAACCGAAATTTCTATATCATTCGATGCCCCTACAGTGACTGTTGAAGAAGTTCTGACTTTTGAAGTTGTTGTTACAGATAATGAAGGTGGCACGACTACACAATCAGTTGATGTTACTGTTTCACCTGTTAACGCTGCCCCTAAAGCTAATAGCGAAGCTGAAGTTATCGTCAACCCAGATGTTTTGGCAACCGTATCAGGTACTAGTAGCTCAGATGAAGATGGCACAATCGAGGCATATACGTGGGCTCAAACGGCTGGTACTGACGTCACTCTAACAGGAGCTGATAGTGACACTTTAACCTTTACACCACCGACGGCTATTGAGGGAGAAACTCTTACTTTTGAATTGACGGTTACTGACAATGAAGGTGCAACTCACACTGATTCAGTTGATATTTATATTAACGAACACCCTGTTGCGGTGGCAGCACAATATCAAATCGTTGAAACAGGTTATGAGGTTTCTATTGATGCAAATGACAGTACAGACGACGGTCAAATAGTTGAATATAGCTGGGTACAAACAGATGGAACTGATGCAACTATTACTGGCGCAGATACCGTAACTCCAACGTTCACCACTGCATACTCTGATGATGAAAAGATCACATTTGAAGTTACTGTAACAGACGATATGGGTTTAACGAGCACAGCTAAAGTTGATATAGACGTAGTTAAAATTAATCGTTTCATCAATGACACTGGCGTTACCGTAAGTGCATCTGCCAGCGCAATCGATTCAAGTTGTATTGCCACCGACAATAAAGCACACGATTGTGAACATGGTCGTGATGCAGATGACGAGTTAAGTAAAATAGGTGCAGGCTTAGCGGGATTCGACTACACCAAACTGGATGATACAGGTGCTGAACTTGCTGCGGACGCATCTTCGTGGTCATGTGTTCGTGATAACCACACTGGCTTAATTTGGGAAGTTAAAACAACCGATGGAGGTGCCCAGCACTATTTAGATGGCTTCCAATGGGGTGGTAAAGGTGCAGATGGTTATTCTGATGCTAACAAAGAAGGAACTTACTATGAGTCATGGAATTCATTAATAGATCACGCCAATGACAACTCATTGTGCGGTAAAACCAATTGGGCTATTCCAACTCATGAAGAATTGACTGGAATTGTACATAGAGGAAAGTCTAGCACTCTAGTGGACTTGGCTTATTTTCCTAATACTGTTGACGCTCGATATTGGACTACCAACCCTAGTGCTTTAAGTGATTCTGACTCGTGGATTGTTGATTTTGGTACCGTTTACGCTAATGATGATGGGCCTCTTACTCGTGCCGCACATAACCGAGTTCGTTTAGTGTCTGGTGGTGAAGCTAAAGAAAGCGTCTACTTAAACAAACTTCATTTAGACAGTAGGTATATTATTAGTGACGACGGTACTGTTACAGACTTAGATACGGGCTTAATGTGGACGCGTTGTGTTTTTGGGCAGTCTTGGGATAAAACTGAACAGACATGTTCTGGTGAACAAGAACGTGTAGTATGGCTGACTGCTACGGAAACTAACCTTGATAACACGTATGCGGGTCATAACAATTGGCGGTTACCTAATGTAAATGAATTAAAAACAATATTTGATCTTACAAAGGCAAAACCATCAATTAATACCGTAGCCTTTCCTTCTATGCCGACAGACAACGCTACGTATTTCTGGAGTTCCACTCCTGATATAGCAAATAATTTCCAGAATTATTCGTTAGCGGTATCCGATGCTGGCGATGTATATAGTTGGTCTAGGGCTTCGACTATGTTTGTGTACCTAGTAAGGAACTTACACGACTAAAACTCAAACAGTTTAAAATTTTATATAAACAAGCGGGAGCTATTGCTCCCGTTAATCACTCTGTCGGCCATCTGTCGAAATCTAGCTGACTCTTTGTAATTATCTTTCTTTTAAACTGACTGTCTTTCATATCGCCCCAGTGAATCCCAAACTTAGATATAGGGATATGCAATGTACCCGCGTCTCGTAGCTTGTTGTTTGTATATCCGTGGCTGATGATGACAACCTCTTTTTCTAGTTCGACTAGCAATTCACAGGTGGGGTAGAAGTCTACGTCTGACGTAAACAGTATAACTCTATCTACATGCTCCAAGTCCCTAATCATTTCCGCCATAATTAAACCGTCAGCGCACGTTTTTCCGTACTTGTTGACCGCCGGAGTTTCGATAAAATCATTTCCGTTCTTGCGGTATTGCAGTGTATCTAATTTATCCTGAAGGTAATCACCGTTGCCAAATACTTTCGATGTACCGTTCCATTTTAAGTACTTTTTAACTCTGCGATAAGTACGGTCAATAACTCGTTGAACATCATCCTCTGATACAGGGAACCGATATTTCACTCAACTCAGACGATTTTTAATGTGTTTTTAAATTACGTTATTAGTTGTTTTAGTGATTGCTGTGCTGGCAATTTGGTTAGTACCTAAATTGATTATTCGAGCAAGTGAGCACAGAACCAAAAGGAAAAAGCTAGAACAAATTGATAAAAAGTTTAAATAATTAGACTGGCTCAGCCAGCAACGTTGTCCTTATGTAAACTAAGCATATTGTCCTCATTTTTGCCCATCCGAAAGATGGGCTTTTTTATTCGAGCTTTAATTGAGTATTAATTTTTTAATAGAGGTGTTTACTTCGTCATGCCCTAGATAAAGGATATCGTCGTTATATGAGACCATTTTCTTGTTTAACACTCTTTCTGCTATCTCAGTATACACCTCGCCCGTTTCAATATCTGTAACTACTGTTTTACTACCTGATAAGTGCCAATGGTATATTTTACCTTGGTGCTCAAACAAAAGCTTTGTCATAATCGGTTTGGCTACACTTTCTCGTTTAGTGTTAGTAATTTCATCACTTAGCTTATCGACAAACAAACATTCTTTTTCACTAGCAAACGCACGCCAGCCTTGAGTAAGTATTTTCTGAAAGTTACTACTTCCATCATTAAAGTCAAAAATACCATCTTTAGTTTCAACAATCATGCAGCTACCATTTGATACTAATTCTACAGGCTGCAATTCACTTACCAAAACAGGAGTGTTACCTTCAAGTTTATAAATACCTGAAGCGCCAGCTAAATATACCTCATCTTTAAAATAAGCTATCTGCCGCAAGTTTAAAATAGAATCAAAATAGACTGAACTAACCACTTTGTTGTCTTTAAGTTGTTCAATTGCATATCCCGTGTTAGTAAAGGCTAAGACTGACAACATGCCTTCGGTATATGTAAAATCTCGCACACCATTCTCTAGGCTATAATTAAAGTTTCCTGATGAGCTATCTATAACCATTTTAGAAGAATTTCCGGTGGAAAAGTAAAGTTCACTTTCTAAGAATAATGGATCGTCAATTTTGGCTGCTTGTGGCGCAAGTAACAACGATGGCTTCATATTTTGTGAAACTACATCGTCAGAAAGCTCAACTTGTAAAAGTTCATTGTTATTACCAACGAATACTAGTTTATCTTTCGAGACAGCAATCGAGTATGGCTTAGCTCTATATTTATAAATGGATTTGCGTTGTTGATCTTTAAAGTACATCAACGACATCTGATCTAAGTGATCTTCACGAAGTGAGAATAAACCGCCATTATACGACTTTATAAAGGCATCGATAAACCGAGTATCATCTTCAGAGTTGAAATTTATATCTGTCACTTTGTCTATGCGTTTGGTTTCCAAGTTATAAACAAAAGGACGAATTGATGCAGTAGGAACAACATTAAAAGATACATAAAACTGGTTTTCATCAATCCAATCAAAAGAAGGGAATGCATTTTGACGATTGCAAGAAACCTCGTCGATTAAATTTTCTATCGGCTTTTCATAAACTCTAATTTTGCACTTTTTATCTTCAATAACATGCATTACAGTACGACCACTGCTATGAATTTCAATACCTCGAAATGCCCCTGGGAAATCAGCTGATAAGATTTCTTTGTTTTGCCTATTAACTGTTTTGTAGACAGAAGATGACTTCTTGCCTCTAGTCGTCACATACAAGGCACCATTATGAGTGGCGTAATCTAGTATGTAATCTTTAGATTCAAAAACTGTTTGGATTGAAGCCTTTGGCAAACTTACGACATCATCATTGGTAGTGACGTTACTAAATAATGTTGCCAATACAAATATAGATATCAAAAACACTAGAGTCAGTAGAATTTTAGGTTTGCGGTTAATCGCCTGATGCTCTTCAGCCTGCTCTAGAGCCTCAAACGAAAGTTGGTAACCTTTGCCTCTGATATTTTTAAACGATTCTTTGTCTCCAAACTTTAGTCTCAGTCCACTAATAAGTTTGCGAAGTGAATTTTGGGTTACGATTTGCTCTCCCCAAACCTTTGACTCTAAAGTTAGTGTATCAACAAAACCATTATCCGATAAATTAAAGAATAATTTTAAAGCATCTATCTCTTGTTGAGTAAGTCGGATTGTTTCCTTACCTTTTTCTGCGGTAGCTAAATTATCGGACAGTAAAAATCCATTTATTTTGTATCTCACCGTGCTTTCTTATTATATTTATTTGGGGGCGGCAAGCTTAAAATGAACTAGTAGGAAATTCAAGTAGTTCTAAAGTGCACCTGGTAACTTAATGAATAATATGCATTTTCACACAAATTCACACTTTTTCATTTAGTTTCACTACCTCTTTTTATCATACTAAGTAATAGTGAATTCACTTTTTAATTGAATTGAGCATCTGATGGAGTAGAGAGTGGAAACACTACATCTAAATTCCAATTTACTAATCCAGTTCGCTTTATTGGTGAGTGCTATTCTGGCTTTGAGTATCCTTGGTACATACCTCATCTTAACCATTGCGATAAAAAATCAATTCATAGTTATAAATAAAGGTACAGATAAATATCAACAAGAGGTTAAAGGCCAAGAGCAGTTTGAAATGTTCGAAGCAATAGCAGAAATAAGATATCGAACAAAATATATGTTTGACAGTATTCAACCAGTATGTGAAGAAGTTAATGCATTTGAAGGTGAGTTCTTATTAGGGTTGAGGCTGATGTCTGCTGACATACAGGCCAAACTCAAAATATTAGAGGAAAAAGCTTAAAATATGAACATTTAGCGCCCCTTTATTAGAATGTTTATTCCTTCGTGAGGATCGACATCAATGGCTTTGCAGAATTGCACGTACTCAGCGATATCAAGCTTTCTATCAAACTGCTCGATTTTCGAAATATAGGTACTGTTTAAAAATCCCATTTTATTGGCTAAATCACTTTGAGAGATTTTTTGAAACCTTCTCTCTGCGGCAAGCCAGCCAATTAACTTTCTGTATTCTGGTGTAAAAATAGTTTTCATCTATTGAAAAGTACACCGAAAACGTTAATGTTCGATTTTCGATAATAAAATCGATATTAGTACAACAATAATAACTAAAGGAATCATAAATAAATGATGTTTTATAGGAAAACCTTTCTGAGTTTGTTAGTGGCATCCACCTTAACAGCTTGTGGTGGA
Organism: Gammaproteobacteria bacterium; assembly: GCA_013373245.1. Lineage (GTDB taxonomy): Bacteria > Pseudomonadota > Gammaproteobacteria > Enterobacterales > Alteromonadaceae > Psychrosphaera. The sequence continues at coordinate 33,251 of JABXID010000093.1, forward strand.
GGCGGTGGAAAAGAAAACTCCACTCCTGTTGTTGAAACTCCTACAAATACAGCTCCAGTCGCGAATGCAGGAGAAGACAAAAGTTTTAACGTTGGTGAAGAAGTAACACTAGATGGCTCAAATAGTTCGGATGCAGATAACGATACGCTGAGTTATAACTGGAGCATTGTCAACGCTCCCGTTTCAGACCTCTCACTTGAACAAACAATGACCCCATCCTTTACCCCCTCAGTTGAAGGTAAGTATGAAATTACCTTAATTGTTAATGATGGTACTGATGACAGCGAAAGCGATACTGTCGTTGTAACTGTTATAAAGCCTAATACTGCTCCCGTGGCTGTAATATCTGCTGAAAATACTGGAAAACAAGGCGAGGTATTTACATTAAGTGGCGAAACTAGCTCTGATGAAGATGGTAATACTTTAACTTATTCTTGGTCGTTTATTTCTTTGCCGGAAGGCAGTTCATTAACTAGTGATAGTCTAGCTCAAGAGGTTGAAACAAGCTTTACACCTGATGTTGCTGGCGACTACGAAATTCAACTTATAGTAAATGACGGTGAAGATAACAGTGAATCGATTAACCATTCAGTTTCAGTAGAAGCGAATGCTGCACCTGAAGTCGCAGCTTCAATTGACATCAATTACAATTTGGGCGGAGAAGCCTATATTTACAGCTCTGTAACAGATAGTGATAGCTCTGAATTTACATATTCTTGGGAAATTACATCGGTTCCAGAAGGCAGCTCCTTACTTGGTTTCAGTTATGACAAAGCTTACTTAACCTATGTGCCGGATGTTGCTGGTGATTACAGTGCCAAAGTCACAGTAAGTGACGGTTTCAACTCTGTCGAATCAGAAATTGTAACAGCGACGATTAGTGAACAATTTGAATACAGATATAACATTGGTGGTGGCACTCAATATTTTGGTAAGGTTAATGAGCCTGTACTCATTGACTTTGCGACTAGTACCTCTCCTGATGGTAAAGAGCTTAATTATTCTTGGTCATTAAGAAGTGGCCCAAGCGGAAGTCGCCCATCGATGACTAACTCAATTGTAAATAAAGCTGAAACCGAATTCACAGGTGACAAGGCAGGCACTTATAGAATCTACGTTACAATGACAGATGAAGATGGTTATGGTGATGTTGAGTCTATTTACGTAACTTTGTCTAATTCTGATGAGAATGTTATCCCCAAATCAGAAGTGGAAAATCGTCACTTTATTCAACTAGGTGAAGAAATCACTCTTGATGGCCGCAACTCTTTCGATCTTGATAATGATATTTTGCGTTACGATTGGAAAATTGGCTATCAACCTCCTACATCAGAGCTTGCCATAGCAGATTCTAGTGCTGTAAACCAAACTTTTACACCAACAGTCCCTGGTTTTTACGACATACAACTTCGCACTTATGATGGTAAAAACACCAATGTTAATATTTACAGAGGATGGTTTTATGTTTATGAAAATCAGACTGATGTAATTGCATTTACGGACTATGAAGTTTTCGCCAAAGAAGGTGACAGTATCTTTTTAAATGGTGCTGATAGCGTTGGCGTAGATGATTCAGTGACTATAGCTTGGGATTTAATTAACGCCCCATACAATTCTACATCTGTACTTGAAGGTAGCGATATACTAAACCCAACATTCGACCTAGATGTCGATGGTAAGTTTGTTTTTCAACTAAGGCTTATTCAAAACGAGGAAATTGTATCCATAAGCCACGTAACTGTTCGCTCAGAAGAAAATGCTCGACCTATCTCAAATGTAGGCGAAGATGTCTCAGCTGTTTCAGGTGAGCGAGTTGAACTCTCTGCTGAGCTAAGCAGTGATGAGGAAGGTGATGTTTTAACTTATCAATGGGATATCGTCGGTATCAGCGGAGAATACACTGTTGTTCCGAGTTTAACTGTTGATTCAGAAGGTGGCGCTTATTTACAAACACAAGACGATTTTGTTGGGCAAGTTGTTCTTGGATTAACGGTTTCTGATGGCGAGCATTCTAGTTTACGTGACGAAGTTGTAGTTACTATTAAACAGCCTGTTGCAGCGACAAGGTTGCAGAAGATGGATTTTGTAAATGTTGTGTGGCAAGACTCTGAACTTCCATATAACGTTAGCGAAATAGTTGCCCCGATTACTGATGGTGGAGATGGAGTACAATTTTTAGGAATGTTTATGCTTCACGCTGATCATGCCGACTTTACAATGACCAATATTCAGTTCTCAGATAAAAATGATATTATCGAGCCCACGTTGAAAATTGTTGACTACAATTACTCTTTACCAGCAGACGAACAAGTTGACTTAGATTACAGCAATAATATTACTATAGATGCTAATGACTTTGTGCAAATTGGCGTAATTTCACCTGCTAACACAGGTGGAAAAAAAGCGTTAATCGAATTGTCGTTTGAAATCTTAGAGACTGGGGAAACATTCAAAGCCGAGTTTGAATTTACATCTGGTTAATCAATTTCGATTTCAATCAACAAAATAAAGCCGTTAAAATTTTTAACGGCTTTATCTCTAAATTATTCAATAGCCACCAGATTTCCAAAACCACTTAAAATTACTCGATAGCTAGATAATTTTTTAAAATCTCTCCGATATTCATTGGAGATTCAGTTATCAGCGTCAACGGCACACAGAGCAATCTTAATAATCAGATTGTTTACCAATCTGATGTTGCTGAGTGCGCGATTGATTTTATTTCTCCGAATGAACTGCACAGACTTCCTATTCAATTTTTAAAAAAGCTATTACTTTGTGTTGATGATAAAGATGAATACCTAATACCTCATTTAGAGTTAGGCAACAACGGTGGCATTGTTATCCTTTCAGAAGAAAGAGACATTCTTAGAAAAGTAGCTCACAAGTTCAACAGCTACCCGAAAGCCTCGTCCCTTAATACTATTGAACCTTATGAGAGAGCAATACCTGAAGATAATAACCTTGTGACAAAAGTTATTGACTCTCAAAAGCAAGGTAAATCAAATACTCTAACAGAAGGAGTTGACAACTCCGATGAAAACAAAACGTTTAACCCCACTATCATAGCTCTGAATGACTCTGATATCTGTAGTGGTCAAGTTAAATTGGCCACGGTTTTATAGTTTAGCCAGTATCTTTTCTCTGACTCGTTTGGTGTTAAACCGCCATTATGTTGATGCGGCCTAACTTGGCTGTAATAGCCAATTATATATTTCGTGAT
>JABXID010000154.1 GCA_013373245.1 Gammaproteobacteria bacterium
CTGGCGAAAAAAATCAACCAAGAAAAAGGCATGCGTGCAGAGCTAACGCGAACAGGTGATTATTATATTAGTATTCACGGTCGTACTGAAAAAGCACGTAAGTTAAATGCCGACCTATTAGTTTCGATTCACGCCGACGCGTTCACCTCTCCGCAGCCTGCAGGCGCATCGGTTTGGGTATTAACGTTAAAACGAGCTAACTCCGAAATTGGTAAATGGTTAGAGCAAAAAGAAAAGCATTCGCAATTACTGGGCGGTGCGGCAGAAGCCATTCAAAATGCCACAACGGAAAAATATTTGGCACGCACGTTAATTGATATGTCGATGGATCACTCTATTGATCAAGGTTACAACGTAGCCAACAACATACTAAAAGAACTCAAAGGTATTACTAAGCTGCATAAACGCAGCCCGCAATCTGGTAACTTTGGCGTATTAAAATCCCCCGATATTCCTTCAATATTGGTGGAGACTGGCTTCATATCAAATCCAAGGGAAGAAGGTTTACTTACCAACGCTTGGTTCCAGAATAGACTTTCGGATTCATTACATTCGGCTATAACCAGCTACTTCAAAAAGAATCCACCTGACGGCACTTTGTTTGCACGTTTAGGAAACCTGAAACATAAGGTCAGACGTGGCGAGTCGTTATCAATTGTTGCGCAAAATTATAAAGTCAGTTTGAACGATTTGAAAAAGGCTAATAACTTAACGTCGGATGTCATTCGAGTCGGTCAAGTCTTGTCGATACCGCAATCGTAACGTTTGCGCCTGTCATGACCATAAAAATTTTACCCCCTCAACTTGCGAACCAAATTGCCGCTGGCGAAGTGGTCGAAAGGCCTGCATCGGTAGTGAAAGAGCTGGTTGAAAATGCGTTGGACGCCGGTGCAAACCAGATCGAAATCGAAATTGAAAAAGGTGGTCATAAACGTATTCTGATCAGAGATAATGGCAAAGGGGTTGATAAAGCTCAATTGACGTTAGCTTTGTCTCGTCACGCCACCAGTAAAATTTCCGACATTGACGACTTAGAAGCGATTGCTAGCTTAGGCTTTCGTGGCGAGGCCCTTGCCAGTATAAGTTCAGTGGCACGTTTAACCATGACATCAAAACCTGCAGAGCAAAACGAAGCTTGGAGTGCTATTGCCGAAGGTTTGGATATGGACGTTAAAGTGATGCCTGCCGCTCATCCAAACGGTACGAGCGTTGAAGTGCTTGATTTGTTTTTTAATACGCCAGCAAGGCGTAAGTTTTTACGAGCAGAAAAAACAGAATTCAGTCACATTGAAACCTTGATCAAACGTATCGCGTTGAGTAGACCTGACGTTGGTTTTTCTTTAAAACACAACGGTAAAACCGTTAAACGTTTTCGTGCGCAAAAGAGTGATGTAAAACCCCTAGAGCAAAAATCAAATCGAATTGCCGATGTTATCAATAAAGGGTTTATTGAACACGCGAGTGTCGTTAGTTGTGTGTATGACGATATCGAAATTTCGGTCTGGGCCAAAGCGCCATCACTATGTGTTTCCGTAAATCCTGCGCAATATTCGTTTGTGAATGGCCGCATGATGCGGGACAAATTAATTCAACACGCAATAAGGCAGTCGTATGGACAACAGTTGCACAAAGAGCAACTGCCTGAGTACGTTATTTTCATCGACTTACCCGCTACTGACGTTGATGTGAATGTCCACCCAGCAAAACATGAAGTTCGTTTTCATCACGCGCGCTTGTTACATGACTTGTTAGTAAAAACAATTCAGGATGCTTTGCATGAATTTGAAAAGTCGCAACAGTCATTGAGTTATTCTGAGCAGACTGAACAAAGCCAGACCTTCAATACACAAGAACCTGCAATATCGACAGGTTCAGCAGCGCCGAATAATGTTAGTTCTGGTGAAAGAAATCAAAGCAAACCGGAATGGTTGGTGCTTTCTGGAGAGCACAGTAATAAAACTGCTCTGCACCCTAAAGCAACAGAAGATTATAAACACGCGTTAAAACCGAACACTCAGGAAACTCGACAGTTTGCCGGCATTACATCGAAAAAATATAACCAAAGTGATATCGCCTTTCGGCCAGCCGAGCGTATTATCGACCACGAAAAGTTATCAAATGCGATAAACAGCATTGAAGCAAATAGCCCGGGAGGAGCGCCAGAACAATCAGCCTCATCGAGCGCACAATTGTTATTTCTGAAAGCACCTAATTTTGTCTATTTTCAGTTCCAAGATGAAATCTGGTTAATTGATGCTAATCACCTTTTTGCAAAAGCATTCAGACAGGACAAGCTGAATCACGGTTTTAGCTTAACGCAAGATCAACAATTCGCAATGACGCCGCTATTGGTCCCTGTTCGCTTAAAGTTAACGTCGCAAGAAAAAGAATGGTGCGCTAAGCATGGTGAACTGCTTCGTGAAAATGGTTTTGATACTAAGGTTCATCAGCAGTTTTTGATCATCAAACAAGTGCCTAACGTGCTGAGAAATAGCGACTCCGGTACGCGCATTCCAGTTGTTTTTAATAAACTTATGTTACAACCTCTGGATAAACAAAGCTTAATTGATATTATTTTGAATGTGCCTGAGAGCGGCTACAATAAACAAGATATTCAAGTTAAGTTAACGGAACTTGCCAAACAACCTGAGTTTGAACAGTTACTTGAAAAACACGCCCGTAAATTAAACGCACAACAATTGCTGGAGCAATAATGTCGAATTCGACAAACACCATATCCGACATACAACAAAATCCTGTGATCACAATTATGGGACCAACAGCTTCAGGCAAAACAGATTTAGCCATGGCGTTATCGGATGAAATTAATGGTGAAATTATCAGTGTTGATTCGGCTCTAATTTACAAGGGTATGGATATAGGCACAGCAAAGCCAACCACAGAAGAATTAGCTCAATATCCGCATAAGTTGATCAGCTTTTTAGATCCAAAAGAAGTGTACTCAGCGGCAGACTTTCGCCGAGACGCCATCAAAGAAATTAATCAAGCTTATGAGAAAGGAAAAACGCCAATACTTGTAGGCGGCACTATGATGTACTTTAAGGCGTTAATTGAAGGGATCTCCAATTTGCCAGAAGCCGACGAAACCGTGCGTGCTGAGATTGAACAATTGGCGCAAGACAAAGGCTGGCAACATGTGCATAGCGAATTAGCGAAGGTAGATCCGGAATCGGCAGAGCGTATTCATCCTAATGATCCACAACGTATTAATCGAGCGTATGAAGTGTACAAATTGTCAGGTAAATCCATGACAGAGCTAACGAACGCCAAAAAAGAGCCGATACCATTTCCAGTTCAGCAATTTGCTTTTCAGTGCGAAGATAAAACTGAGTTACATCAAAGAATCGAACAACGATTTCATATAATGTTGCAACAAGGGTTTAAATCTGAAGTTGAGTCCCTATATAAGCGGGGCGACTTACATTTGGATTTACCGTCCATGCGCAGCGTGGGTTACCGCCAAATGTGGGAGCACCTTGATGGCAAGCTCGATTGGGATGAAATGATCTTTCGAGGCGTGGTAGCAACTCGGCAATTGGCAAAGCGTCAATTAACTTGGTTACGTAGTTGGCCGAACATGACACCTTTGACAATAGGTTATGCAAAAGAAAACTTGCAGAAGATTAGAAAGACGTTAAGCTAGGATATTGAAATACCTAGGTTTAGTTATTTTATGCTTTATCAAGAAGAAGAATAAACAGAACAATAAGGAAAAAGCGATGGCGAAGGGCCAGTCTTTACAAGACCCATTTTTAAACGCGTTACGTCGTGAGCGTATTCCAGTATCAATTTACTTAGTAAATGGAATTAAACTGCAAGGCCAGGTAGAGTCATTTGATCAGTTTGTGATTTTACTGAAAAATACCTTGAGTCAAATGGTATATAAACATGCTATTTCGACCATAGTTCCAGCTAGACCATTCCAGACGAACCCGCATTACCAAGGTACTCCTGACGACGCGGAGTAATTTCGTTTTTATAACTCGTGAGTGAACAATAAACTCACGTTTAGCGTAAAACGAAATATGCAGTTCTATACTAGGAAATAAGTATTTATGCTTATTTCCTTTTTGTGTTTATAAAATATAGGAAAAACATTTGTTTGATAGGTATGAAGGCGGCGAACAGGCAGTACTTGTTCACGTAAATTTTGCCGACGAAAACGACAGAGAAGATTTAGAAGAGCTAGGCTTATTGGTCTCTTCAGCAGGCGTATCAACACTTGCCGTCGTTACAACATCGAGAAAAAATCCTGATGCTAAATACTATGTTGGTACAGGTAAAGCCGAAGAAATCGCGCAAACGGTTAAAGCCGAAGGCGCCGATATCGTTATTTTTAACCACGCGTTATCTCCCTCACAAGAACGTAATTTAGAAGCTTTATTTAAGTGCCGAGTGTTAGACCGAACGGGTCTTATTTTGGATATTTTTGCGCAACGAGCTAGAACTCATGAAGGTAAACTTCAGGTGGAGCTGGCGCAATTACGCCATATCTCTACGCGACTTATTCGAGGTTGGACCCACTTAGAACGTCAGAAAGGTGGTATTGGTCTGCGTGGTCCGGGTGAAACTCAGCTTGAAACAGATAGACGGCTATTAAGAGCGCGGATCAGCCATATACTAGGTCGACTCGAAAAGGTATCTAAGCAACGTGAGCAAGGTAGACGCTCTCGTAAAAAGGCTGAAGTGCCAACGGTATCGCTTGTTGGCTACACTAACGCCGGCAAATCCACAATGTTTAATGCCATCACCAATGCCGAAGTGTATGCGGCGGATCAGTTATTTGCGACGCTTGATCCAACACTCCGAAAAATTGATATCACAGATGTGGGGGAGACGATACTTGCCGATACGGTAGGATTTATTCGTCACTTACCACACGATTTAGTTGCTGCATTTAAAGCAACGTTAACGGAAACGCGTGAAGCTGATTTGCAATTGCATGTTGTTGATAGCGCTGATCCAAGGCGCGCAGACAATATGGAGCAAGTTGCCGAAGTACTTGAAGAAATTGAAGCGGACGACGTGCCACAGTTACTAATTTTCAATAAAATTGATTTGTTGGAAGATATTGAACCACATATTGAATACAACGACGAAGGCCAGCCTGTGGGAGTTTGGTGTTCGGCACGTGACAATCAAGGGTTAGATTTAGTATTACAGGCAATCTCAGAAATTCTTGGTCAATCGATGGTAGAGATGGACTTGACGTTGCCGCCGTCAGAAGGGCGTCTTAGAGCGCTGTTATTTGAATTAAATGGCGTATTGGAAGAACAGATCACTGATCGTGGCGAGTGGCAAACACGTATTAGAATTTCAGTCATCGACGAGCAAAGAATTAACAAACAGCTCGGTTACCCTATTGAAAAATGGCAATCTAATCGCAACATCTAGTTCAATAGTCTATTTTTCATAGATTACATGGAGTTAATACGTTAAATTAACGCCAGTTTATTAAAACAATTATTGGAGTCTCTTATGGCCTGGAACGAGCCGGGAAATAACAACAATAACAATGATAATGATCCGTGGAAAAACCGCGGAAAAGATCAAGGTCCACCAGACTTAGATGAGTTATTTAAAGATTTGGGCAATCGCTTTAACGGCCTATTTGGCGGTAAATCAGGTAGCGGGGGGTCTTCAAGTGGTTCAGGCAAAGGTGGCATTGGCTTGTCACTTATCGTTGTAGTAGCGATCGTTGTTTGGTTTTTATCGGGCTGGTACACCATCCGCGAAGCAGAACGTGGCGTGGTACTGACCTTTGGTGAATATTCAGGTTTACAAGAGCCTGGCTTGCGCTTTAATCCGACGTTCATCGATAAAGTCATCCCGGTAGATGTGCAGACTGTCCGTACGCTGCCAGCCGCTGGCTTTATGTTAACGCAAGACGAAAACGTTGTGCGTGTTGAAATGGAAGTGCAATACCGAGTGGTCGACCCGAAACAATACTTGTTCTCGACACCTAACCCAGATAACAGCTTACATCAAGCAACAGACAGTGCATTGCGTTTTGTTATTGGTAACTCAAATATGGATGCGATTTTAACCGCAGGTCGTGAAGTAGTTCGTCAACAAACATGGCGCGAACTTGAAAAAGTGATTGAACCTTATAACTTAGGTTTAACCATTGTTGATGTAAACTTTAAAGACGCACGTCCACCAGAAGAAGTTAAAGAAGCATTTGATGATGCGATTTCGGCACGTGAAGATGAAATTCGTTACATCAACGAAGCAAAAGCTTACGCCAGTGAAGTTGAGCCTAGAGCTCGTGGTCAAGTGAACCGCATGGTTCAAGAGGCAACGGCATATAAACAAGGCAAGATTCTAGCGGCGGAAGGTCAAGTGGCTAAGTTCGAACAGTTACTTCCTCAATACAAAGCGGCACCAGAAGTTACACGTCAACGTTTGTATTTAGAAACGATGGAACAAGTATTTTCTAATACGTCTAAAGTTTTGGTTGATACCGAAGGTTCAGGCAACATGATGTATTTGCCGTTAGATAAAATTATTCAGAAGCAAAACTCAAACGCTCCGGTAACAGTTGAACGTCCTGCTGCAAATTACAATACCGGATCTACATCGACACCAACTCGTCAAACAACTACAAGAAGCGGCCGTTCTGACCGTTTTGATAACGGGAGAGACTAATCATGAAGAATTTTAGTGTTATCGCCTTAGTTATCGTTGCAATATTAGGTTTCTCTTCATTGTTCGTTGTTAGCGAAGGCGAGAGAGCCATCGTTATCCAATTTGGTAAAGTGAAACGTGACGCTAACGAACAAACCAGTGTTTATTCACCAGGCTTGCATTTCAAATTACCGTTGGTTGAAAAAGTTAAAATTTTAGATGCACGTATTCAAACTCTGGACGATACGCCAGATCGTTTTGTTACGGCGGAGAAAAAAGACTTAATCGTTGACTCGTTCATTAAATGGCGCATCTCTGACTTTGCCACTTACTACCTTTCTACTGGTGGTGGTAACAGAGCTCAAGCAGAGCAGTTATTAAAACAGAAAGTAAACAACGCGTTAAGAACAGAGTTTGGTACTCGTACTATCAAAGAAATCGTTGCTGGTGAACGTGAAGACCTAATGGTTGGAGCGATCGAAGCGGCGAAAAGTTCAAGCGATTTGGGTATTGAAGTACTTGATGTTCGTGTAAAACAAATCAACTTACCGTTAGAAGTTAGTAACTTCATCTTCGAACGTATGCGTACTGAGCGTTTGAAAGTTGCTAAAGCTCACCGCTCAGAAGGTCGTGAGCAAGCTGAGATCATTCGTGCAGATGTTGATGCTAGAATTACGGTTATGTTGGCGGAAGCTGAACGTGAATCACAAACCCTTCGTGGTCAAGGTGACGCTCAAGCAGCAAAAGTCTACGCGGATGCGTTTAATAAAAACCCTGAGTTTTTCGCGTTTGTGCGTAGCTTAGAAGCATACCAAAATAGCTTTAACAGCAAAAACGACATCTTGGTTATAGAGCCTGACAGTGATTTCTTCAAGTACATGAAATCAACTACGGGAAAATAATACGGATTTAACCAAAACAAAAGGCGCATTTTATTGCGCCTTTTTGCTTCAGGGACGAAGCAACGCGAACGCGCCATGGATGGCACAGCGTCGTGTCGAAAGTTTCCGTTTTTAATGTCTTTAAGTTCATCTTGGATGGCCTAAGAGGGTATAGTGAGACTTCAAGTTTCTATTTTGGTTGTTCCAATGCCAAGAGCTATTGACGGCACAGCGTCGTGTCGAAAGTTTCCGTTTTTAATGTCTTTAAGTTCATCTTGGATGGCCTAAGAGGGTATAGTGAGAC
>JABXID010000091.1 GCA_013373245.1 Gammaproteobacteria bacterium
GGTGCGTATATGAACACCTGTTTTTCATGCCACGCATTACGCGCCCCTTTGACCGACGGTTTTGAGCCTAATCAGCACATTATGGACCAATTTACACCATCCTTATTAGCGCCGCCTTTATATCATGCCGATGGCCAAATTAAAGAAGAGGTGTATGTATACGGCTCGTTTTTACAAAGTAAAATGTACGATGAAGGTGTTACGTGCATCGATTGCCACGACGCCCACAGCATGAAAGTTAAAAGTCAAACCAATGGCTTGTGTTTGCAGTGTCACAGTGCACAGACGTATCAACAAGAACAACACATCAGACACCCACTCGATTCAGCCGGCGCTCAATGTGTAAATTGCCACATGCCAGAAACAACTTACATGGGGGTCGATGCTCGACGTGACCACAGTTTTCGAATTCCACGCCCCGACTTATCCATTAAATACGATACCCCAAACGCCTGCATAAACTGCCATCAGGACCAAAGCAATACGTGGGCAGCCAATGCGCTAACACAATGGCACGGCCAACCCGAGCCCGTTGATAAATCACAGCAACATTTTATGCAACTGATGCACAATCGCACCTTACCGCTCGAGCAACACTTAGCGTTAATCAACGATGAGGATATGCCCGAAATTAAACGAGCAAGCGCACTTGCCATGTTGCCCTATTCCACCAATATGCTGACCGAATACGTCGTGTCGAAATGGATCACAAGCGAATACCCATTAATACGTCTAGCAGTGGCACAAGTGGGTAATTTACTCGCCGATGAAGATTTATTAAAAAGCTACAAAACTTTGTTAGATGATAAGTACAAAGCAGTTCGGGTCGCGGCAGCTAATCAAATGGTCGCTATCGGCTTGGAAGACAGTAGCAGTTTTAACAAAGCGTTTAAAGAATTACTGGCTTCTAATGAAAACACCAGCTGGCGCGGCGAAGGGTTGTTTAATCAAAGTCTTGTCGACTTAGCCGCGCAACAAGAACAAGCGGCGATATACAAACTCGAGCAAAGTATCAAACTAGACCCCTATTTCGTTTCTTCATACGTCAATCTCGCGGATATCTATCGCCGCCTGCAACTACTCGACAAGGAAGCGGCTGTCTACAATAAAGCCCTTAACAAAGTCACAAAGTCTGCCGAATTACATTACGCCTATGGCATGTTCCTCATTCGCTCAAACGATAAACCCGCTTCAATAGAACAATTCAAACTGGCCATGAAATTTGATAGCGAAAACCCACAATATGCGTATTTGTATTTTCTTGCCCTCGATGCCGTCGGTAAAACCCAACTCGCGCTGGTGCAACTAAAACAAGTGTTCAACAAGTACAACAAAGACAGCAACTTACGAAATTTAGGATTGAGCTTTGCTCAGAAGCTAAGAGACCGAACAAGTTTTGAGTTTTTTAACAAGTAAAGTATGTACTCCTTAGTTTTTTATCGACGGGAAGTTATGACATTTATCGAAAGCCAGTTACGCCAAACTGGCTTTTGCTTTTATTTAGATTAATCAAGAATTGCAGGCATCTTTTAGTGCTTTTCCTGCTTTAAACCCTGGCACTTTCGCAGCCGCGATTTGAATTTCAGCACCCGTTTGAGGGTTACGGCCTGTTCTAGCAGCTCTATCACTTACTTTAAATGTACCAGCTATTCGACCAGTTGAAGCTTTAATATGGCATGCTCCAGTTGTTACTGTCCGTTTGAAATCTTCTTAAGGTTCTATAAATTAATGAGAAGTTAATTGTTAGTTAAATTTATAATAAAAACAATAATTTAAAATATATTGTCGCTTATACATTAATTATTGTAGTATTATTATCATATATTATGTAAATTATTTTAGCTCAATAAATAGACACCATAAGAAATAAGGTGTAGCGAGCAAATCCACTGACTTTGGTATGTATAACGCGCTTTAAAAGCTATGGAGATTAGGGAAGAACGACCAGTATCTAAAAGTTTTGTTTACAGGCCAAAGCTAAAAAATTAAAACTACAGGGTTTATAAATGAAACTAGCAAAATTTTTGGTGGGGGTTGTGAGCATGAACGTGGTTCAAGTAACCGTAGAAATAGTCGAAACCTTGTTTGTTTGGATGACCTGTATCATCAATTTCGCCCAAGCCCCATTTACCAACGATATCCGTTCGATAGCCTGCATCTTTTAACACTTCAGAAACTAACACTTCTTCTGGATAAAAACTGCGGCCTTTAAACTGCTTAGAACCGTCAGGTTGCTTGATGGTCATAAAATTTGCTCGAACAGGTGTGCGACCGTTGTGCTGACAAGTCATTAATACGCTACGGGAAGGACCACACACCTCAGAGCCTGCGTAAAAGTTAGTGAAGTTAACCCCCTCTGCTGCCAATGCATCAAGATTTGGCGTATCAAAACTCTGTTGCCCATTGACCGACAAGTCATTAAAACCTATATCATCCGCTAAGATAAAAATAATACTTGGCTTTTCTGGAGTTGCCATTTCTTCACTTGATTCTGTAGCCAGTTTTGAACAACCAACTAGTGACATTAAGCTGATAGAAGCTAACAAACTTAACGAATAACGCAGCGCCATTGATATGTACCCTATAATACTTTTTACAATTACAGTGAACACATTATAATACAATTAAAACATCAACTAGCGAATGAAAAATTTTGTGGTGTTTTTGGTGGCTGGATTTACTTTTTGAAACAGAAGGGACTATCCCACAAAAAAGCCAACATGACGTTGGCTATTTTTAATCTATTTGATGCTTACTGTTGTTCCATCAATTTCTGCTCGATGAAGGTTAGAGCTTCGTCAATTAACAAAAACATGCTGTTTTTTGCTCTTTCTGGGTTTCTCGCTTTTATTGCGTTCAACACTTTACCGTGATCTTCAATCAAATCGTTTGTACCACCTTTGATTTGACTGGTGCTACGAACACTGGCATTCAGTGCAGTGCGAGTAAAGTCACGCATGTGGATGTAAAAGCGGTTTTCACTGGCGTATAAAATGCCGATGTGGAAATCGATGTCTGCGGCCAGTTCAGCTTCTTTGTTACCAGACTCAACCGCTTCTGCCATACGATTCAGTGCGGATTCAATCGCTGCAATTTTTTCGTCGGTACCAAAACGAGCGGCCAATGATGCGGCCTCAGGTTCAATCGCGATACGCATTTGCAGATATTCTTTTAATACGGCTAGGGTTGGCGTGCCCTCTAATGACCATTTTAAAACGTCTGAATCAAGAATATTCCATTCTTCTTCGTCCATTACGCGAATACCTTGGCGCGGACGACTAGAGATCAGGCCTTTAGCTGTCAGCATTTTTACTGCTTCGCGAACCGCGGTGCGACTAACACCATATTGTTCACATAACTCTGCTTCTGACGGTAAACCGTTTTGCTGTGAATACTCGCCGCAAACAATGAGTTTCCCCAACTCTTGGGTCATACGTTGAGATAAGTTGTTATTCCTTTCTAGAACAGCCATATCGCTCTACTCTTAGCCTATTGAATCATCTTACAATAATGAAATAGATATTATTGTAAGATGATTAAATTGTACAGTTTTATGACTCAATCGAAGCAAATTGAAAGAGTCCGCTCGAAGGTCATGTAAATCTAACTTTTTGCGTCCAATTGTATTTGGCCGTTACCACAAGATGCTTTGGCTTGTTTGAATGGCAACAGATCTAGCTCACTGCCACGTAACGTCAATTGGGACTGAGCACCGTTTAGATAAACCAAAGGCAGTTGGCCATTGCTTTGGCATTTGTGGAATATCAAATAATCCGGATAACTGATGTTGAGCTTCGACAATTCAACGTTAACATCGACATTCCCGCCTGAGTTGGCAAACAAGCTCAAGTTAAACATTTTGTTGTTTTTTCTGTATTTTGGTTTAACAACAATGTTTTTCAGTTTGTGCTTGGTAGAACTTTTGCTGGTCCACCCTAACTGAAACGGTGCACCATTCTGATTGTGTATTATGGTTACATTATCTATGAAGAAATTTGTTTTTATATAACTTAATGCCATCGTCCCAAGTATCAATGTAGGTATTTGTGATGATGGTATTTGGTCCACCGCCAATGCCGTCTGAATTACTTTGGAAGTCTGGATAAGGACGAGTATTTATGATGTTAACCTCATCAACAATCAATTGTTGTTTAAAGGCAGTTATCGCATAAGTTCTGGCATTTTCGATGGTTAAATTGCGAACATAGTAAGGCAGATGCCAGTAGTAAATCCAGTCTCTCCGACCTATCCATCTCCCTCTCCCTCACGGATAAAGCCTTTAAACTCATAAAAATATTCACTTTTAAATCAATACATTACAAACCAACAACCGTCATCCCTTGAAATTTTGTTCTATGTTGTTGAAAGCATTTTTCGCTAATAAAAATACTAACTTTTGTTTCTGATAACGAGCTTTGAGAAAACTGTAACTTCTGTTTATTTTTATTCTCCAACAACTCAAATGTAACATTATCGGCAAAGCTAAAATCGACTCGGTCTAATAAAACCATTTGAATACCCGCTTGAACCGTTTCGACATACCCTAGCTTTATGCCAGCAGCCAAAAACTGCCGACTAAATTCAGAACTCTTGCTATTTCGAAGGATCACAGCTGTTTTACCTGAGAGTTCGTCAAGTTCTTGCCAATGAAAAGGTTGTTCTTGCCGCTTTCGAACTAATCCAAGTCTTATATTTTCCGACGATAATTGTAACTTTTTTGCTTGCAGCTCAATTGGCGGTGGATAAAACGAGCCACACCAGTCATTTTCTTTTAGATATTTTCCAGCTCTAGCTGGCGGCAGAAATAACGGCACAAACTTCACGGTTTTGTCAGTAACTGCTGAGTTTAACAACTTAAATGCTAATCCACCGTTATTGTCTAGCAGTGTTGTAAAAGGCGGATATTCAATAGCAATTACTTCGATATTGGAGGTATTACCTTTACTATAATTTGTAACCAACAAAAATACTGAAACCAACACCAAATTTGACAACCGCATAGTAAGACACCGCTGAGAAGTGAATAAAACTATTATAGACCTTATTGTCAAAGACAACTCAGCGTATGCCTTTTTAGTTCAGTTTGTTTGTCACCTACGAAAGCCAAATTGTAAACTCAGCGTAAATATCGTTAATTATTTAATGCCCCCATGCATAAATATTTGATGTTAAGGTAATCTTCTAATCCGTATTTAGAGCCTTCGCGGCCAAACCCCGATTGTTTTATTCCTCCAAACGGCGCTGCAGGGTTTGAAATTATCCCTTCATTGATGCCGACCATGCCATATTCTAGCGCTTCTGACACTCGCCAAACGCGGCCAATATCCCTTGAATAGAAATAAGCGGCTAAACCGAATTCTGTCGCATTTGCCAGTTCGATAACCTCTTGCTCAGTTTGAAAGCCGATTAGAGCAGAGACAGGGCCAAAGATTTCATTTTGGGCAATTGCCATTTCATTTGTGACATTTGACAAAATAGTTGGTTTGTAAAAGTTATCTACTGGTGCCGTACCGCCTAGCACCACAGTTGCCCCAGCTTGTACTGACTCTGTTACTAATGAATGTACATCATGTGCTGCTTGCTCGTTGATCAAAGGGCCAATATCAACATTTTCATTTAAACCGTTACCAAGGTTTAACTTATCAACCGCCGCCGCCAACTTAAATGCGAATGTTTTTAATACACTGTGTTGAACAAATATACGATTAGTACATACACAGGTTTGTCCTGCGTTTCGGTACTTGGAAGCGATGACACCATCAACTGCGGCGTCGATATCTGCATCATCAAATACAATAAACGGGGCATTACCACCAAGCTCCATTGATACTTTTTTCACACGCGCTGCACATTGTGCTAATAACTTTTTCCCCACAGGGGTAGAACCAGTAAAGGTAAATTTTGCCACCAGCTTATGTTGAGTCAATACCTTGCCGATACCTTGTGCATCGGTGCCAACAATCACGTTAAATACGCCAGGCGGAATACCTGCTCGCTCCGCCAACTCTGCCATCGCCAATGCGGATAATGGCGTTTGACTGGCAGGACGCACTACGAATGTACAACCGGCGGCAAGCGCAGCTGCTGCTTTTCGAGCAATCATGGCATTAGGGAAGTTCCACGGAGTAATTGCTGTCACCACGCCAACAGGTTGCTTGATAACGACTATGCGTTTGTCATTTGAAGGTGCAGGAATGGTATCGCCATATACGCGCTTTGCTTCTTCGGCAAACCACTCGATGTAACCCGCTCCGTACGCTATTTCGCCCTTGGCTTCAGCTAGCGGTTTGCCCTGCTCCGACGTTAAAAGTATTGCTAAATCATTTTGATGAAGCATCATTAACTGAAACCATTTATTCAATAACTTTGAACGTTCACTTGCTGATTTCGCTGACCAATTAGGTAAGGCAATATGAGCCGCTATCACCGCAGCTTCAGCTTCTACCTCCGACAAATCTGATACGTCGGCAATGAGTTCGTTGGTTGCTGGGTTAACAACTGGAAACGTACTATTGCTCCGTTGCCAATTGCCATCTATATAAGCATGACGTTTGAGTAAGTTGGGATCGGTTAAATTCATCTTGGACTCATGGTTTCGATTAATTGGTAACGTTATTAATAAACATTACCACGGCTTTTACAATTACTTCTTATGTACCGATATCATCATAAATCGTCCAGTTGCTCAAGGTAAGAATCGGCTTGTTCCAACACCACCTGTTGCTGCTCTGGATTCATTTTGTGCCAAGTATTGTAGGTAAAACCTAATCTAGGGTTGTTTTCAAACTTGTCTTTGTGCCGATACAAAAAATGCCAATACAAGCTATTGAATGGGCACGCCAAGTTACCCGTCTTTTGTTTCACCTTATAATGACAATGCTGACAATAGTCACTCATCTTATTGATATACTGACCGCTGGAAATATAAGGTTTGCTAGCAATCAATCCGCCATCGGCAAACTGACTCATGCCTCGGGTATTTGGTTGTTCCACCCATTCAATGGCGTCTACGTAAACCGACAAATACCATAAATCAACGTCATCTGGATGAATTCCAGTCAACAAACAAAAATTGCCTATAACCATCAAACGCTGAATGTGATGCGCATATGCGTTGTCCAGTGATTGTGTTAAACAATGCGACATACAACGCATCTTGGTTTGACCGGTCCAAAAATACTTAGGTAATTGAGTTGTGTGGTGCAGATAATTTAACTGCCCATAATCTGCAACGTTCAACCAATAGATGCCACGAACAAACTCTCGCCAGCCTAATATTTGCCGAATAAAGCCTTCGATTTGCGCCAAGTCAATATCAAAATCATCGTTATGGTAATAGTCCAGCGCTACTTCGATAACTTCCTTGGGGGACAGCATTTTACTGTTCATGGCAAAGGATAACCTTGAGTGATACAAGCCCCACTTGTCATCTGCTTGGCAAGTCATAGCATCTTGATAGGAACCAAATCGATTGAGTTGCTCTCGACAAAAAAAGTGTAACAACTGCCGCGACTGTGTGCGATTAACTGGCCAGTTTATAGACTCTGGCAAGGTGCCAATCGATTTAATTTTTTGCTTAACTATTCGGTCAAAAATAGCTTTATCACGATTTTCAATATCGAAAATTTCCGGCAGCTCATCAATCGCTTGTTGATTAAATGCCTCCCTATTATTGGCATCGTAATTCCACTTGCCACCTTCCGGTTTATCAAACTGCATCAAATAACCGGTTTCTTTACGCATTTTGCGATAAAAACTTTCCATACGGTGTCGTGTACCTGTTTTAAAGTACTTATCGAGATTGGCAAATGGCAGTAAAAAGTGTTCGCTCTCAACGCATCGGCAGTTAAAACTTGCGGTTTCAGACAATTGATTTAACTGCTGATGCAACCGCCACTCATCCGGTTGTTGATACTCAAAAGCTGTAATATCGAGCTCTTCACATTTTTTGGTAATGAGCTCAGGCAGGCTCTCATATTCGTTGGTTTCATCTAACATTAAATATTGAACCTTGTGACCTGCTTGCTGCAAAGCTTGTGCAAACTGTTGCATCGCCATAAAAAACGCATAGATCTTTTGTCCATGATGAGGCACATAATCGGTTTCTTGTCGCAGCTCGGCTATAAGGTAAACAACATCATGTTGTTTTTGTTTAAACCAAGAATGGCTAGCGTTGAGCTGATCTCCCAATATAAGGCGCAATGTTTTTGCCATGATTACTCACCTATTCCAACACTTGTTTGTTCATCAAACATCGGCCAGCCGTTATAATCATTTTGTTCTTTTTGATAGACCTTTTCAAAATCATCCCCTAACCAGTAACGTCGAAAAGAGCCATCAGAGTCAAACAATTGAGTCTGTTTTTCGACGTTAAAGTGACGTCCACCACGAGGGTCTGTGCCAACACCCGCTATATATTGCCAATTCCCCCAATTACTGGCGACATCATAATCCACCAATTGCTGTTGAAAATAGGCTGCGCCATAACGCCAATCAATCGACAACTCGTTAACTAAACAACTGGCAACGATTTGTCTTCCTCGATTCGACATATGACCTGTGGTATTGAGTTGTTTCATACATGCATTTACTAAAGGCCAAGGTGTAGTGCCTGTGCACCAAGCGACAAACTTTTCTGGATAAAAACTAAGTAATGGTTTGTTTTGTTGTATGTCGCCAAACAAAAAGAGCTGTTTTTGGTAAAACATGCTTAACCAAAAAAAGTAGTCTCGCCATAACAACTCAAAACAGATCCAGTCAGTACCTTCGTTGCTACCGTACTGAATGTCATAACGTTTTATGGCATTTACGACTTGGTGAACCGAGATTAACCCTAAGGATAAAAACGCTGACAGTCCGGTAAAGTTAGACGCTCCCATCAATGCATTTCGTGTTTGTTTATAGGATTGTGGAAAGCTCGACGAAAAATATTGTTCAAGGTGTTGTGTTGCCAATAATTCATCGATTCTCGCTTCGTCACTTGCATTATCAACGACTAAATCAATATCGGGTAATTTTATAAAATTATCATCAAGCGACAGATTTAACGCTGGCGGCAAGGTTGCGGGTTCCGGTTTTAAAACAAAGTCTAGGTCCGTAACATCGGGCATTTTCTTTTTAAATTTGCTGAAACTCATTGGCCAAGAGTCATTCATCGGTTCAATATTGGAAGGTCGCAACAAAGTGTGGTTATCTACCTCGACAAATTCTACATCTGGGAAGGTTAGTTTGAGTTTTTGCCAAACTTGTCGTTCATCAAAACCACACTGACGAGTTCGCATCACACAATTGATGGCTGAGTGATTTAAGATGTTGGACAATACTTGAAACTCATCGAGATCACTTATCTGTAGTTTCGAGCCCTTCTGTTGATATTTACTCGATAAAAGTTGAAGACTGGAAACTAGGGCTTTATAACGGTGCTCACCGATATCCAACAGTCGATATCTATTTACTCTTTGTTTTGCTGGAGGAATAAAAGCAACGGCACTAAAAGAAGCGACATCATCTCCCAATGACGAATACACCAGATTATTCGCCATACGATAGTCATTCAAATGCCAATATAATACGTGTTTGTCTGTGCTCACTAAATCTCTGTCTATATCTTGCGTACAGGCTTAGTTTTATTTACGCCAAATACAAACAAAAGATCATCGATTGTGGAAAACTTTGCAAAACGTCATTTTATGAGTAAGACGAATTACGCAAGTTGCCACAATAAAAAAAAGCAGAGCACAATCATGTACTCTGCTTTTTGATTAGACTGTGTTGCCCTTTACTGTATAAATTAAGCTAAAGCTTAAGACTTAGTAAAGTCACTGCCATCGTGCAACCATGCGGCATGTTGAGGGGCTTTTTTTGTCCTATCCCATTCATCCAACATATCTACTGAAACACGTTTTAATTCAGCTAACATTCCTGGTTTACCGGTATTTGCTGCAAGTTCGATACGGTGTCCATTTGGATCAAAAAAGTAAATTGATTTAAAAATCGTGTGATCTGTAGGTCCTAAAACATCTACTCCGGCATCTTCAAGCTTTTGCTTTGCCTCTAACAACTCATCTACCGACTCTACTTGAAACGCAATATGTTGAACCCATTCCGGTGTATTATTATCGCGGCCCATTTCAGGTGAGTTTGGGATTTCAAAAAACGCCAACACGTTATTACGACCCGCATCCATGAAGATATGCATGTAAGGATCGGGCTCTTTCGTCGACGGCACTTCGTTTTCGGCGAT
The DNA here is from genome assembly GCA_013373245.1 of Gammaproteobacteria bacterium. Classification (GTDB taxonomy): domain Bacteria; phylum Pseudomonadota; class Gammaproteobacteria; order Enterobacterales; family Alteromonadaceae; genus Psychrosphaera. The sequence continues at coordinate 10,244 of JABXID010000091.1, forward strand.
TGCTAACATAAACTCCATGTTTAACAAATCACGATAAAACTCCATCGTTTGTTTGGCATTTTTGCAACGATACGCTACGTGATGAATACCTGTGGTTTTCATAATAATCTCCTATCCGGATATTTATAAGCTTATTCGTTGATCACGCCACGCGCTAATTGATCACGTTCAATCGATTCAAATAATGCTTTAAAGTTACCTTCGCCAAAACCATCGTCTTCTTTACGCTGAATAAATTCAAAGAAAACAGGGCCTAAGGTCGTTTCAGAGAATATCTGTAACAACAAGCGAGGTTGACCACCTTCGGTTGTTCCGTCCAACAAAATACCTCGAGGTTGAAGTTGATCTACCGGCTCTCCATGACCTGGCAAACGCTCTTCTAACATTTCATAATAAGTCGTTGGAGGAGCAGTCATAAACTTAACACCTTGCTTTTTAAGTCTATCCCAACAAGCAATTAAATCGTCACACGCAAAGGCGATATGTTGAATACCTTCACCGTTATACTGCATCAAAAACTCTTCAATTTGACCGCCACCACCGGCGGCTTCTTCATTTAGAGGAATACGAATTTTTCCGTCAGGCGCTGTCATCGCTTTTGATAACAACCCAGTGTACTCACCCTTAATATCAAAGTAGCGAATTTCACGGAAGTTGAATAAGTCTTCATAATATTTCGCCCAATAATCCATACGTCCACGGTAAACATTGTGGGTTAAATGATCTAACGTATGGAAACCACACCCTTCAGGGTGACGTTCAACACCTTCTAACCAGTTAAAGTCGATATCGTAGATGGTATTTGTGCCTTCGTAACGGTCAATTAAGTAAAGAGTTGCACCACCAATACCTTTGATAGCTGGTAGTCGAAGTTCCATCGCACCTGTTTCAATTTGTACCGGTTGCGCACCTTTCCGTAAACATTCTTTATAAGCAAACTGAGCATCTTTTACGCGAAAAGCCAAACCACATGCCGATGGGCCATGCTCTTGTGCGTAATAATATGCGTGAGAGTTTTTTTCATAATTAGTAATAAAATTGATGTCACCTTGGCGCCATAATTCAACTTGCTTTGACTTATGCTCAGCAACTTTTGTAAACCCCATTGCTTCGAATGCTGGTTCTAAAATACCGCGCTCAGGTGCGCAAAATTCTACAAACTCGAAACCGTCTAACCCCATTGGATTGTCAAATAAATCAGCCATACTTTTATCCTCAGTAACTGCTAAAGCAGCTGTAATAATTATGGCACTGAATATATCAGAGCAATTTAATTGCGGTTAATTTTGTAGAAAACGAAATTTTTAAGGATTTGGGAAAGATTAGTTTACATATTTTATCGCACTGCACCTCAGGGTTTACAGCTTGTAATCAATGAGAAAAAAGGCATAAAAAAACGCAATCATTGGATTGCGTTCTTTTTAATTTTTATCGATTAAGCCAATTGCGGCAAACTCTCTGACACAAGCTCAGGTGACTCATCATCAAATGTGATGTATTCCCAACAGTCAGGGTTGTTCATTAACTCAACCAAAACACGGTTATTTAAGTCGTGTCCCGATTTGTATGCAACAAACTCTGCAAGTAGAGGTTTACCTGTCATATATAAATCGCCAACGGCATCTAAAATTTTGTGTTTTACGAATTCATCGTCGTAACGCAAACCGTCAGGGTTTAACACTCGGTACTCATCAAGAATAATCGCATTATCCATGCTGCCACCAAGCGCTAAGTTATTATTTCTTAGGTATTCGATATCACGCATGAAACCAAAGGTTCTCGCGCGACTGACCTGTTTTAAAAAATTATCCGCCGTAATATCAACGCTAACACGTTGAGAAGACTGAGAAATAATTGGATGTTCAAATTCAATTTGGAAATCAACTTTAAAACCATCGTATGGTCTCAATTCAGCCCATTTATCGCCTAAATCAACGCGAATTGGTTTCGTTACTTTGATGTAACGACGCAGAGCATTTTGCTCAACAATCTCGCCTTGCTGTAACAAGTATATGAATGGCAAAGAGCTACCATCCATAATTGGAATTTCAGCGGCATCAATTTCGACAATCAAATTATCAATAGCAAGTGAAGCAATAGCAGCCATTAAGTGTTCTGTTGTAGACAAACGCTGACCTTGCTCGTTAATTAAACACGTACACATTTGCGTATCCCCTACCAATTCAGGTGCAGATACGAACTCAGCAACAGGTTCAAGATCAACACGGCGGAATACAATACCTGTATTCTCTGCTGCAGGTCGCAAGGTTAAAGTAACCTTCTCCCCCTTGTGTAATCCAATACCAGTTGAAGTAACTGCTGATTTGATAGTGCGTTGTTTAATCATGTATTTGTTTTTTCTCGCTATTTAATTCAACAAAAAAATTTAGACCAAGTGGTCGGATAATATAGCAAATCCGACCTGTTAACAAGTGGTTATTTTTTAGTCAGCCTGTTTTCTTAAAAACGCTGGAATATCGAAATAATTCTCTTCTTCTTTTTTTACTTCTGCTTCTGGCTCTAATAAAGTCGCTTGCTCTTGCATTGGCTGTGCCGCAGGTTTCGCTTGTGCATTTGCTAATGCTTGACCTGAAGACCCTACTGAGCTTGACATTGGAGAAGACTGAACCAAAGAAATATCAGCACGTTTATCGCCACCGATACCTGTCGCAACAACGGTTACGCGCAATTCATCTTCCATTTCCATGTCGATTACAGTACCAACAACCACGTTCGCATTTTCAGAGGCAAACGCTTTAACTGTATTACCTATGGTGTCGAACTCTTCAATCGTCAAGTCCATACCCGCTGTTACATTAACCAAGATACCTTTTGCACCCGCTAAATCGATATCTTCAAGTAACGGAGAAGCGATTGCAGATTCTGCTGCTTCTTGTGCACGATCTGGACCAGATGCCCAACCTGTACCCATCATTGCCGTGCCCATTTCTGACATAACGGTACGTACGTCTGCAAAGTCAACGTTGATCAATCCCGAACGTGTAATTAGTTCTGCAATACCTTGAACCGCACCTAAAAGAACGTTGTTTGCTTCTTTAAAGGCATCCAACAAACTCGTTTTTGGCCCTAATACTTTTAACAATTTGTCATTTGGGATCGTTATTAGTGAATCTACGTTACGCTCTAACTCTTCAATGCCTTGCTCTGCATAACCAAGGCGTTTTTTACCTTCAAAGTTAAACGGCTTAGTCACCACAGCTACGGTTAAAATTCCTAAGCTTCTGGCAACTTCGGCTACGATTGGTGCAGCACCCGTGCCTGTACCACCGCCCATACCTGCAGCGATAAATATCATATCGGCACCTTCCATCGCTGCTGCAATGTTATCTCTATCTTCAATCGCCGATTGACGACCTATGTCTGGGTTTGCACCAGCACCAAGCCCTTTAGTCACCTCAGAGCCTAATTGTAGAGTCATGCCTGCTTCTGACTTACGCAATGCTTGCGCATCGGTATTTGCAGCAATAAAGTCTACACCTTCAATTGATTCTTTTACCATGTGATCAACAGCGTTACCGCCGCCGCCACCTACGCCAAATACTTTAATGACCGCTTCTTCGTTATGATTATCCATCAACTCAAACATTGTCATACTCTCCGTCTAAAACTTTTAAAATTCGCCCTTGAACCAACTAACGATCCGACTCCACCAGCTAGTGCTCTTTTCTTCTTCGTGTGATTGTTGTTTTTCCATTCCATATAACAACAATCCAACAGCAGTGGCATAGCTAGGATCTTGTACATATTCAGTCAGTCCTTTAACGCCTACAGGCGTACCAACTCGAACTGGCATTTGGAAGACTTGTTCGGCATATTCAACAGCACCTGTCATTTTTGACGTGCCCCCTGTCAATACTATGCCTGCTGCAATCTGATCTTCCAAGCCCGATTTTCGAATTTCATCCAAAATCAGCTCAAATATTTCCTGATATCGAGGTTCGATAACTTCCGCTAACGTATGACGTGACATTGTACGCGACGGTCGGCCTCCAACACTAGGAACTTCTATACTTTCTTCAGCGCTGGCCAAATTACGATAAGCCGCGCCATATTTAACTTTAATATCTTCCGCTTGAGATATTGGGGTGCGAAAAATTTTTGCAATGTCATTAGTGACTTGATTGCCAGCAATTGGCAGTACCGCGGTATGTCGAATAGCACCGTTTGCGTATATTGCGATGTCTAACGTGCCGCCGCCCATATCGACAACGCATACACCTAATTCTTTTTCATCATCAGTAAGTACCGAATAACTTGATGCCAAAGCTCCAAAAATTAATTGGTCACCCGACAACTCACAACGCTCTATACATTTTACGATGTTCTTTGCCATGTCGTTGGAACAAGTGACAATATGCACCTTAGCTTCCATTCGCACGCCAGACATACCAACAGGACTCTTTATACCCTCTTGCATATCCACTGAAAATTCTTGCGGCAATACGTGTAACATTTTGCGTTCAGCCGCCATAGGAACGGCTTTAGCAGCGTGAATAACGTTTTCGACATCATCCGATATAACTTCGCTGTCATTAATTGGCACCATGCCACTTTCGTTTTGACAGGCGATGTGCTTGCCGCTAATTGCAAGGTATACAGACGAAATACGACAGTCGGCCATTAACTCAGCTTCATTAACCGCGCGTTGGACAGATTCAATGACTAAATTAAGATCATTAACACCGCCTTTATCCATACCTTGGCTGACATGATGACCCACACCAACGATGCTAATTTGCTGATCTGGTGTTATTTCACCAACCACGGCTGCAACTTTAGATGTGCCTATATCTAAACCAACAATTAAATTTCTGTCCGTAGCTTTTGCGCTTGAGTTCATATATTTCGCTTATCGCACTAATAATTATTATTTATTGTTGCCATGACGCCGCTAATCCGATGTCATAACGTAAATCTACTTTTGCCAATTTTTCTTTTTTGTCGTTCGTCAGTAATGGGTACAAATCGATAAAGCGTTGTAAACGCGTTATTTTATCCGAACGACCTAAATTCAATTGAACGCCACGTTGCAACCAAAGCTGCCAAGCGTAACGTTCAGATAACACCAATTCGCTGATGCTAAAATTATGAATATTCAATAAGTACTGCATGTCTAAATATCCTTGCAGTACGTCTTTTTCATTGCCTTCTGGGCCATACAGTCGTGGCAATTCTTGGTCAACATCAACGCCATTGGCGTAAAACACATCCCCAAACTTATTCAACAACAAGTCATTATTCCACACCGCAAAAGCATCTTGCTCCATTACAAATACATTGATCCGTTTTGGCCACTCTTTGCGAATAGAAACGCTATAAACCCACGGGTTTTCTTCAATTTTATCTTGCAACTTTTCTACATCTAACGTGAAAAAGCTGCCGTCTAATTTCTTTCGAATTTGTTGTTCAAGCTCTTGTTTGTCAATGTAATTAAACTGTCCAAAAACAACCACTTGATCAATAGGCGCATCGTTACGATCTTCCGCCCAATCAAACAGCGCATTATACCCCCAAATAATGAAGAAAATAACTGTTAAAAAGAAAACAATTCCAACTATAAAGCTTGAACTTTTCCAAATTTTAACAATTTCATCCGTCATTAAAGGGTGCTCTTAAGAACGCTCGTTACTAACTGCTCAAAATTTATTCCTTCCGCCGCTGCCGCTTTTGGTACCAAGGAAGTTTCCGTCATGCCCGGTACTGTATTAACTTCCAATACATTTGGCTGTTGATTTTCGTCTATTATGAAATCAACACGTCCCCATCCAGAGGCTGATACAATATGGAACGCTTGCAAAGCAATATCTTGTATCTTATTGGTCAATGCTTGATCTAACGGTGCAGGACACAAATACTCAGTATCACCACTTAAATATTTTGCATCGTAATCATAAAACTCGTGAGTGGTGCGCATCTCTATAATTGGCAACGCTTTACCATTTAAAATTGATACGGTTACTTCGCGACCGGTTACCCACTGCTCGACTAAAACCTCTCTATCGTACTCAAAAGCTTTTTCTATCGCGGATTGTAATTCCTGTGCAGAATGCGCTTCCGACATGCCAATGCTCGAACCTTCATTGGCGGGCTTCACCATCACTTTGTTATTTAATTGCGCTAAAATTTCAGCACAATCAAACTCATCAGTTTTGTTGACCACAACAAATGGGGCGGTAGGTATATTACCGCCTAAAAAAAGATACTTACTGCGGACTTTATCCATAGCAAAGGCGGAGCCTTGTGCATTGGACCCTGTGAAAGGTAACGACATAAATGACAAGGCACCTTGCAAAGAGCCATCTTCACCACCTCGACCGTGCAATACGATAAAGACTCGATCAAACTTCTGTTCAATCAATTGATGTAACGGTTGTTCGCTAGGATCAAACGCATGAGCGTCTATACCTTGTTTTTGCAGCGCCGTTAAAACCGCTTTGCCTGAATTTAAAGACACTTCACGCTCAGCAGAATCACCACCAAACATGACTGCTACTTTACCAAATTCACTCATGGTTGATTGTTGATTGTTATTCATAGCTCAGTGACCTCAGCTAATTTCTCAATTTTCATCTCACATGCCACTAGGGTTTGTAATACTGAGTTAATATTGCCTGCACCTTGCGTGATAACCACATCACCGTCTTGCACGATATTCGATAACTCTGCAGGCAAGTCGGCAGGCTCTGCCACATAAATAGGATCAACTTTGTTACGTTGACGAATCGACTGCGCTAGGCTGCGACTATCGGCACCCGCGATTGGCTGTTCACCTGCTGGGTAAACTTCCAATAACAATAAACAATCGACGTCGTTTAATACTTTGGTGAAATCATCGTAAAGATCTCGTGTACGACTGTACCTATGAGGTTGATAACACATTACCAGTCGCTTTTCTGGCCATGCCGCTCTAATCGATTTAATGGTGGCTGCAACTTCTGTCGGATGATGACCGTAATCATCCATCAACTTAACTTCACCGCGGCCGGTTTCAAAATCACCGTATTGTTGGAAACGACGACCGATCCCTTCAAATTTCTCGAGTGCTGTTACAATATAACCTTCTTCAATGCCCTCTTCTCGAGCTACAGCTAATGCTGCTGTCGCATTTAACGCATTATGGACGCCAGGCATATTTAGCGATATATAAATCTCAGTGCCTTGATAACTTACTTTGAATTTACTGCGAATTTCAGTTTGCTCAAACTCACTGATCACATAATCGTTGTTAGGTTCAAAACCATAAGTAACCACTCGGCGGCCAATGCTCGGAATAAGCTCTTGCACCACAGGATCATCTCCACACATGGTGGCAACCCCGTAAAATGGTAAGTTGTGTAAAAAATCCACGTAGGTTTTTTTCATTTGAGCAAAGTCACCACCATAGGTTTCCATGTGATCCGCTTCAATATTGGTCACTACAGAAATCATTGGTTGTAAATGTAAAAACGACGCGTCACTTTCATCCGCTTCAGCAATTAAATAATTACTGCTACCAAGACGGGCATTAGTTCCCGCACTGTTAAGCAAGCCGCCAATGATGAAAGTTGGATCTTTTTTCGCTTCAGCAAAAATACTGGCTATTAAACTGGTGGTAGTCGTTTTACCGTGTGTACCGGCAATCGCAATACCGAAACGAAAACGCATCAATTCTGCTAACATTTCAGCGCGGCGTACGATAGGGATACGGTGTTTGCGGGCTTCGATAATTTCTACATTACTTTCATCAATCGCACTGGAAACTACGACAACACTGGCGTCTTGCAAGTTTTTAGCATCATGGCCTATATGAATTCTTGCACCTAATTTTCTTAAACGCTGCACTACCGTATTGGCATTAATGTCAGAGCCTGCAACTTGATACCCTTCATTTAATAATACTTCGGCAATGCCTCCCATACCCGCGCCACCAATACCAATAAGATGTATGGTTTGTAAGCGACGCATCGCAGGGTTAATAAATTTATCTTGAATACTCAATTACTTCTTTCCGTATTGTTCACACAGCGACAACATCCGAGCAGTAGTATTAACCACCGCTTTTTCTGCTGCGTTTTGTTGCATTGTATTAATTCTTGAAGGCTCTGTTAACAACTGTGTTAACACATTTAACATTTTTTTATCTAATTCTAACTGCGGTACCAACAAACCTGCGTCAGAATTAACCAACCAATTAGCATTTGCCGTTTGATGATCATCTACTGCATGAGGTAGAGGCACAAATACACCAACATTACCAGAAGCAGCCAATTCCGAAACCGTTAGCGCCCCCGCTCTACAAATAACCAAATCGGCTGACGCTAATTGTGCTGGCATGTCGTCAATAAACTCATTGACGCGGTAACTAAAGTCGTTTGGAGCCTTTTTTGTGACTAAACTTTGATAGGCACTTTCCACCGGGTTAGCTTTGCCTTTTCCGGCTTGATGCACAATATTAAGCGCATGGTTTTTGCCAAGTTCAGTAAATATCTCTGGTAGCGCGTCGTTAAGCGCCTTTGCGCCTAGACTGCCACCAACCACTAATAACTCAAATTTTGATTGCTGGTTTAAATGTCTCTTGGCTTGCTGATGCAGTTTTACAATGTCGTGTCTAACTGGATTGCCAACCACCTCAAACTGTTTTTTACTACCATTGGCTAGAGGAAACGCCAATAACGTTTGATTTGCCACCTTTGAAAGGTATTTATTGGTCATGCCAAGCACGGCGTTCTGCTCATGTATCACCAATGGAATACCAAGTGATTTTGCCGCTATTCCTCCTGGGCCCGATGCGTATCCACCAAAACCAATCACCAAATTGGGTTTTAAAGTCTTAAAAATATTACGCGCTTGTAACACAGCGTTGAGCAGCATATAGGGCATCGACAATAAGCGTTTTAAGCCATTACCTCTTACACCTTTTACATCAATAAAGTGAAGAGGAATGTCATATTTAGGAACAATGTCGGCTTCCATTCTATCGACCGTTCCCATCCAGTGTACTTGCCAACCAGCCTGCTGCAGTTCGTGCGCCAGTGCTAAGCCAGGAAAAATATGTCCGCCGGTACCTCCAGCCATAATAACAGCCGTTTTATTCATGGCGTTCACCACCAACTGCCGCTTCTCTATTCTGCTCGGCAAATCTCAGTTCATAATCAATACGTAAAACAACCGCAATAGCCACACTAAATACAATTAAGCTACTACCACCATAGGATATGAAGGGTAACGTTAATCCTTTCGTCGGCAACATTCCCGCACTTGCACCAATGTTAACAAACACCTGAAACGCAATCCAAATACCAATTGCGTAGGCAAAAAAGCCGTTATAGAACTCGGATTGCTCCATCGCTTTTCGGCCGATTTTTAATATCTTAAAAACCAAATACCCCATTAATATCACCACAATACTCAGGCCAATAAATCCTGTCTCTTCTGCGATAACTGCGGCGATAAAGTCGGTATGTGACTCAGGCAGGTAATCCAGTTTTTGGATGCTATTGCCTAGTCCTAAACCGAACCAGTCACCACGCCCGTAAGCCATCAGCGACTGAGTCAACTGATAACCACTACCAAATGGATCAGCCCAAGGGTCAATAAATGAAGTGACTCGACGCATTCGATAAGGTTCCAACCAAATCAAACTTAACACTGCCAATAAGCCACTAGCGATAAGCGCTATAAACTGCCAGATTTTTGCCCCCGCTAAAAACAGTAGAGCCACGGTAGTGACAAACATAACAATGACTGTACCTAAATCCGGTTGCATTAATAACAATATCGCCAGCACCGTAAAGACCACCAAAGGTTTGGCAAAGCCGATAACGTTTTCACGTAACTGTTGATGTTGGCGAACCAAATACCCGGCTAAAAAACTAAAGAAAAAGAGCTTGGCTACTTCAGCAGCCTGCAAATTAAAAATACCAAGCGGTAACCACCGTCGACTACCATTGACCGTAGAGCCAACGAGCAACACGGCAATTAATAGAACAACCGCAACGAGCAGCAGCAACATATTAAACCGTTGCCACCATTCCATTTTAAAAAAGATAACAAAAGTCAACGCCATCAATGACATCACGATGAATGCAGCATGTTTTATAGAAATATAGTACTCATTGTTATAAAGCTTTTCGGAGACAGGTAATGATGCTGAAGTCACCATAACCCAACCGAAACACATAAGAGCAAACACCAGAAACAACAAACCACGATCGTAAACACTCTGTGGTTCCTTGATTGTTTCTGAAGTTAATTTTGGTTTAGCCAAACTGACCAAACCAAACCCTATTCGGCTCATTACTCTTGCTCACCTATGGTTTTTAGTACCAATTGCTTAAATTCGTTGCCACGCTGTTGATAGTTTTTATACATGTCGATACTTGCACACGCCGGTGACAAAAGAACAATATCGCCGGCCTCACTCAATGAAAACGACAAAGCAACCGCTTCAGCCATCGAACTTACGATATTCAATTGTTCTGGTTTTAAAAATTCCGAAAACTTGGTTTTGTCTTTACCAAATGCAATGAC
>JABXID010000037.1 GCA_013373245.1 Gammaproteobacteria bacterium
GTGTTGGTGGTGGTCACGATGAACGTGAGCAAACCTTAAACCAAATGTTGGTTGAAATGGATGGTTTTGAAGGTAACGAAGGCATTATTGTTATTGCTGCAACTAACCGCCCTGATGTACTTGACCCAGCGTTATTACGTCCAGGTCGTTTCGATCGTCAAGTTGTGGTTGGTTTACCAGATATTAAAGGTCGTGAGCAAATCCTTAAAGTGCATATGCGCAAGGTTCCAATTGATAAAGACGTTGAACCTGCATTAATTGCGCGCGGTACGCCAGGTTTCTCCGGTGCTGATTTAGCTAACTTAGTCAACGAAGCAGCGTTATTTGCAGCGCGTGGTAATAAGCGTTTAGTTGACATGCAAGATTTCGAAAAAGCAAAAGATAAGATCATGATGGGTGCCGAGCGCAAGACCATGGTGATGGACGACGCTGAAAAAGAAATGACAGCATATCATGAAGCAGGTCACGCGATTGTTGGTCGATTAGTGCCAGAGCACGATCCAGTTTATAAAGTAAGTATTATCCCACGTGGTCGCGCGCTAGGTGTGACCATGTACTTACCAGAAAAAGACAGATTTAGTCATTCTAAACAACATTTAGAAAGTAATATTTCGAGCTTATACGGTGGTCGTATCGCTGAAGAAATTATCTATGGTGAAGACAAAGTATCAACCGGTGCATCGAACGATATTGAACGCGCAACTGACTTAGCTCGTAAGATGGTAACTCAGTGGGGCTTATCGCCTAAAATGGGACCTATGTTATACGCCGAAGAAGAAGGTGAAGTATTCCTTGGTAGAACATCATCTAAGTCTCTAAATATGTCTGATGAAACCGCTCGCGCTATTGATGCGGAAATCAAAGAATTTATAAATCGTAACTATCAACGCGCAGAACAAATTCTAAAAGACAATATGGACATTCTTCACGCAATGAAAGATGCGTTAATGAAATACGAAACCATAGATGCGAAGCAAATTGATGACTTGATGGAGCGCAAGCCAGTAAGAGAACCAGCCGGTTGGACAGACGACAAAAAAGATTCTGACAACTCGGGCAACTCAAGTGATGAGGCTAGCAACTCTGAAAAGAAAGAAGCGCCAAAAGGCAATTCAGAGCCTGACACAAACCCAGCCAGTTAATATGATAAGGCTCCGTAAGGAGCCTTTCTTTTATTAGTCGTTCGGCATAAATACAAATCAACTCCTAACTTATGACAAAGCTCAATCTAATAAACCCAGAACGCCCTATACTCATGGGGATTTTGAACGTAACTCCAGACTCGTTTTCCGATGGTGGCCAATACTCAGATATCAATTTAGCGTTGCGACATGCTGAAGCCATGTTAAATGATGGTGCTGATATTATTGATATTGGTGGTGAATCGACACGTCCTGGCGCGCCAGCAGTATCTGTTCAAGATGAAATAACACGTGTCATTCCGGTTATTAAAGCGCTGAAAAAAGAATTCAATTGCGCTATATCTTTGGATACAAGTAAAGCTGATGTTATGCAATCTGGCATCGACGAAGGTGTTGACCTTATAAACGACGTTTGTGCGTTGAGTCAGCCGCAAGCTATGGAAGTTGTAGCTCAGTCGAAAGTGCCTGTGTGTTTGATGCATATGCAAGGCACGCCGCGCACTATGCAAAAAAATCCAACATATAATGATTTAATACAAGACATTAGGGACTTTTTTATTGATAAAATAGCCGCGTGTAAAACCGCCGGAATAGATGAACATCGAATTATTTTGGATTTGGGGTTTGGCTTTGGAAAAACGCTAGCGCATAATTACCAATTGCTGAACGAAATGGATTCATTTTTGAATTTTAATATGCCAATTCTGGCGGGTATCAGTCGCAAGTCAATGTTAGGCAACTTGCTTGATTTACCAGTAGAGCAAAGATTAAACAGCAGTATTGTCGCAGCAACGTTAGCGTTAACGAAAGGCGCTAAAATCTTGCGCGTACACGATGTAAAAGAAACAAAACAAGCCATCACAATATTTAATGCAATGAATTATGGAGTAGACAATGGGTAAAAAATACTTTGGTACGGACGGTATCCGTGGATATGTTGGAAAAGGGCCGATCACACCAGAATTTGCATTAAAGCTTGGTTGGGCAGCCGGTAAGGTATTTGCTAATCATGGCACCAAACGTGTACTCATTGGTAAAGATACACGTATTTCAGGTTATATGCTGGAAACAGCGCTCGAGTCAGGTTTGATTGCCGCAGGCGTTGACGCTGGGTTATTAGGTCCAATGCCAACTCCGGCTATTTCTTATTTAACAAAAACGTTCCGTGCTGACGCCGGTATTGTTATCAGCGCATCTCATAATCCATATTATGACAACGGTATAAAATTCTTTTCTAAAGATGGCACCAAGTTACCAGATGAAATGGAACTTGAAATGGAACGAATGCTGGAGCAAGAAATGACTTGCGTGAGTTCTGAAGATTTAGGTAAAGCATTTAGAATTAACGACGCTGCCGGACGTTACATTGAATTCTGTAAGAGTCGCTTTGCACCTGAGTCGCTAAAAGGGATGAAAATCGTAGTCGATACTGCCAATGGCGCAACTTACCACATAGCACCGAACGTACTAAAAGAATTAGGAGCGGATGTTATTCCAATTTTTAATCAGCCTGACGGTTTGAATATTAATGATGAATGCGGCGCGACCAACACCAAAGCATTACAAAAAATTGTATTGGCAGAAGGCGCGGATGTAGGTTTAGCGTTGGATGGCGACGGTGATCGCATCATCATGGTTGATGAAAAAGGTGTTGAAGTTGATGGTGACGAGTTAGTCTTTATCATTGCGCGACATGCATTAAAACAAGGCGAGTTAAATGGTGGTGTGGTTGGCACATTAATGTCCAACCTTGGCCTTGAAGTTGCGCTTAAGAACTTAAGTATTCCATTTAAACGTGCCAACGTTGGTGACCGATATGTAATGGAACTTTTAAAAGAGAATAATTGGTCAATTGGCGGCGAAGGCTCAGGTCATGTTATCAATTTAAAACATATTCCTACTGGCGATGGCATTGTATCGGCAATTCAAATATTAGCGGCTATGGTCGAAACAGATATGAAACTCTCTGAGCTAAAAGCGGGTATGGAGAAATATCCACAGGTGTTGATCAATGTTCGTGTTGGCACCAGTAAATACCCTCTAGAAGTTGATGAAGTTAAGCTTGCTATCAGCGACGCTGAAAAAGAATTAGGTGATGACGGTCGTATTTTAATTCGTAAATCTGGTACCGAACCTCTGATCCGCGTGATGACAGAAGGCAAAGATGCGGACCTAATTAAAGCGGTTGCTGAAAAAGTAGCCGAAAAGGTTAAGGCTTTTGCATAAATAGGCATTCAATCTATTGTAACTTTTGGCGAGTTTGGTTACTATCTCGCCCCTTAAAACTCGGAGAGATTTAATGTCTGCACGATTACCTTTAGTTGTTGCTAATTGGAAGTTAAACGGCAACAGAGATTTATTGGCCGAAATGCTACCCGCTTTGACGGAACTCGATGCATCACAGGTTGAAACGGTTTTGTGTACACCTTTTGTTTATCTTGGTGATGAGTTTGGCGACGTACAAAAAGGTGCGCAGTCGGTAGCTAGTCAATCGTCTGGGGCATTCACTGGTGAAGTATCGGCGCAAATGTTACGCGAAGTCGGTTGTCACTATGTGATCATCGGTCATTCGGAGCGAAGAGCAATGTTTGGCGAAACAGACAACGTTGTAGCACAAAAAGTTAAAGCGACGTTAGACGCTGGTTTAATTCCGATTGTTTGTGTTGGTGAAACCGAACAAGAACGTGAAAGTGATGCAACTCTAGACGTTATCACTAAGCAAGTTAAGTCAGTGATGGACATTTTACCGTCCTTCTCAGACAGTTTGGTATTTGCTTATGAACCTGTTTGGGCGATTGGAACTGGTAAAACTGCGACATGTGAACAAGCTGAGGAAGTCCATTATAATATTCGTCAAATTTTGATGAGTTATAACCATGAACTTGCGATGAGTACTCGCATTTTATATGGCGGCAGTGTTAAGCCAGAAAATAGTAAAGAATTGTTTAGTAGTGAAAATATCGATGGCGGATTAATTGGCGGTGCCAGTTTAGACGTAGAATCATTCACTGCTATTTGTGAAAACGCAGTAGCTTAGGAAACAAGCATGTACGAAATTTTAATCGTAGTATATTTAATCGTTGCATTGGCACTTATTGGTTTAGTGTTAATTCAGCAAGGTAAAGGTTCAGACATGGGCGCATCATTTGGTGCGGGCGCTTCTGCAACTCTATTTGGTTCAAGCGGTGCAGGTAACTTTTTAACAAAGTCTACTACTGTACTTGCCACGTTATTTTTCTTGATCAGCATCTTCTTAGGTAGCTTAACCGCTAACTCTGTAAAACAAGAAGACGAGTGGTCAAACTTAGCGCCAGCGGAAGCTGCAGAACAAACAGCGCCTGTTGCTGCAGACGGTGATGTACCAGTTTCTGATGAAGCTCCGTCAGACGTACCAGCAGAAGACAACAAATCTTCGGACGTACCTGTAAACTAAAGTAATTTGCGGATGTGCTGAAATTGGTAGACAGGCAGCGTTGAGGTCGCTGTGTTCGAAAGGACGTGAGGGTTCAAGTCCCTCCATCCGCACCATTTACTTAATAAAACCAAGCAGTTAGCTTGGTTTTTTCGTTTTAGGGTAGTACAAAGTGGATGTTGTTTTTGTTTGAAAGGATAGGCGTTAAATACGAAGCGCAGGTGGTGTGAGTTAGATTATTATTGTAAGTCTTTAATTGCCTTACCTATGCCATCCACAGTCAATGGATACATTCTGTCCCCTACAATGTTCTTCATTATCTCAATCGAGTGATGGTACATCCAGTGTGGTTCTGGTTGTGGATTTAGCCATGCGACTTTATCAAAGTGTTGTATCACCCGATTCATGTATTCGATGCCGGGTTTTTCGTTCCAATGTTCAACACTGCCGCCTGGGTACATGATTTCGTATGGACCCATGGTAGCATCACCGACAAATATGACTTTGTAATCGCGACCAAATGTGCGGGTGACTTCTTCCAAGTCAATGGTTTCTGTATAACGGCGTCTATTGTCTTGCCATACCTTTTCATACAAACAGTTATGAAAATAAAAAAACGCTAGGTGTTTAAATTCTCCATGGGCGGCGGCAAACAGTTCTTCGCAAGTTTGGATGTATTCATCCATTGAACCACCTACATCAAAAAACATTAATACTTTAACTGAATTATGGCGTTCAGGCTCCATGTGAACGTCGAGCAGTCCACCATTTTTCGCTGTTGAGCGAATAGTTGTGTTTATATCTAATTTTTCACTGGCGCCGCTACGTGCAAATTTTCGCAGTTTTTTAAGCGCAAGTTTTATATTGCGAGTACCCAGTTCTCGGTCTTGGTCGAAGTTTCTAAACTCACGCTTGTCCCACACTTTTACCGCTCGGTTATTGCGGTTTTTATCTTGCCCAACTCTGACACCTTCTGGATGGTACCCATAAGCTCCAAAGGGCGAAGTACCACCAGTTCCAATCCATTTATTACCGCCAGCATGACGCTTTTCTTGTTCTTTTAGACGCTCTTTCAGCGTTTTCATTAACTCTTCAAGTCCGCCTAACGCTTTGAGTTGTTGTTTTTCTTGTTCGGTTAAATGTTTTTCAAACTCCTTTCGTAACCAGTCTTCCGGCAGGATATGGTCAAATACATCAATTGATTCCATACCTTCAAAATATTCAGCAAATGCACGGTCAAATCGATCGTAGTGGATTTCATCTTTAACCATGATGATTTTGGCAAGGTTATAAAAGTCTTCTACATTGCCAAAAATTAACCCTTGTTTGAGCGCAGAGATAAGATCGAGTAACTCTCGCAGTGAACAAGGCACTCGATGTTTTCTAAGGGTTAAAAAAAAGTCGATAAACATGGGAAGTTAACTATTGCGTCGTCTGCTCATGAAGGCCAATTTTTCTAGTAACGAAGTGTCTTGTTCGTTTTTAAGCAAGGCCCCAAACAAAGGGATCACATCAGACGTTTTGTCTAACAATGCTTTTTGCGAGATATCGTCGGCGATGAGCAGTTTCAACCAGTCGATGAGTTCAGAGGTGGATGGTTTTTTCTTCAAACCATTCAATTCGCGTAAATCGAAAAAGATCTCTAATGCCTCAGTCAGCAGGTCCTGCTTTATGTTTGGGTGGTGCACATCGATGATATGCGCCATTTCACTTTTGGTCGGGAATTTTATGTAATGAAAGAAACACCTTCTGAGAAACGCATCTGGAAGTTCTTTTTCGTTATTACTGGTTATGATGATGATAGGTCGTTGTTTAGCAAAAACTTCCTGTTGTGTCTCATAGACATAAAACGACATCTTATCCAATTCTAATAACAGGTCATTTGGAAACTCAATATCGGCTTTATCAATTTCATCAATTAGCAAAACGGGACGTTTGTTCGCTTCAAACGCTTCCCATAATTTGCCTTTTACTATGTAGTTACCAATGTCGTGAACTTTTTCATCACCAAGTTGAGAGTCTCTTAGTCTTGATACCGCATCGTATTCGTAGAGACCTTGTTGTGCTTTAGTGGTCGATTTTACATGCCATTGAATAAGTTCTGTATCCAAAGCTGTGGCCAGTTCTTCAGCCAGCATGGTTTTGCCTGTGCCCGGCTCACCTTTGATAAGAAGTGGGCGTTCAAGGGTAATCGCTGCGTTCACTGCCAATTTCAACTCGTCGTTAGCAACATAATTTTTAGAACCAGAAAATAACATCGCATTTCCTAAAGTGATAATTTCATGTGCTCATCATACCACTTTGTTTTATATTCGAAAGTTGTTAAGTAGCTCTATCATATGCTCCGCATATAGTAATTATTGGTTTTCCATGTATTGCCGAGTTACTTCAACAATTGAAAGCACAACAATATATTGTTATTTGCTACGTATATCGAACTTTCTCAAAGTTATCGGATAACCTTTGATTTCATTGGGTAAGGCATTCTTTTTAATTAACTTCAAAGAATTAGCTTCGTAGCTAGTAACGTAAAAGTCGCTATTCGTTTTATTGACACTCAATACAGAGACGATTTCAACCGGAGTTTGCTCGCTACCAACATATTGCCTTGCTGGGAAACCGCCACTGTTGATCAAAAAAGTCGAAGCAATTTTACTAGGGTAATAGGCGTGTTGGTGACCACTTATATAAGCAGCGACCTGATACTTATCAAACAAGTCTAAAAAACGCTCCGAATTTGCTAATACTTCACCAAAGCGATTTCTTCTTTTTGCTATGCCAGATATAGGCAAATGTCCGACAACAAATATGGAATGATTTTCACGCACTTGGTTTAGCATTTGTTCTAAAAGTACAAATTCATCATCACTGAATTGGTGCCCCGACGCATCAATGAAAATAAAAACGTGATGCTCTAACGTAACAGAATAAAAAAACGGGAAATATTGTTTAACGTTGTTATCAATCTGAGGAATGTTTTTTTGCCAAAATTCTTTGCTAACTGTCCGTTCTAGTTGGTATTTATAATGACGTTGTTTAGGTGTTTTAGTTTTAATAAATGAGCGAAACTTTGAGCCATCGTGATTGCCTAAGGCAGGAAAAAAGGAATGTTGTTGGAGCGAAATTGTGAAAGTATTTGCTGTTCAAACCCTGCCCACATTGCGTGTAATTGCTGTGAGTTTAGTTTCAGCGATTGCCCTGCGACTAAATCGCCAGGCGAAATAACGTAGCTTACCTGCCATTGGTTAATAGCATGTGAAACCATTTTTTTTACTGGCTCTGAATAACCGACGGAACCATATGAGCGATTGATATCATTTAATATGAGGATACGATGCCATTGTTGGTTTGATTTTGCGGTAGATGTACCGCAAAACAATACAACAATTATCCAAAAGCTTGCCTTGAACATAACGTTTATATCATGGTTGGAAAGAGCTTTTATCTACAACTAATAATGCCGTTGGTACAGCTCGCCCTTGTGTGTATATGACCTTTGAATCAACGGCAATAGCACTTGAACCACCGCCGTCTAAATTCATTGCATCATCGCAACCAAGCTGAATTAATATATCAGGCAAAGCCGATAATTGTTGGCTCTTAGCTATAAACATTATTACTTTATCATCGGCGGTGACACAAACTGCACTTCGAGGACGGAAATCATTTAGTTCGACACCAGAGCCCCAAAACACTTCTTGTTCGTATGTTAATTCTGCTTCACCTGACTTAACAAGTGTTGGGCCGCCACCAACCACCAGTTTAGGGCTAGTCAAAATGCCATCCGATTTAACGGGGGATGCCATCGGAGTGCCATCATTCAAAACGTATTGTAAAGGTTGAGAGTAGACATATACTTCGCCACTGTTATCAAATTGATAAATCCAATTGATGTCAGCATTATTTTCTTGGTTGAGTGTGAAGCCACTGCGAATAACAGGATAAGAGTTACTAAAACGAGTCAGTACGGCAATGTTTTTGGCGAAGTAAGTACTGTTATCAAGTAAGGCTGAATATGATGTATTGCCAGAGAAGTAACCACCATTTATCGCAGCAAGTACGCCTCTTTTTTCAATGTATTTAGTTATGGTTTGGCTAGTATCTGATTTAATCGCCCGTAATTCTATGGTGTCGCTCGTTAGGTCTACCTCTAAGTAATAGTAGAGTTCACTATTACCTTTTTTTCCGATAAACGAACGTAATCCGTCTGGTAAAGATAGCTCTGCACTGTTTTCTTCCCATAACAATTCATTGTTAGTCGTTTCATTTTCTACCGCTTTCTCTTCTTGTTTTGTATCACTACTGCCACAGGCGGCTAAAAAGCTAATAGTTAAATAACACGTCATGTATTTGAGTTGATAGAGCTTCATGTTTCACATCCTTTAAAACGTCACCAAAAATAGGGCAGGTAATGCACACAATCTTCTACCAGCATAATTGATTTATTTTTATAGGTTTACCCCTTAAATAGGGGGATGAATTGAATCTGGATGAAAATTAAAAAATTGCCATTGGTCATGGTTGCCACAGCAATAATGTATATCAGTGGTTGTGCTTCTATTAGTAAAGAGCAATGTGAATTAGGGGATTGGTATCAAATAGGGTTAGCTGACGGCCAAAAAGGTAAAGAAAATTCAGCGGCCGATTACAGTAAGGACTGCGCCGAATTCAAAGTAAAGGTAGACTTAGATAAATACAACCAAGGTAGAGCAGAAGGGCTAAATTCTTATTGTAGTTACGATAATGGCGTCTTTGTTGGCGAACAAGCTGGTATTTATCAAAATGTGTGTCCTGCTGATTTATCTGCGGAGTTTTTAGCGGGCTATCGACCACACTTTAACGTTACTAGTACACAAAATAAGATTCGTGATAAACGTATCGAAGCGTCGGTTTTAGAAGAAACCATTAAAGATAAAGAGACAGATAAAAATACAAAATCTGATGCAAAAGCCAATCTTAAAGTTGTTAAGGAAGATATCAGACAATTAAACGATTCGTTGAATACCTACGAATATGAGCTTGCCATTCATAAAATAGACAGGGAGATAATGCTTACTCAACGTCAATTAGAGGACGCAAAGGAGCAGGATAAAGTGCAAATAGTTAAACGTCTGAAAGAGTTACAAGAAAACAAGTCTATGATTGAAGATATGAAACTTACCGAAGAAGGTATTAGGTCGATTAAGTCTGTTGTTGAGCTGTTTAAGTAATAAAAAGAGATTTGGGCTTAACCTCTATTGTAACGTTAAGCCCATTGTTTTAATGATGTTGAGTTAGCTGCCTACATAGGTTGCTACGATGTTACGACTGCCGCCATGATCTCTATGTTCGCCAAGGTAAACACCTTGCCAAGTCCCCAGTAAAAGTTGTCCACTATTTACAGGAATCGAAACTGAACTCCCCAAAGTAGATGCTTTAATATGGGCAGGCATATCGTCGGGGCCTTCATAGGTGTGGCGATAATAACTGGCATTTTCAGGGACAAATTTATTGAAATGAGATTCCATATCTACGCGCACTGTTGGGTCGGCGTTTTCATTGATAGTTAATGAAGCAGAACTGTGCTGTATAAATAAGTGCAATACCCCAATGTTACATTCATGCAATTTTGGTAGTTGTGATAGTAATTCGGAATCAATTAAATGAAAGCCGCGTTGTCGCGGCTTTAATCTAACTTTTTGTTGCCAATTCGACATTGAGGTTTATTCGTCACTTAAGATATCGAATGATACTTCGATAAAAGCTTTTCCGTTATCTGAAGTAAATGGGATGACAAGAGTTGAACCTTCACATTTATGGTTGATGGTGTGGTTTTTACCTGAGACGATCATAGGCGTCGCCATGTCGAAATCGTAACCGTTATCACCCAAAATATTTTTTGCACCGCCGGTCACCATATTAGTGATCTCACCAACCATGTCAGTCACTTCATCGTTTAAGCTGTCCGGACGTTCTCCCAGCATTCTTTCCATAATCGACAATGCTAATTTTTCTTCAAACGTCACCGACAATGAACCTTTGGTTTGCGGCCCAGCCATGCCAATTAAACCCGAGACATCTCCGCGTGCAGTGGTGTCTTTTTTGATGCTTGGCTTACCAGGTTGTAGTTTTGTCATGGCCATTGTTTCGAGAACATTCATCAGTGAAGTTAAGAATGGGTTAATAAATTCTACTTTCATAATAGGTTTAGCTTGCATCCTAAAGTGTTAAAAATTTAAAGAATAGAGATCAAATCACTCTGCTTAGATGATAGTCTAAATTTTCGAGTTATTTAATGACTTACCTTTTTATTTTTATTGAAATACATTCGTTGGTCGGCTTTGTGGATCATATCGGCCGTATTTGTCGCTTCATCAGGGTAAATTGAAACACCTATACTGATCCCGACTTTAAAGCTGTTGCCTGCAACTTCGAATGGTTGTGAGAAGGAACGTTCAACTTTTTCTTTGATGGTTTTAATCACTTCATCATTCGAAAGAGGTGAAACCAAAATTATAAACTCGTCGCCACCGTACCGAGCAAGAGTGTCTTCTTTTCGGGTGTTTTTACTAAGTCTGCGTGCTGCCTGATATAAAATTTTGTCACCAATAGCGTGACCAAATTTATCGTTCACATGTTTAAAGCCATCTAGATCACAAAACAACAAAGCAAAACGGTCCGATTCACGAGAGTTTTGCTTGGTTAACTGCTCTAACTTTTTCTCTAAATACAACCGGTTGTGAATATTTGTTAACGCGTCTGTATTGGCTGTTTTGGCCAGTAACCCTTCAGCGCGTTTAAATTCGGTGATGTCTTTAGATATAACAATGATACCAACAATCTCGTTGGTATTAGAGTCGATGTGGGGTAAATATGAAACGTATAAGTAGCGCGGCTGCTGAGAGTTTTGCGCTGTGATCCAAGACTCATAGTGAATTGCTGCTTTTTTGTTTAGACAATTCAAGACTTGTGGTTTGATGACGTCTTCATAACTTGATTTGTCAAAAACCTGTTCAGGTGTGTTACCAATTAAGTCAGATACCTTGAAGTCATAAAACTCGGCATAGCTCTCGCTAACGTATTGATATTTTTGATCGAGATCGATATACGCAAATAGATCTAAACTGTTATCAAGCACAGTTTTAAATATTTCTGAATAAAATCTATGTGTATCCATCGTACTCCCCAATAATCCCCCCAAGTCTATAAAACTTCAAAAGAAACACAAGTCTTTTGCATACTTAGTTATTACCGTTTGTACTCAAAATTCACCCTATTTATGGCTGAATTCTGTACTCTGACTGCCTGTTGCTGTTCATTACTTTATTTTTGTCATGTGCAATTAGATATTATAGACAGATTCATGGGGGAAAAATTGTTCAGAAAACGTGAGGTTTTTCGCCACTTGTTCAAAAAAAAGACGAAATAAAATACCAACTTGCTCCCATACAAGGTAGAATGCGCCACCAAATTTTTGCGTAGCAAAATAATTTTACAAGTAAGAGAGCACAGACTGTGACAGATAAGTTAAGAAACATTGCAATTATTGCCCACGTTGACCACGGTAAAA
>JABXID010000151.1 GCA_013373245.1 Gammaproteobacteria bacterium
GAGCGTTGGTTGTGGCAACAAAACGAGTCCGGTGCAGCACATAAGTTTTATTCGCCAACTCAGCAGCAAAATCTATTATCAAACAACAAACAAAACCTCAGTTTTTATGGCTTGCAATATAAAACCCAAATACCCGACCACCACTGGCACTTGTATTGGGATGGTTTGTTTTTGTTAGAAAAAGTGTCAGCTACAAGTAACTAACTAATGCGAGGTCGTACCTCGCACCGAATCGCAATTATGAGCAGTAAAGTGTTAGTACTCTGGCTTGTTTTTGGACACAAGTGAGTTTGCTAAATGTCCGCTTTTATTAATTCAATCAGCCTATATGTCGCATTATTGAAAACGCAAGCGTACTTTTCATAAACCCTCTTAGCGGAAATCAGTCTGCTTTTTATTGTTTTCTACGTAGATAATCTATACTGATGAAAACATTCAAATTAATAAACCTGTGACTGAACTAAAGATATCTTCCAAAAAAATTAGACGTCGTTACATACTAGCACTTATCGTAGTTGCTATTCTCGTCACGATAAGTGAACTCACCATAAGCAGAGCAATCAATTTGCAAGAGAACGATGCGAATGTCATCAACAAAGCGGGTGCACAGCGTATGTTGTCGCAAAAAATAGCCTACTTCGCACACACTTATGATATTAGCATTCCAGCGCAACAACGTTTAATAGTCGACAAGTTCCAAAGCGCAGTAAACACCTTTGAAAACAACCACGAATTTCTTACCCAACTACCCGATCTATCAGAGCAACTGAGAAAACAATATTTTGAAGGCTCACCTCCTCTCAATGATGAAGTCGCGCAATACATAGTTGCCGCACAGCGCTTTATTGAATCTCCATCCCAAACTAATGCAAATTATTTTAATCTCATTCGTACGGAAAATATCTTACGTAGGTTAAACGACACTGTTTCCTTATTCGAAACTGAAGCAAAGCAACAAGTGTTATTGGTAAGTCAATTAAAAACCGTTGTTTGGATAATCACGCTTGTCGTATTGTGCATTGAGGCACTATTCATTTTTTACCCAATGGAAAGACTGATTGTTCGCTCAGTCAATAGTCTAAAAGAAGCGGCTGACAAAGCGCAAAAACTTCAACACAAAGCAGAGGAAGCCAATGTTGCAAAATCTGAATTTTTAGCCTCAATTAGCCATGAACTCAGAACCCCAATGAATGGGATGTTTGGTATGATGGAGCTGGCTCTTAACGATAAAGCGAATTACAAAAGTTATTTAAAAAAAGCACAACTGTCAGGAGAACAATTACTTAATCTTATCAATGATATTTTAGACTTATCTAAGATAGAAGCGAATAAGCTTACTATAGAACACAGAAGCTTTAATTTAATTGATATGCTAGATTCTGTGCTTTCAACATACTCAACCGCTTGTGTGAAAAAAAATGTTCAATTTTCCTTTCACCGAACTGACGACTTACCCAAAGTGATATCAACAGATCCCACTCGGCTAGGACAAATAATCAATAATTTAGTAAACAACGCGGTAAAGTTTACCGAACAGGGCTCAGTAAAGGTTCACTTTTCATATTCTTTGATTGAAGATCAACCTCAATTACAGATTTCAGTGACTGACACTGGCATCGGTATGACAGGCAATCAAATAGACAAAGTGTTTGACAAATTTACGCAAGCAGACCAAACAACGACTCGAAAATATGGTGGTACTGGATTAGGTATGGCTATCACCAAACAATTGGTTGAGTTGCTAAATGGAACAATTAAAGTAGAAAGTAAAATAGGAGAAGGCACAAAATTTAGCGTTGTTATTCCAATTAAAGTCGTAAAGCAAGAAGTAGCATTAAATGCTATTACGACAACAATGCAATTCAGTTGCGCCATAATTGATGATTTAGAGACCAGTCGTGAACTTCTGGATAGCCTAACGAAGCGTGCTGGCTTTGGTACCTCATTATTCAGCAATGTAGATGAATTCCTTATGTGCAAGCGGGAATTTGACCTAGTTATTACAGACATAGCGATGCCAAACAAAGATGGCAATGACTTGTTACGAGGATTGATGTTCAACAAACAAATACCTAGCCATTTAATCATTGTTTCAGCAGCTATTGAAAAATTGGAAGAGACTGTCATTGATAGAATAAAACCACACACCAAACTATACAAAGTTGAAAAGCCCATTAACAAAGTTGCATTTAACTTAATACTTCAAGAAGTTCGTCAATATTTGTCTGGTGAATCGGATAAACTCTCTGAATTAGATGTATTAGTTGTTGAAGATAATTTAGTGAATATGGAAATATCCAAAACCATGTTGGAAAAAACGGGCATCCGTGTAACACCCGCATATAATGGCAAAGAAGCGGTCTCATTGTGCTCAGAAAAGAATTTTGATGTCATTTTGATGGACATGAACATGCCTGTAATGGATGGTATTACTGCCACATCTAAAATACGACAAGAGTTAAAAGTAAACACCCCTATTATTGCGCTTACGGCAAATGCTTATGATGAAGATAAGAAGGCTTGTTTTGATGTTGGTATGAATGACTTTCTGACTAAGCCACTCAAAGAGTTTGATTTGGTTTTGATGATTAAAAAGTATGTACAACAATCCCCCAATTTATTTATTAAGTAGAGTGTAGTGGCATAGTGATTTGGGAGACTCAATTAGAGCATTTACTTTAACGCATTTTTGGGCAATAACAAGCTAGAAGTCACGCTAACATTTGCACTGACCTTTTTTTACAAATCTAATAAAAAGCCCAAAACAACTTACCGTACTTTGGGCTAGTTTTTACAACTTAAGTATTTAAGACTAATCCAGCTTGCCGGCCTTTTTAATCTTTTGAGTTTCACCCATTACGCGCCGATACATTTTACCCAACGCTTTATCTTGCGCTCGCTGCTGTTGCAAACTGGCGCTATTGCGCGCTTGCTCTCGCATTAACTTAATATAATTATCAAATCGGCGTTGTTCTAACTCACCGGATTCAAGCGCCGCTCTCACCGCACATCCCGGTTCGGTTTGATGTTGGCAATCACTGAACCTGCAAGCATTAGCCAACTGTTCAACATCAGCAAACGTTTGGCTGACGCCAGATTCACACGCAGCCAATTGCAATTCTCGCATGCCCGGCGTATCGATTAATACCGAACCGCTTGGCATAAAATGCAATGACCGTGAGGTAGTAGTGTGTCGGCCTTTACTGTCATCTTCTCGAATGGCGCCAGTCGCTTGCAGCCGCTCAGCAGTATGCGCTGAACTCATTAAGGTATTCACCAAAGTCGATTTTCCTACGCCCGATGAGCCAATAAATGAAATGGTTTTACCGGGTTTGCACCAAGCAGACAGCGCGTTTACGCTTTCATGGTCGGTGCTGTTCACCGACTCCACCAGCAAATATGGGTCTAGCTCCTGTAACTGAGTTAGGTAGTGCGCTTGTTGCCCGTCACACAAATCCTGTTTGGTTAACACAATCACAGGTTCAACTTCGGCTTCATGTGCAATTGCCAAATAACGTTCAAATCGACTTAAATTAAAATCATGATTGAACGAGCTGACAATGAACAAAGTGTCGATATTGGCCGCGATTAACTGCTCTTTTAATTTACTGCCAGAGGCTTTACGTGAAATTTTCGATTTACGTTCTAACAAACGTTCGAACTGGTGATCTTCGCTAAGTAATAACCAATCACCGACCGTCATCGGCGGCAACGAGGATGTGATGTTCAGTTTGATTTGTGATTGTTCGGTCTGTAATACGTATTCGCTTCTATGGTGCTCAACGATACGAGCAGGGGTCGACGATTCGAATTCGTTTAATGATAATTGTTGTTGGTAAAAACTTTGCCAACCAAGTTGGTTTAATGAAAATGTTGTACTCATTGAGTTGTCTCTTTATGTACACAAAAGACAGGGCTAATGAATATCATTGCCCCGGTAGTCGCCTTAATAAGACGCGAGATCACCGGGTAAAAAGAAGCGTTAAAGTATACTTGAAAGTTCGGAAGTTTCCGGAGCTTAACTCGCTACATTTACCGGGTGGGTTTGACTTACTATCATGATGTGCTCCTATTTTTTATTTTGACGGCACTAGTATAAACGCGGTTTACGCAAAAATTAAAGCAACTCTTGCAATACCCACAATGAATTTTTTAATCCTCAGTAAAAATTATTTGTTGACATATTAATTCACTTATTTAGTATAAATACAACTGAGAATGATTGTCATTTAGTTATTATCGGCTAACTGTTGTCTTTGGATGCAAATGTGGAGTCTTGCACTGGAATTTAAAACGGGCTAGATAGTCAAAATATAGTACAGGCGTGTTTTGGCTATTCCCACCTCCTCCAAAGAACGTTGCGGCTGTTAGGGTTTATCCGAGCCTAACGGTGATACCAACCTGTATAAAGGATTGGTATCCGTTCTATTCGAAATTAAAGGCGTTAATGGTCGAGCGCCTTTAATTTCATTTTTTCTTTCACTTGTACAAGCACCAGCTCAAACCTGTCTGTCGATACCTGTAATCTGCAAGAAGTTGAAATTTCTACCAAAGATAACTCTACAGATGAACTGGATGTTGCAGTAACGGTGCATGTCGACGATGGCTTTGACCAGTCTATAGTGCAATTTAAGGTAGATATACTTGCGAATTTATTACTGATAGGATTTGAAGTCGTTCAAAAATAATAAGAATAAATTTAATGACCAAATCAACACAAGTACTATATCTGACCTTAGCGGCGGTTTACTGCATGTTAAGCTTCTTTGCTCATCCATTTCCATTGCACTGGTTAGTAAAAATATTACCATTGTTACTGCTACTCGGCACAGTAATTAGATCTTCATCAACAGATTGGAAACTTGCGATTATCTGTGCGCTTGTATTTTCAATGGCGGGCGATGTTTTTCTTGCTGTAGACCGTCAAAAACTTTTTGTATTTGGCTTAGGCGCGTTTCTACTGGGGCATTTAAGTTACATCAAAGCCCTATGGCCGATTAAACAGTTTAAAGTACTTCCATTGTTTGGCTTTATTGTATTTGCCGTCACTATGTTTTATTTGATGCAGGCTAACCTAGGCAGTTTGATGGTGCCAGTGGTGTGCTATCTTATTGTCATATCCTGCATGGCACTGATGACTTTTTACAGCCAGTTAACTAATCCTTGGTTAATGTTAGGCGGACTCAGCTTTGTCACATCAGACGCTTTAATTGGTCTCGACAAGTTTTATATGGACATTCCACATGCAGGATTATTGATCATGCTCACTTACTATTTGGCGCAATTTTCATTGGTTAAAGGCTTTTTATTCAGTCAAAAAAATAACTAGAGTGTGTTGATTTAAACTAAGTAAACAAAAGGCAATCAATGATTGCCCTATAATACCAATTTGATTAATTTATGCCTTGCTACAAAGCATGACTAAGACACTGCAATTAAAAGAAACTCTTAACTGCACTCAAAGGGAGTTTTTGGCCAGACAAATAATCATCTATGCAAAGCTTCACCATCGGGCTACGCAGACTGTCAATTTTATCTTCAATTTCACTGTAACTGAGCCAATGCGCTGCGGTGATGTCATTGTCTTGTGGCGCTGTTGTAGGCGGCATCCCTTCTAATTCAATCACATAACAGAACCGTAAATATTGCAGGTCGTTATCAGGCACTTGGTTTTGGTAAATGCCTAATAAATATTGCGGTATAAGCTGTAAGCCGGTTTCTTCATATAATTCGCGTTTTGCCGCCTCAAATAAACTTTCATCTTTTTCTAAATGACCGGCAGGCTGATTGAATACTTGTCGAGCATTTTCGGTTTCTTCCACTAACAAAAACTTCTGTTGGCAAACAACAACACAAGCAACCGTAGTATTTGGTTTGAACATAGACATTACCCACTTGAAAACAAAGCCTGTTACCATAAGTTGTATATTAGATTTTACAACTCAAATAAAACAAAAAACCGGCTTTATTTCAGAAACAACATATTTCCAAGATATGCTACGGGATAGTCATTTTATTGATAAACAGTCAAAATTTACTAGAGTTATTCTAAAGATAACAATTCAAACAATCGTTTGAATATTCTATGATAGCCGCAACATAATTATAAAAAGGGTACACCCTATGTCTGAAATAGAAAGAGAATCGATGGATTTCGATGTTGTCATTGTTGGAGCAGGACCCGCCGGATTATCCGCTGCTATTCGACTGATGCAAAAAGCACAAGAGAACGAACAAGAGCTTCTGGTTTGTGTGGTTGAAAAAGGCTCTGAAGTGGGCGCCCACATCTTGTCAGGTGCGGTGTTAGAAACAAAAGCCCTTGATGAATTGATCCCAGATTGGGCCGAAAAAGGCGCCCCGGTGACGGCAAAAGTAAGTAACGATGAAGTGTATTTCCTCAAAGGCGAAGACAAAGCCAGCAAAGTACCTTCATTTGCCTTCCCAAAAACTATGCATAACGAAGGCAATTACATCGTTTCAATGGGCAATGTCTGTCGCTGGTTAGCTGAACAAGCGGAGCAACTTGGAGTAGAGATCTTCCCAGGGTTTGCCGCATCTCACGCGCTTTATGATGAAGCTAGCAATGTCGTAGGTATCCAAACTTCAGACATGGGATTAGACGAAGAAGGCAATGCTAAAGATACCTTTATGCCAGGCATGGAGCTTCGTGCGAAATACACAATATTTGCCGAAGGCTGTCGTGGTCATTTAGGCAAAGAGTTGATTGCAAAATATCAACTAGATGAAGGTAAATCCCCACAGCATTATGGCATTGGTTTTAAAGAAATTTGGGACGTGCCAGCTGAGCAACATCAAGAAGGTTTAGTGGTTCACAGCGCAGGCTGGCCATTAACAGACGGCGCTTCTGGTGGTGGTTATTTATATCATGCAGAAAACAATCAAATTGTGTGTGGCTTAATTGTCGATCTGAATTACGACAATCCGCATCTTAGTCCGTTTGAAGAATTTCAGCGCCTTAAACACCACCCAGTTTATGCAAAACATTTATCCGGCGGTAAACGTGTAGCCTATGGTGCCAGAGCTATCGCTAAAGGTGGTTTAAATTCATTGCCAAAAATGTCATTCCCGGGCGGATTTTTAGTTGGTTGTAATGCAGGCACGTTAAATTTCGCCAAAATTAAAGGTAACCATGCCGCTATGAAGTCGGCCATGATGGCGGCGGAAGTAATATCTGACGCATTAAAAAATGGCGATGAAGGGCAAAACGATTTAACCCAGTACCAAGACGTATTTAACGCTTCTTGGTTATACGATGAGCTGCACTCTAGCCGCAATTTTGGCCCAGTTATGCACAAACTTGGGACTGTGTTGGGTGGCGCTTACAATGTTGTTGATCAAAACTTCTTTGGCGGAAAGCTACCTTTCACATTTAAAGACGAAACGCCAGATCACGCTAAGTTAAAACCAGCAAAAGACAGCGTCAAAATCAGTTATAACAAACCAGATGGCAAGTTAAGCTTCGATAGACTTTCGTCAGTATTTCTATCCAATACCAACCATGAAGAAGGTCAACCTGTTCATTTGAAGTTAAAAGACATGACAATTCCTGTGACGTCGAACCTAGAACAATTTGACGAGCCTGCACAGAGATATTGTCCTGCCGGTGTTTATGAGTTTGTCGAAAATGAATCTGGTGAAAAACAGTTTCAAATCAACTCCCAAAACTGTGTGCACTGTAAAACTTGTGACATTAAAGATCCTGCTCAAAATATTACTTGGGTTACGCCAGAAGGTGGTGGTGGTCCCAACTATCCAAATATGTAACAGTAAAAACATTGCATTAATGCGGCTTTATGCCGCATTATTTTTGTCAAAGCGATTAACTCTCAATTTAATAAAACTTATAAAGAGAACAGCATGAAAATTAAATTCAAATTAACCCACGCCGCGCTACTGCTAGCAGCCGCAGGTTTATTATCTGCCTGCACAGAGGCACCAAAACAAGGTTCAGACTCGAACAAAGAAGCACCTAAGCTTTTGGCGGATAAGTCAAGGTTAGATATCTACTTTCCGGTAGAGCTTACCTCTGACTTAACACATTTATCCGATAATCAAAAAAAGATGCTTTCGCTTTTAATCGATGCATCTGAGATTATGGACGATCTGTTTTGG
The DNA here is from genome assembly GCA_013373245.1 of Gammaproteobacteria bacterium. Taxonomy (GTDB): domain Bacteria; phylum Pseudomonadota; class Gammaproteobacteria; order Enterobacterales; family Alteromonadaceae; genus Psychrosphaera. Next base: position 8,134 of record JABXID010000151.1, read on the forward strand.
CAACAAGCATTTGGTGAAGATAAAACAACATTTTTAACCAAGATTAATGATCCTAAAGTAAAGGACTTTGCCGCTATCAATTATGGCCCTTGGGATCGTCTAAACGGCGACAAACCATTTTTAAGTGGTTATGAGGCTAAGTCACATGGCGCTGAATTCTATCCGAGCGATATGACTAAAGCGGAGTTTGAACAGCAAGAGTTCAACGATAAAACTGGCTTGTACTCTATGGTTACAAGAGATGAACAAGGCAAACTTGTGAGTATTGCTTACTCTGAAATGTACCAAGATGAGCTAAACCGTGCGGCTAGTATTCTAAAAAAAGCGGCTCAGTTAGCTGATGATAAAGAATTTGCAAATTATCTTACCATGCGTGCTGAAGCACTTGTAACTGATAATTATCAGCCTTCTGACTTTGCTTGGATGGACATGAAAAACAATCCAATTGACGTCGTTATTGGCCCTATCGAAACATATGAAGATCAACTATTCGGCTACCGCGCAGCCTTTGAATCTTATGTGTTAGTTAAAGATATGGCTTGGAGTGAAAAATTAGCAAAATACGCTGAGTACCTACCAGAATTACAAAAAGGCTTACCAGTTGCAGAACAATACAAGGCCGAAACTCCAGGCTCGGATGCCGACTTAAATGCCTACGATGTTATTTATTATGCGGGCCACTCTAATGCCGGAAGCAAAACAATTGCTATTAACTTACCAAATGACGAAGAAGTACAATTGCAAAAAGGCACTCGACGCTTACAACTAAAAAATGCGATGCAAGCTAAGTTCGATCATATTCTAGTGCCTATATCAGAACAATTGATCGCGCCAGAGCAACGAAAACACATAACCTTTACCGCATTTTTTGCCAATACTATGTTCCATGAGGTATCGCACGGCCTTGGCATTAAAAATACAGTTAATGGTAAAGGCACGGTTCGTCAATCACTTAAGGAACATGCATCGGCCTTGGAAGAAGGAAAAGCTGATATTTTAGGTTTGTATATGATCCGCCAGTTGTTGGAACAAGGAGTGATCACTGAAGGTCAATTGGAAGATTATTACGTCACCTTTATGGCGGGCATTTTCCGTTCAGTTCGTTTCGGGGCAAGTTCGGCGCATGGTAAAGCCAACATGGTTCGTTTTAACTATTTCCAACAGCAAGGTGCTTTTGAGCGTAGCGAACAGGGATTATATAGCGTTAATATGGCAAAAATGGGCGCGGCTATCGACAGCTTATCTAACCTTATTTTGACGTTACAAGGCAATGGCGACTATGA
>JABXID010000110.1 GCA_013373245.1 Gammaproteobacteria bacterium
TTCATCATTTTTACAAGTGCTTTAAACGTCCCTTACTCGCTCTTAACTGCCTGTCAGATGAAGTCCGAACCAATTTACCGAAAGTGTAAGATCAGATATGAGCTACTACACCTTATTTACAATACGTTTAACAATTATAGACTCCCGCCATGACGGGAGAGCTTATACCAAATTGATTAATAGTGTATTTTACTCTACCAATTCCTGTTGAGCTTCTAGCTTCAAACGCTGCAACTTCTCTTTTACTTGTTGTTCGGTTAAATATTCGTGTTTTCGGCTAACCATAGTGATCGGTGGTACAGCGCCGCCAAACTTTGCTGTTAAATTGTTGATTGGGTCGTCTTGCAAACGTAAAAACTTAAACCCTATTGTTGCCGTCTTACCCTGTGCTCGGCGCTCTTCAGTTGAATCTAAAAACGATTGTGCCATTTCCAATAACCCTTCTTTACGCACAGCAGGCGACGCCGAATGAATAACATTTACAGTTCCATCTTCTTCAACTTTTATAATGCCTACATGTCCAACCCAAGCTCCTTCGCCTCTTCCTCTAACAAAATTGACAAAGTCGCCTGTCTGTAAATAACTAGCAATATTTGGAATGTATTTATTTGGAACAAAGGTTTCTTCAATCTTGGCGTTTTCTATTGGTACATTGATGCTGAACTGCTTAGCAAAAAAACGTTCTTTATTGACGACCTGTTCGTATGTTTCAGTGGTTTCTGTGCCTGCTATAGCGCTTATATCTTCAACCAGCCAAGTGTTGTTTCGGTTCCAGTCGTATTCAGTAAAGTGGTTTCGAGTTACTAACCCCACTTCTCCTTTGTCGTAACGAATATGTTGTAATGTCTTGAAAAAATCCCCCCAGTTATCAGCAAGTCCCATGGCATAGGTATGCTCAGCAAAAACAACACAATCGCTTTTACTTAATTCAAACAAAGGTTGTGAGTCGTATGGCTCAAATGGAGCTTCGCCCAATAGATAAAGGTCATAAGGTTGACCTATGTTCTTTTCTGCAATAAGACCGATGCGAGTGCGTAAGTCAGGTTCTAACTCATGTAATATTCTCAAATATTGGTCGGTTTGCCGCGGAGATAACTCAAACAATTGCGAACTTTTTATCACTCGATATTGTTGTTCTGTGATCCCTGTTTTTGTTGCAGCGGTCAGTTCTTCTGGACTAATAACAACGACTTGAGGCTGAGAAACACAGCCGCCTAGTATGGTAATGATAGGTAAGATAATCGCTAAAGGTTTAATTATTTTTTTCACAAGCACGGCCTTAGTTTCAAATATGTCGAAATCTAAAAGTAGATGTCTTCTCTAATAAAAAGAGATTAACTATTCCAATTTTAAACTTCAATGGGAATAATTAATTCCTTTTGGGATACTATAGTGCTTGGCATGTTTTCGTTGTTACAAGGCACACAAATGCCATTGTTTATTGGCCGCTATAATTGGGAAATCTTCATTTCACCAAAAAAGTCGATTTATACAGCTAGCACTCTCAACAAATCGCCTTTGTTAACCATTAACGCGTCAGCCAATTGGTGACTAATGCTTATTCGACTATTTTCCGTGATCATTGTTTTATGCACTATGACTTCAGAACTCACCGTTGCTCTAAAGTTTTTTATCGATGTATTGCTAATTGCGTAGGAATGTCCATCATTTTTAGACAATTCAGATGCAGCCACAATTTCAACGTGTGCTACAAAGCTTTCTCGAATCGATTTGATATTTTTTAGTCGGGCTTCAACCGTCGGACCCGCATCAAACAAATCAACATAACCTTTGTATTCAAAGCCCTCTTTTCTCAATAAACCAAGTGCTGGCTTAGTGTTTTCATGCACATGCCCAATCACATCTTGCGCTTCTTTCGGCAATGAGCTGACATATACCGGATAACTTGGCATTAACTCTGAAATAAAAGTCTTTTGACCCGTGCCGACTAAGTGGTCAACTTGAGCAAAGGATAAGTGAAAAAAGTGTTGTTGTAGCCAGTTCCAAAATGGTGGGTTACCGTCTTTGTCCGCAACACCACGCATTTCAGCAATGACACTGTCGGAGAACCGTTCTGGATGTTGCGCCATAAACATAAACCTAACTTTTGACAATAAACGTCCAGCTTTGGTCTTCCTATATTTAGGATTGAGATATAAGGTGCAAATTTCAGAGACTCCGTTGTAATCATTACAAACGGTTAACACTTGATGTTGTTTTTGTACGCCAAATGTTTTGGAACATTGCACGATTTGCGACACGTGGTAATGAAACATAGGAGAACTTAGCCCTATCGTAGCTTCTATGCCTGTTGTGCCAACGATTTCCCCGATTGTTAAATCTTCCAATACAAACAAATAACTCTGTTCACCACGGGTACTAAATGCTTGCTCTGTACTTTGTACTGAACAGTGTATTTTGTCTTCGAGTCGTTTATCGTCCACAGGTAGCGACGTAAAGCCACTTCCCGAATCTATCGCGATATTTTTCAGGCCAGAAAAGTCCTGTTCCCGAATAGGTCTAATAATAATCATCTGACACTTACTTTTATTTTTTTAATTTAAGTTTGTTTTTGAAAATAGGTTGGAAGGAATATTTTGCCCTTAACGGATGTCAATTTGCAGTATCACGTGGTTAAATATTTACGTAATAATGAACAAATTAAAAAGGAAAATAGTCAAATTGTTAAGTGAACAAGATCAAAAGTTATTATTGATGTTACGAGAAAACGCACGAGTTAGCGTCTCAGATCTGGCAAGAGCGTTAAATTTATCACGAACCACAGTGCAAAATCGCATCGCGAAATTGCAGCAACAAAAAATAATCAATGGCTTTTCCGTTGAATATGGTTCAACTTATTTATCGCAATTGGTCAGTGCTCATGTACTGATCAAGGTCAGGCAACATTTAACAACCAACACCAACACTGCTTTAAATAAAATCCCAGCTGTAAGTGAGTTATATGCGATAAGTGGAGAATATGACTTAATTGCTGTTATTAGAGCAGAGTCCTTAAGTCAACTGAATAACGTATTGGATGACATTGGAAATTTGGATGGCATAGAAAGAACCAATTCTTCGGTGATCTTAGATACAAAGATAAAAAGGTAGTTTATAGCCATATCGATTAACTTTGATAACTCAGCCAATTTAATTCAGTTATACCAAATCTATAAGCTATGTGTTGTTAAAACCAATAAAAAAAGCCTGAATTGTATCGGTTAATCTCAGGCTTTATGTAGTCTTTCCGAATTGTTTTTTATCCGAACAGCACTCTATTCACTTGGTTTTCTAACAATTCTTGTTTGCCACTTTCATGCTGCGGATTGATATTATTATCCACAGCATACTGTGCTAGCGACTCAAGGCTATAATCACCATTAGCAATTGACTTACCCAAGTCACCACTCCAACCTCTGTAACGATTCGCCACGGTTTTTTCCAAGAAATCGCTTTCTACGATAGTCGCTGCTTTTTTAAGTGCTAATGCTAAGTGATCCATACCGCCGATATGACCGATGAATAAATCTTTTGGATCGGTCGACTGACGACGCAACTTAGTATCAAACATGAAACCACCAGTTTGGAAACCGCCTGCATTTAAAATGTCGCGCATCACTAAAGTTAACTCTGGTACGTCAATTGGAAACTGGTCAGTATCCCAACCATTTTGTGCATCACCACGGTTAGCATCAATTGAGCCAAATAAACCTAATGAAATAGCCGTTGCGATCTCGTGTTGAAACGAGTGCCCTGCTAATGTTGCGTGATTTACTTCGATATTTACTTTGATTTCATCTTCTAAACCAAATTGTTTTAAGAAGCCATACACTGTTGCCGTGTCGTAATCGTACTGGTGTTTAGTTGGTTCTTGAGGTTTTGGTTCAATTAACAAAGTGCCTTTAAAGCCAATTTTATGCTTATGCTCGACAACCATTTGCATGAAGCGACCCATTTGCTCACGTTCCTGACGTAAGTCGGTGTTTAATAAAGTTTCGTAACCTTCACGACCGCCCCATAATACGTAGTTTGAACCACCAAGGCGATTCGTGGCGTTCATTGCGTTAAAGACTTGGGTCGCCGCATAAGCAAACACTTCAGGGTTAGGATTTGTTGACGCACCGGCAGCAAATCGCGGGTTACTAAACGCATTCGCGGTGCCCCATAATAATTGCAAACCAGTTTCTTCTTGTTTTTGTTCAAGAACGTCCGTCATTTCTGCAAAGTTTTTCACATATTCCTTAATGCTGTTACCCTCAGGCGACACGTCAATGTCGTGAAAGCTGTAAAAAGGAACTCCTAACTTCGAAAAGAACTCAAACGCAACATCAGCTTTTTCTTTAGCTCGTTGCATTGCATCCCCCGGCTGTAACCAAGGGCGGCCAAACGTACCTTGACCAAAGACATCAGCGCCGTCCCAACAGAAGTTATGCCAGTAACATGCACCAAAACGCAGGTGCTCTTTCATCGTCTTACCAAGAATCACTTCGTCTTCGTTGTAGTGATGAAATGCTAAAGGGTTGTCACTATCAACACCTTCAAATTTAATTTTTTCGACATCTGTAAAATATTGAGCCATTTGTGACTTCTCCTTGTTACCGTCAATTCGACGACTGTGGATAAAATTGTTGAATGAATAATTCAGCCTTTAGTTTGATCAATTAAGGCCTCAAACTAAGATGTCGCTATCTTGCTAGTTAACTCAGGCTTCAACAATTATGTTTTCTGTAATTTAAGTTTCTGTTTTTCGTGCTCTTCACTAAATTTCATAAATAAATTTCGTAAATACGATAATCCCCCAAAAACCAATCAATAATGTGACGATACCGCTTTAAAAAGCGCTCTGAATTTACTTAACCGTTTACTGTAAATCTGATGGTTATTTGAGTTAGGTTTGTGCAATTGCTCAAGCGCAGGAACCGGACATATATCGCTAAGTGATTTACCTGTTTCAATCGCCAATTGGGCCAAGCGCGCTGCGCCAAGGGCTGGACCTACTTCGCCGCCTTTGCGAAAACTCATTTCGCGGTTTAACACATCGCAGATCATTTGACGCCAATATGAACTTCGAGCGCCACCTCCGATTAAAGTAATGTCAGTCGGCACAAGCCCCGAACCATGCAACGCATCGGCACCATCAGCAAATGCTAACGCCCCCCTTCCAAAACCGCATGCGTCATTTGCGCTTGATCCGTCTCGCCTGTAAGACCAAAGAACATGCCTTGTGCGTGAGGATTATTGTGAGGTGTTCTTTCTCCGGCAAGGTATGGCAAGAAATAACAGTTGTTTGCTAAATCTATTTCTGCGTTGTCTAAATCAGCCAACAATTCGGTGACAGGACGTTTTGCTATCTTGTCGGCATACCACTGCAAGCAGCTCGCCGCACTTAATAACACCGACATTAAATGCCATGAGTTCGGCAATGCGTGACAGAAGCTATGAACTGCAGATTCTGGATTGGCATGAAAGCCATCGCCTGCGGCAAAATAAACACCGGAGGTGCCCAATGAAATCATTGCTTGACCTGCTTTTACGATCCCAAGGCCAATAGCTCCAGCGGCATTATCGCCAGCACCTGCTACAACGGTGACTTGTTTCATGCCCCACTGTTCGGCTAATTGGGCACTCAAATAGCCCGTAATTTCATTACCTTCATACAATTTAGGCATATGGGACTGGTTTAATCCACACACGCCTAACATGGCATCATTCCATTTACGGGCTTTGACATCTAACCAACAAGTCCCCGCCGAGTCGGACATGTCACTGGCAAAATCACCTGTTAGTTTAAAACGTAAGTAATCTTTTGGTAATAACACTTTAGCGACATTGGCAAACGCGTCAGGTTCGTGCTTTTTAAGCCATAATAGTTTTGGCGCGGTAAAACCAGGCATGATAATGTTACCTGTAATTTCACGCGCATTAGGCACTTGTTGTTCAATTTCAGTGCATTCCTGAGCACAACGGCCATCGTTCCATAAAACAGCGGGACGTATTACTTCATTGTTCTTATCTAATAAGGTAGCGCCGTGCATCTGACCAGAAAAACCAATGCATGCAATATCACTCAATTGATTTCTAATTTTTAGCGCTTCGATACAGGTAACTAAACCTGAATACCAATCCGCAGGATTTTGTTCCGACCAAAGTGGCTGTGGTCGCAATACTTCAAAAGACGATGAGGCACTATCAAGGATTTCGCCTTCAGAACTCATAATCACCACTTTAATACTGGACGTACCCAAATCGATACCCAAATACATATTTTTCCCCCTATTGTTAACGCCTATATGCGTCTAATTTGGAGGCTATGATTTGGAATTAGAATACGAACCACAATTATGATTTTTCATAATGACATTTCATTTTTCACAAGTGTGCTTTTTTATTTGCCTATTTATGATTAACCTAGCTATGAAAACGAAATTTCATAAAAATTAAAAATAAAAATTAAATGCTATTTCATAATTATAAAAATCAGCAGGTAACGTCGTCATGGTTAAATCCAATCACAGTATTACACTCATGTTTAACGCCAATAAAGTATATGATCGGCAAGTCATAGAAGGTATAGGTCACTACCTGCAGACCTCAAACGTAAGCTGGGATATCTACCTTGAAGAAGACTTCAGAACACGTTTAGAAAGCATTAAAGAATGGGCAGGTGACGGCATTATTGCCGACTTTGATGATATTGAAGTGCAACAAGCACTTGAAAACGTAAATGTTCCAGTGATTGCTGTGGGTGGTTCATATCAATCACGTGATGAATATCCCAATATTCCATATGTAGCTACCGATAACTTTGAAGTGGTAAAAGCCGCTTATGAACATCTTAAACAAAAAGGGCTCGAACGATTTGCCTTTTACAGCGTTCCTTTCAATGAAAACCATCGCTGGGCGCAAGAGCGAGAAAGCGCCATTAAACACTTAACTGAACTGGACGGGTATGATTGCCAAGTTTACCGTGGATTACAAACTAGCCCAGAGACTTGGCAATACTCTATGAATAGACTGGCCGACTGGATCCAAAGTTTACCAAAACCCATTGGCATTATCGCAGTAACCGACAGTCGAGCTAGACACTTGTTGCAAGCTTGCGACCAGATCAATATAGCAGTGCCGGATAAAATCTCAATCATAGGTATTGATAACGATGACATTGCACGTTATCTGTCGCGCATTAGTTTAAGCTCTGTTACACAAGGGTGTTTTCAAATGGGATATAAAGCCGCTAAGCTTTTGCATCGTAGCTTGGACGGTTTGCCTGTAAAAAATACATACGTCAAAATTCCTCCAAATGGTGTTGAAGAACGCCAATCTTCAGACTTCAAATCACTCAATGCTCCGCACGTGATACAAGCCATGCAGTTCATACGGCAAAATGCCACACGTGGCATAAAAGTCGATCAAGTCACTGACTACGTTGGTATTTCTCGCTCTAATTTGGAACAACGCTTTGTTGCTGAACGTGGTCATAGCATTCACACTGAAATACACAACGAAAAGCTATTAAGAGCCTGCAAAATGTTGGAAGAGAGTGATATTGCGACCAAAGAAGTTGCTGCAGCTTGCGGTTACCCTTCTTTGCAATATATGTACGCAATCTTCAAGAAACATTTTAATCAAACACCTACTAACTACAGACAAAATAGCCTGAAAGAAACAGCTTAATAAAAGTTCCTAAAAACAAAAAACCGCTTGATTTCTCAAGCGGCTTTTTAGTTCACAAGTGACTAAATAAATTAAGTTACTCTTGCGATACTTTTTTTGGTTGAACGTTATCGTAAATCATAATCGGTTCGCTACTGCCTTCTATAACAGCGCCGTCGATCACAACTTTAGACACATTTTCTAACGAAGGTAACTCGTACATAGTGTCTAATAACGTGGCTTCAATAATTGAACGCAAACCACGTGCGCCAGTCTTTCGCTCCATCGCCTTTTGAGCGATGCTGGCTAACGCGTCTTCACGAAATTCTAATTCAACGCCTTCTAAATCAAACAAAGCAGAATATTGTTTAGTTAACGCATTTTTCGGTTCACTTAAGATTTGAACCAACGCAGCTTCATCTAGCTCGGTCAACGTCGCCACTACGGGTAAACGTCCAATAAACTCAGGAATTAAGCCGTATTTTACTAAATCTTCTGGCTCAACATCACTGAAGTGCTCAGACAAAGTTTTAGCGCTATCAGACGATTTTACCTCAGCCCCAAAACCAATCGCTGTGCCCGTTTCAGAACGCGCTTCAATCACTTTATCTAATCCAGCAAATGCACCGCCACAGATAAACAAGATCTTAGAAGTATCTACTTGTAAAAACTCTTGTTGTGGGTGCTTACGTCCGCCTTGTGGAGGAATTGACGCAACTGTACCTTCAATCAATTTCAATAACGCTTGCTGTACACCTTCGCCTGAAACATCACGTGTAATTGACGGGTTATCAGATTTTCTAGAGATCTTATCAATTTCATCAATATACACGATACCACGTTGTGCTTTTTCAACATCGTAGTCGCATTTTTGCAGAAGCTTTTGAATAATGTTTTCAACGTCTTCACCAACATAACCTGCTTCGGTCAATGTGGTTGCATCCGCCATAGTAAAAGGCACATCTAATAAACGAGCTAATGTTTCAGCAAGAAGTGTTTTACCACTACCAGTCGGACCAATTAGTAGAATGTTACTTTTACCTAATTCAACGTCTAGATTGGCATCGCTGTTTTTCAAACGTTTATAGTGATTGTAAACCGCAACAGATAGCACTTTTTTCGCGTGTTGTTGGCCGATAACATAGTCATCTAAATGCCCCAAAATATCTTTTGGTGTCGGTAGCGATGACGCGTCGCGTTTAGGCGAAATATCTTTAATTTCTTCACGAA
>JABXID010000128.1 GCA_013373245.1 Gammaproteobacteria bacterium
CGAAACTCGAAACTCGAAACGCTTACAAATGATTAAAGCTAATGCCTGAGCGTTTACGACGCGACAATAACCAACCAATGAATACACCAATTAAAATAACGCCAACATCATAAAGTTTATCTAAAATCTTGCGAGTCTCGTCAATTTGTTGAATAGATGCTTCTAACTCGGTCTTTTGTTGATTTAGCGACTCTACTTGCTTCAGCAATTGTTGATTATCTGTCTTGAGGTTAGCCATTTGTTGATTCATCTGATCAACATCTACACCGGGTTGCGCTTTAATTTTTTCTAATTCAGCTGTTAACTGACGGATTTGTTGCTGAGCTTTGCTTAATTTTTCTTTAGCGCCTGAATCGCTGGTGATCATTTCGTTATTTACCCAACCGGATTTATTGCCGCCATAATTAACTTGTAGCCAGCCAGTTTCATTATCCTTTGCTACCACCTCAACTTCTTCACTGGCTGCAATACGCCCTGTGATGCGGTATCGATTGCTACTGCCTGAATGTACAAAAATAAAAAGCTCGTCGGTTACAAACATTTTGTAAGGCGTGACCGATTCAATTGAGGACTCCTCTTGAACCGCCGCTTGCACTGTTTCTTCGCCGGCAGTCGGTTCTAACGTTTGTTCCGTTTCTAAAGTGGTTTGCTCCTGTGATGTTGTCGTTTCCTGAGGCTCTTGTTCTTGCATGGCGTGAACGCTATTTGTCATGAGCACAGAGGTGAATAAAGCAAGGAGTGAAACTTTTGTTATTTTTTTATCCATAAATGTTATTTGTAACCAGTCTAAACTAAAAGCTGACCATGATGTTATGGGCTATATAAATAGAGTTCAAGCTATTTGTTGAGTTTGCGCGCACGCTTAGGTAGTCTTGTTTAAATTCACATCAATAATCCGCAATTTGACGATGGAAATCGAATTAAAATTTCTTATTTCGCCTACTGATATTAATAAAGTCCAACATGCAATTGTTGACTCGCCTTATCAAGTGGAGCACAAACCAACGCTGACTTTAGCTAATGCGTATTATGACACCCCTGAAAATGCGCTGCGTCATTGGGACTTTGGCTTGCGAACTCGAACCACTAGTACTGATGATGGTAATGTAGCGGCTGAGCAAACCGTTAAGCTTTCAGGCCAAGATGTCGCAGGGTTGCAGCAACGTCCTGAGTTTACAGTTGCCGTTCCTTTAAACGACAACGAAGCGGCATTTGCAAATTTATCCTTATTCGACACTGGTATTTGGCCTGAAGACTTTCCTGCGCAACAAATCAATCAAGATCTGAATAAAGTGTTTGAAACCACATTTGAGCGCAAAGTATGGAATTTACATTTGACCAATGGCGCCTTGGTAGAGTGTGTACTCGATCAGGGGCAAATTGAGGCTGAGTTTGAAGGTGAAATGCAATCAGAGCCTTTGTGTGAGTTGGAGTTGGAATTAATTGAAGGGAAGGTGAATGACCTTTTTGAAATAGCTTATTATTTCACTCATAAAGTACCAGCTAAGTTAGGTTTGTTAAGCAAAGCTGCGCGCGGTTATCACCTTGCTCAAGGCAAGCAATTGACCATAAAAAATTTAGAAACTATTGAATATAAAGGAAAAAGTTCACTTGAACCTGCCTTTGTAAATATTCTTAATTACGCTGTCGAGTTTATTCAGCACAATGAAATTGTGTTTGCTCAAGATAAACGTCCAAAGTCATTCCGACGAATTATGGATGGCGTCTCTTTAGTTATACAGGTGTTGGAACTGTTCAAGCCATACTTACCAGAGACTAGTTGCGAACTTTACATCGAAAAATTCAAACAATGGCGTGGGCAGGCGAGTTGGATAGAACCTTTTTACCAGCTCGAAAAAATGTGTGGCCGAAAGAGTCCGTATCGGAATGATATGGAAAGTAGCGAAAGCATCTTGCACATGTTGACGGAGCGTCAAACACCAAACGACCGCATCGAACAAGCGATTAAAGAATTTAGTTCAGCTGAATTTAATCAAATGTTTTTAGAGTTTATCCAGTGGCTAAGCAATAAAAGTTGGCGCAGTGAGATGCCCCTTGAAAACCTGAACAATCTAACCGCACCTATAAAACCTATTGCAGAGCAGTGGTTAGACGAGGCGTGGCATGAGCTAAAAGATAAGATCAAACAAGTTGATTTAAACGGCGACCGAACAACCATTGAAAATGCTTACTGGGCGTTAGCGGCTGGCTTATTAACAGGGGTTGCTGTATCAGGCTTTTATGCTGGCGAGCAGCGTTTAATATTCAGAAGTCACTTACTAAATATTTTACTTGGCCTTGAAGAGGCAATTTTATTGTCCAAATTGCGAACTATTTTAATGGAAGATAATGAGTCTGACATCGACGATGAGCAAAATAGTCTTAAATGGCTCAACTCTAAACAAACCAGCTTGAATATGGCATTAACTGTATCTATCGACGCCATGATTAAGTTAAAGCCTTACTGGTAATTCTTCCCAATTTTTCCATGTCCCGTTTGATAAAGAGTGTTTAGTTATGGAGTTTCAACGTCCTATATTGTCGGAGCAATTACTTGAGTTAGGGCAACAGCGCTGCGGGCTTTTGCAGCAAAAGTGGCCGCAAAATTCCAGTTTTAAAACAGACGTTGGGCAGCGGATATTACAAACAATGTGCGCGTTAAGTGATTTTGTTTTTCAATCCTGCGAGCGTTCAGAAGCATTAACAAATTATTTTTTACAAATAGCAAACGAACAAGACCTATTAATCGATGTTCCTTTTGATAACGCTGATTATCTAAATTTGGATGAAACGGGTTTTCTAAAACAAGTTAGAAGTTATCGTCACTTTGTAATGTCCGTGATTGCCGCGCGAGACTTTTTAAAGCTGCAAAGTATCCAACAGACCATGCAGCAATTGTCACGGCTCGGTGATGAATTTTATTTGCTAGCGCGCTCATGGGCGAAAGAACAATTGGTCAACCGCTGGGGAAAAGCAATTGCTGAAAACGGTGACGAGGTCGAATTAGTTGCGCTTGGTATGGGCAAATTAGGCGGAGCTGAACTTAATTTTTCTTCGGATATCGACTTGATCTTTTGTTACGCAGAAAAAGGCGAAACCTCTGGAGGTCGACAGCGTCAGAGTTTTCAAGTGTATTTTACTAAGCTGGCGCAGAAAATCATTCAGGTTCTAGATTCTGTTACTGCCGATGGTCGCGTTTTTCGAGTTGATATGCGCCTTCGTCCTTTTGGCGATAGTGGCCCCTTGGTGAGTAGCTTTGATGCCATTGAAGACTATTATCAAGAACAAGGGCGAGACTGGGAACGTTACGCATTATTAAAGGCTCGACCGTTGGGGGAGTTTGCACTTTCTCGAACCTTGTCGGTGCATGAAAAAGCCCAGCATGCCGAGTTAAAACAGTTATTAAAACCTTTTGTCTATCGACGTTATATTGATTTTAGTGTGATCGACTCGTTAAGAAAGATGAAACGTATGATCCAGCAGGAAGTAACACGACGCAACTTACAACTAAATATAAAGCTAGGTGTGGGCGGTATTCGAGAGGCTGAATTTATTGTACAAGCTTTGCAAATGTTACGTGGCGGGAAACACCCAGAATTACAACAGCCGAGTTTATTGCTAAGTTTGCCCTTGTTAACGCGGCTTAATACATTTACCGAGTCAGAAGCTAAAGGTTTAGAGTCGAGTTATATTTGGTTGCGCCAATGTGAGCAGTATTTGCAAGCTTTTGCGGACGAACAAACACAAACTTTACCAAATGACCCGTTAAATCAATCGCGTTTGATTTGTTTATTCGGCAATGATTGCTGGCAAGATTTTTTGCAAAACTTTCAACAAATTTGTGAAACTATCAATGAGTTGTTTGTCGATGTTATTGGCGATGATGAAAGTCAAAATAAAGACAACACGATTCCACAACAATATACCGATGTGTGGGCGCTAGCGGAACAATATACTGGCGCACAACATGAGTCTGAATATTTACGAGCACTGGCACAGCAATTGAGTTTTGTAAAACCTGAGTTGTTAAAGTCCGTTAGTGGTTCGCGCGGTATGGAAAAGCTCGATACCTTAGTACCGTTAATCGTGTATGAGCTGGTGCAGCAGCAGGTAGACTTAGGGCAGGTCGGATCAGTTTTCAAATTGATAAAGCGTATCGCTTCTCGTACCACATACCTCGAATTGTTAGTCGAAAATGATGGTGCCCGTACGCAACTGATCAAACTGGTAACTTCATGTCGATTTATCGGTGAGCAGCTGACTCGCTTTCCTTTGTTATTAGACATGTTGATTGATCCTAAGTTGTTATACTCCCCGAACGACTTAAGCAGTTATTACAGTGAAATTAGACGACAACTCTTGCGGGTAGAGCCCGACGATTTAGAAACACAAATGGAAGTGTTACGTCAGTTTAAGTTATCTAATCAGTTGGCAATCGCTGCTTGTGACGTTGAAGGTGTATTGAACTTGATGCAAGTGAGTGATCACTTAACAGCGTTAGCTGAAGCATGCTTGCAACAAGTGATGGATATAGCTTGGCAGCAAATGGTTGCACGCTACGGTTATCCTGACTGCGCTGACGATCAAAATCGTCGATTTGGTGTCATTGGTTACGGTAAATTAGGGGGTTTTGAATTAGGTTACGGTTCTGATTTAGATGTTGTCTTTGTCCATAGTTGTAAATCGTCTGGTATGACAGATGGTAAAAAGGCGATAGATTCTCGGCAGTTTTATTTGAAGCTTGCACAGCGCATCACCCACATTTTCACTACAACGACCCTTTCAGGCGAGTTGTATGAAGTTGATACGCGACTTCGACCGTCAGGGGCTTCTGGGTTACTCGCTATTAATATTGAAACCTTTGGTGAGTATCAGCGCGAAGAAGCTTGGACATGGGAACATCAGGCTTTGGTTCGCAGTCGTTATATCGTTGGAGATGAAGTATTAAAACAGCGATTTAATCAAATACGTACAGACATTTTGTGCATGCCAAGGGACGTAACCGAACTGAAACAAGATATTGCCAAAATGCGAACTAAGATGTTTGATAATTTGTCGAAAGAATCTGAGCAGCAGTTCGACTTAAAACAGTCCCGAGGCGGAGTAGCTGATATCGAGTTTATTGTTCAAATGCTGGTACTAAGCCAAGCAAACCGATATGCGGAGTTAACTAATTATCCGGATAATGTACGTCTAATTGAAATCGCTTCAAACTTAGCGTTAATTACAGAGCAAGATAAACAAGCGTTAACAGCCGCTTATATTGATTATCGAGATTTGTATCATTTGCAGTCGTTAAACAGCGAAGAAAAATTGGTTGATAAAGAGAGTATCAATGACCACAAGCAGAATGTTGTTGAGGTCTGGCATCGATTATTTGAATAGCCTCAATCATTAACTTAAATAATGGTTGAGCACATACATTAATAAATAGAACAAACTGACTACGCCAGAAAGTCCAATAATATAATAAAACCCTTTTTTGCCTTGTTCGATGGTCCAGTCGTTTTGACGTAAATATGCCCACCATAATATACATAATAATAATGGCACGATAAAAAAGAACTTGATCATAGAGTTTCCCAAAATATCAAAGAGTTATGCAGCTTGGTGTACCTTACATCAATACGGATTGACAATGCAAAGTGATCATTTCTCGTGTACCAACGTATTATCGATATACATGCTGCCTAAAGAGCAGAACGATTACCCTTATAATATAAGATTTCTATTACTTTGCAGATACTTATGATACAAGTACGGAACTGAAATGCGATAAACACACGCATTCGGTCACACACTGGGAGAAAGGAGCAATACATAATGATGAGTAAATCGGTATCGTCCGACGAAAATAAATTGTTAATGCAATGGTTGAAAGAACAAAGAAAAGAAAAAGGCCATACAATGCGAACGTTATCGCAGATCATCGGTACGCCTCATTCGTTTATCGGCAAGGTGGAGAATCAAGAGCGACGTTTAGATATTGTTGAATATATTCGTTACTGTAAAGCACTAGAAGTTGATCCAATAGAGGGATTAAAAAAAGTTCTTTAATGTATAAGCTCTAATTCAGAAACAACTAAGAAAGTGGCACGTTAAGCGTGCCACTTTTTTTTCATCAAATATAAAATGGCTAATGTGGTTGGAATACCCATTAACGCAGTTAACGTGAAAAAGTACGAATAACCCAAACTGTCAAGCCAGACACCAGAAAACCCACCTAAGAACTTTGGAAAAAGCAACATAGCTGAACTTAAAAAAGCATATTGAGTTGCCGTAAATTCTTTATTGGCGAGTGAAGACAAAAACGCAATAAATGATGTTGAAGCTAAACCTGCACTTAAGTTATCTACTGAAATTACCGCATATAACAAAGGTAAATTATGCGTTGACTGCGACAAGAAAATAAATAGAACATTCGTTACCGCTGACAACACAGCACCAAGCAATAAGATTTTTAAAACACCAAATCGATTGACTAACGTTCCCGCAACGAGTGCTCCGGTCAAGGTTAGTATCAGTCCGTAGGTTTTTGACGCCACTGCAATATCTTCTTTGCTGTAACCCATGTCGACATAAAAGACGTTAGCCATAACACCCATGACGATGTCCGAAACGCGGTAGGTAGCAATTAAAACGATTAGAACTAACGCTTGCCATTTATAACGGTTTATTAAGTCTAAAACTGGCTTCAGATAAGCATCTATTAAGCGGTTAACTCGTGCGAGCAAGCCATTTGCATTGAGCTGTTTTGTGTTCTCATCTTGACCCTGTTTGATTGTAGGGGATTGAACTGCTGGTTCAGGCGATATGGCAGTGGTTATCACACCTATTAACATAAGTGCCGCCATCACTAGATAAGCTTTTTGCCATGCAAGAGCGTCATAAACTTCTGAGGTTTCGAACATCGCAGCCAATAATAAAACCCCGGCAGAAGCGACAATCATCGCAAGTCGATAACCAATTTGGTAGGTGGCCGCCATCGCTGCCTGTTGTTTATCAGTGCCAGACTCAATACGGAACGCGTCGATGATAATGTCTTGTGTTGCCGATAAAAATGCCACTAACACCGCAAATGCCGGTAGCCAAAATAAATCTTCTTGAGGGTCGTTTATCGCCATAGCAGCAATCCCGAATACTAAGCTGCACTGTGACATTAGTAACCAAGACTTTCGACGTCCAAAGCGCTTCGATAAATAAGGAATAGAGATTTGATCGACGGCCGGTGACCATACCCATTTGAAACCGTAGGCGAGTGCCACCCAGCTTATAAAGCCAATGGTTGAACGGTCTACACCGGCTTCTCTCAGCCAAAAGGACAAGCTAGAAAATACTAGGAGAATTGGCAAGCCAGCGCTAAATCCTAAAAAGAACAGTCGAATGACGTTGGCGGATGTGTAAATCTTTAGATTGGTAATGATTGAGGTTGGCTGTGTATTTGTAATGGACAAAAAAATCGACCTGTAAGTGTGAGACTTAAGGTCGATTGTTTATAACATTTTAGCGTAAATCAAGAAGTTTAAGGGCGAACGCCGCTAATAAATTCCGGGTATAACCCATCACCTCTTAAAAAATCGATACAAGAATCAACTTCCGATCTAAGTTCAGGGCAAGCCCTGAGCTCTTTCGGGTTCCAAAAAGTGATTTGGTGAAGCAAATACCAAAATGCACTTTCTGTTGGTGTCATGTAGGCGTTCCTTGGTTTGACTTGAGACCATTCTTCAATGGTATCCCAACAGTATAAATCTACTTCTGTTGACTGGATTTTTCCGGTCACTAGAGCGTCAGCATAATTGGATAGTTGAAACGCTTTAGCATCAATAAAATGTTGCGCGTCTATCAAGTTAATGTCCCCCCTTTTTTATTATTAGAGAACAGGGATCCCACCCATGCGACTACCTTATGAGTTCCAAACAAGTATAGACAAGCTTGGCTATTCGGCCAAAATTTTTGCTGAAATTATAATTATTTTTTTTGTTGGAAAGCTAGGCCAGCCAAGCTCTTCAGAGATATCTGTTTCAATATCTTGAAGTTTTTCCAATATTTCATCACCTTCAACAATGCTGCCAAATACTGCATATCCCCAATTCCTGCCAGGGTTTAAACTGTCATTATCGGCCAAATTAATAAAAAATTGGCTGGTGGCAGAGTGCGGTGTGTATTGTCGAGCCATGGCAATGGTTGCAAGGTTGTTTTTTAACCCGTTGCCAGATTCATTAATGACTTGCGGAAATTCATCAACACTTTCCATTTCTGCTGTAAAACCACCACCTTGTAATACAAAGTCATGCTCCAAACGATGGAAAAGGGTGTTGTCGTAACGTTTTGCGTCAACGTAACTTAAAAAGTTATTGACCGTGATAGGCGCTTTTATTCTATCTAATTCAACAACAAAGTCGCCTAAATTAGTTTCAAACTTAACCTTAGGATAGACATTGTCTGGTTGAATAAATTCGCCTCTAGGCTGCGTGGCATTGAGGTTCAATGCCAACACAAATAGTAAGCCAGTTGCAATATTAATTAACGTTTTCATGATCAACTGATTAATCTACTTTACTGCCAGTTACTTCTTCAAGTTCTGCATCAGAGAGAGTTCTTTTCAGTAAGTTTTCAGCTAACTTATTTAAATGTTTTTCGATAATAGAATTGTCGGCCTGCAATGGGCCTTCTTCATTGATAGTCGATTGGAAAGATTTGGTCCACGTACTACCTTCTGACTCAACTTTTACTTGCCACTCTAAAACCGATTCGATGTTGAATGTCACCGTTTCTTGTTTGACGTAACTGGCATATGACAACAAGTTTACCGTTAAGGTTTTATCACCCAATGGATTAGTGTCGATGGACTTGCCTAGCCACATTTCCAAATTTTCTAGTAAGTTATTGCTGACAGGCATCGGGCTGCCATTAATGAAAGCCAACGGTGCTTTGGCACGTAAGTCGATTACTTCAACTTTTTCGACTTCGATAAGCTCCTTGGTCATACTAACAGCAGGCGCAACTAGTATAGGAGTTTGAACATTAGAGGCGCATGCACTGATGGTGAGGGCTAAAATTAAGCTTAACGTTTTTTTGAACATGAGTTTACCTAAGTTTGTAAGTTTTAAAATTTGGCGTTTGTTCGTTGTCATACCAATTCAAAATGAGAATCGGTATGATCAGGCTCCTGCCTTATTTGTCCTTTTTCTGGCACAAATAAATAATAAATTTTTTATTTTGATTATTTACTTTAAAACCACCGAAGTGCTTTTTCAATTGCACTTGATAAGGCAAATGTCGATTCGCCACCACATATAATTTGCCTCCTGGCTTTAAAACGCGCTTAGCGTCTTTAAACATTTGTTGTGCAATGTGTTCGGTAATCGCATTTTGCTGATGAAACGGCGGATTACAAAGTATGATATCAGCGCTGAGGTTTTCTTGTTGGGTTAGGCAATCATCTTGTATAAACTGACAATAAGGCAAGCGTTCTGGAAATTGTTTTTCTACATTAAGTTTTGCTGACATCACCGCCATGTGCGATTCATCAACAAACGAAACTTCCGCGTTTGCATTATTGTTTTGTGCCTGCATTAAACTTGCTAACCCTAAAAGTCCATTTCCGCAGCCCAAATCAATTATTCGTTGATTATTACTTATTTGCGGTAAGTTTTCAGCTAAAAATCGTCCGCCAATATCAATTTGATCTTTACTAAATACATTTGCGTGTGCAAATAGCGTTAGGTTTTGCTCAGGCCATTGGGTTTGCACCGGGTATTTGCTTTCAATATCCAGTTTTTCCGGCGCATGACTTGCAAATATCAGCCGACTTTTTTTCTTGGCTAAACTGGTTGTTACTTGGTTAAAGTACTTGTTAAACAAGGCTAAAACGGAACTGGTAACTTGTGTGGTTTTACCGGCAGCAACGATATGACAAGCTTGATTGACCCTTTTGATCTGTTGCAACTGAAATTCAAGATAACCTAGATTTTTAGTTAACTTCAAAACGACATGTGATGCAGGAGGAATTGCCTGCAGACTGTCTAATTGCTGACTGCTGTCATGATAAACATCGGACAAATGATTGATGCGAAGGTTTTGTTCCAGTGCTTGCTGACTAACATACGAATCATTTATCGAGCTGATTTTGTGCCCATGTAAGGCAACATTTAACGCGCCAAAGCTGTCGTTGAGTATCACCAATGAGGTCACATCCTCTTTTTGTGCTGTGATATGTTGCACCAAAAGCTCGTCGGCACTATCCCAAGCCTGTAAAGATTTGTCATGATTTCCTTTTGGAAACCTATGTAATTCGTAGGTAGTATCTGTAGGTTGCCAGTATATATTCACTTGGATTCGACGATAAAATTCGTAAGATAAACTCTATTGTCCCATTGCCATATCGTGATGTAAATTTGCAAATCGATTTATTTACAACTGAATTCGCAGATACGCCTAAATTGCCAAGTTGCGTTCAGTATTGGCCTGCGCTTTTATCAAAGCCATTGGCAACAGAAGCTTATCTTCGTTTAGTAGAGGAAGTGATTTGGCGGCAACCCGAAGTCACTGTTTTTGGCAAAACACATTTGATTCCGCGTTTGCAAAGTTGGATGGCGGATCAAAATGTCGAATATGGTTACAGTGATCATCAGTTAGTCGCCGACCAATGGCATCCTGAAGTTATTGCTTTAAAACGCTTGGTAGAGACAACAACGGGCTTTGCGTTTAATTCCGTGCTGCTCAATTATTATCGCGATGGCGACGATAAGATGGGGTGGCACGCTGACGACGAGCGTGAGTTGGGCAGCAACCCCGCGGTTGCAACGTTAAGCTTAGGGGCTGAACGTGACTTCCAAATAAGACACAACACATCCAATCAGACTCATTCTATTGCATTGGGACATGGCAGTTTGTTACTGATGAAACCCGGAATGCAAGCGAGTTATAAACATCAACTACCGACACGAAAGAAAGTAAATGCAGGACGAATCAGTCTGACTTTTCGATACGTTTATTAGAAGCGATTGATTGTTTTTTCTGAACGGTTTGTTCACAATGTCACTCCTTCGTTTTTAAGCGACTCACTCATTTATATTTTTGTGCATTTTTCGGGAGCAGCCTCATGATCATTCAACAGCAAATCCAACAAAAGTTATCTGACGAATTTAAACCTCTGTTATTGGACGTTATAAACGAGAGCCAAAATCACAATGTGCCCGCGGGTAGTGAGTCTCATTTTAAAGTTATTGTGGTGAGTAATGCTTTTGACGGCAAACGTTTGCTTCAACGCCATAGAGCGGTAAACAAATGTTTAGCGGTAGAGCTGTCAGATCATATTCACGCATTAGCGATTCATACGTTCACCGAAGCCGAATGGCAAGAAACTCAGTCTGTATCTAAGTCGCCTAATTGTTTAGGTGGCAGCAAAGGTGATGAGGTTATGGCTGGGAAGTTAGGGAAATAAAATTTTACAGAGAACCGCCATCGTTGCTGCGAATAGGGAGATGAGTTTGCCTGAAAACCTTATTTATTGAAAATGTTTCATTAACCTAAATTAGAGTTGCGCTTTTTGAGGTGCCCATAACCTCTAACAAATAGCGGACATTCAAGTTATGCAAATAAAATGAAGATTATTTAGGCCTTAAGGTTTTATAGTGTTATAGTGGCGTCGTTAAAATTGTTCTACTCTAAATCGATCTTCGCTTCAACGCATTCCTTTCTCGTTAGCAACTCACGTTTCTGTCCTGAATTTCTGTATACAAGCTATTCGCACAAGTTAGTTCCTTTTTAGCAACTTACGTTGCTCTTGCAACATCTATATTTTATTTAGGAGACTCGAATGTCTAAAGCTACTGGTACAGTAAAATGGTTCAACGAAACTAAAGGTTTTGGTTTTATTTCTCAAGCGGATGGCGGAAAAGATGTATTTGTACATTACCGCTCAATTGCGTCTGAAGGCTTTAGAAGCCTTAACGAAGGTCAAGAAGTTGCCTTTACTGTTGAGCAAGGTCAAAAAGGGCCTCAAGCGGCTAACGTAACTGTTATCTAAACCGCGAAAACGAACCAAGTTTTATGCTTGGTTCATTCTCTCTTATCCAATGCACATTAAACGTATCAAAGTTAGGAGATCTTATATTTCAATTTAAAAAGGTGAGTTATGTTAATTTCAACTCAAAATAGTCAACATTTGTATCGTTGTCCACCAATATCAAATGTAACCGTAAACAACAATACGGTCATGTTCCTAAACGCGAGTGGCCAACAAAAAGTGAAGTTGGATACGAATAGAGAAAGAACTCAATTCATTAAGTGGTTGCTGTCTTAATTCTAAACTTTTTCTGTATGCTTAGTGATCCAGCATGCAGCAAATCATACGGTTACTTAACGCCCCATTTACATAAACTCGATATTAACTCTAAGTAATATAAATAAACTGTCCCGAAATGATTCACTCTAGAAAGATTATCTGTTGCTTGAGTCCATTTTTCAGTCGTGTTTATTCAACATTTTACTTATGGTCCGAGCAGTAAAAAGTCTACTGAGGTATATAAGCTGTGAAAAAGCAAAATAAAAACTTTAAAAAGAAAACGCAAAAGAATAACTATGAAGATAGGCTTGAGCAACTGGTAAAAGAGTACCGTGACGCTAAGCAGATACTTGAGTCCTATGTAGAAGGTAGTACCGAGTATAAAACGCAAGAAGCTGTCTGTGATAAGTTATTTGCTAAAACCCAAAATTTCATTAATCGAAATTAATACTCATATGATTGCAAATGCTACAGAGCCGCCACTCGCCTCTAACGCATTTTCGGCGCCAATTAGTCAGTAGATTTACTTCATTTCATAAGACGCTTAGGGGGATTCCAGCTTAGTAACTTCGGAACTTCTTTCTCTATGTAGTTTTTGTGCTGTTTTAAGTTTCATAAGACCCTAATTCGCCATTCATGGCGATCGGGTGTTGAGCAATATACCTTTTTATAAAAATTGGAACTTCTGAACATGAAGCTTAAACATCCCTGTGGCTTCGATGTTGCTTCATCCATGTAATTTTTGTGCAGTTTTAAATTTCGCTACACCCTCTATGCACATCCATGTGCACCGGGTGTTGGGCAATCCTTTGCCCAAAAAAAAAGCCACCGCAGTTGCGGTGGCGTTTAATTATCGGTTGGGAGTGATAATTAAAAGTTGATTAAGAGTTTTTGTATTGGCGAGCAAAACGAGTCAAGCTCTTACCGTTACAAGAAATCAAGTTAGCGTCTGAACCAGCTACTTGTCTTGCTTGTTTGATGCCTTGCTCTGCTGCAATCGCACAAACCTGAGTTGCTTCAGTGTTGTCTAATGCTTTAAATTTGTAAATTACTTTAGTTGACTCAACTGGTGCCGCTTTTTGTTGGAACTTTTTAGCGAAACGTTTGATGTTAACACCGTTGCAACTTGTCGCTTCTAAGTCATATAAGTCGTAATTTTGGTCTTCTTTAGCTGCTTTCTGAGCTGCGCTAAAACCACTTTCTGCTGCAATTAAACAAACGTTAGTAGCCGTTGTTGCGTCAACGCCTACGAATTTATAGTCAGTAGAAAGAGCAGATGCTTGTGCTGTAAATAGTGTTGCTGCAAATAAAGCTACTAATTTTTTCATGATCATTTACCTGTGTATAAAGTTTAAAAATTAATTGTCCCTAAGTATTAACTCGGTAAAAGTTGAGTTAAAACTCTAATATAGAGTAATTATACTAATTGTTTTTATTTTGTAAAGGACTTACGTAATAAAATTACGAATGAAATAATTTAACTCATCAAATGAAAGGTTTTATTGTAATAAAATTACATTTTAGATTTGTTTAAATCGTCTTTTTTCTTGCTAGTGTTGCTATCACCATTTGCTTTATGTATAAAAACGCCACTCGATAATGATAAAAATAAAGAGGCGATGGACTTGTCACTTCCCGTGGAACATTTTGTCAAGCGAATAAAAATGGCGTCTGATTGGTTAGGCCGCACCGTTTCTTGGTGCTCTTTTTTGATGGTCATTGTCATGGCCGCGGTTGTTATATTGCGCTATGGATTTAACCTTGGCTGGATATGGCTGCAAGAAACTGTGTTATATCTTCACGCAATTACTTTAATGTTAGCGATGGCTTATACCCTAAATAAAGACGAGCATGTTCGCGTTGATATTTTTTATCGTAAGTTTAGTCAGCGGAAAAAGAATAAGGTGAATCTGTTTGGCCACTTATTGTTTTTAATGCCAATGTGCGTGTTTATTCTGTTTATGAGTTGGAGTTACGTTGCTCAATCCTGGCTCATACTAGAAACTTCTCAAGAAG
Source organism: Gammaproteobacteria bacterium (assembly GCA_013373245.1). Lineage (GTDB taxonomy): Bacteria > Pseudomonadota > Gammaproteobacteria > Enterobacterales > Alteromonadaceae > Psychrosphaera. Next base: position 14,306 of record JABXID010000128.1, read on the forward strand.
CAGGCGGATTGCCATTAGTCTACGTTCTCAAATCACTTCTTATTATTATGCCCGTGTTATTGCTTGTGCAGGCCTGTGCGCAAATTCTTCAGATCTTTTTTGAACAAAAACGTAACCAACTTGGAGAGACGAAATAATGGAGTGGTTGTCATTATTAATGTTTGTTGTGGTTTGCGTTGTATTAATGCTGGGCTACCCAGTGGCGTTTTCTTTGGCGGGGGTGGCACTCATTTTTTCAATGATTGGAACCTTTACGGGCTCGTTTGATCAGTCCTTGTTAAATGCTCTGCCCAGTCGCTTGTACGGCATTATGACCAATCAAACCTTGCTCGCAGTTCCTTTGTTTGTCTTTATGGGGGTAATGCTCGAAAAGTCTAAAGTTGCCGAGTCGTTGCTTACTTCAATGACTCAAGCGTTTGGTCGTATGCCTGCGGGAATGGGAGTCGCTGTGATATTGGTTGGTGCGCTAATGGCTGCGAGTACCGGAATTGTTGGCGCAACCGTTGTTACTATGGGGTTATTGTCTTTGCCTAGTATGCTGAAACAAGGTTATCAGCAGAGTTATGCTACTGGTGTAATTGCCGCTACTGGTACTCTAGGGCAAATCATCCCTCCTTCTATTGCGCTTGTGTTACTTGGCGATGTGCTTTCTAGTTCATACCAACAAGCACAACTGGCACAAGGTATTTTCTCGCCGGAGACGATTTCCGTTGGGGATTTATTTGCAGCTGCGTTGGTGCCGGGCGTTATGTTGGTACTTTTATATCTTTTGTATTCGTTAGCGGTTGGGGTGTTTAAACCGAACTGGACGCCAAAACAAAGTGACGAGCAGAAAGTGTCTGTGCCGCAAATTTTGGTGAGCCTTATTCCTCCTTTAACGCTTATCTTTTTAGTCTTGGGTTCTATTTTACTTGGCGTAGCGACACCGACAGAAGCCGCTGGTGTTGGTGCTTTTGGTGCGACGTTAATCGCACTTCAAAAGCGAAAGTTGAACAAAGAAACATTACAAGCGGTGATGCGCAGTACTACCACGGTAACTTCTATGATCTTTATGATCTTAATTGGTGCCTCTATTTTTTCATTGGTATTTCGTGGCTTTGGTGGTGAAGAGCTTATTCATTCGTTATTTTCTGAGATGCCAGGTGGCAAGTTCGGTGCGATTTTAATCGTCATGGTCGTGATATTTTTACTTGGCTTTATATTAGATTTTATAGAAATTACTTTTGTTGTCGTACCATTAGTCGCGCCCGTTTTGTTTATGATGGGGGTTGATCCTGTATGGTTGGGGATCATGATTGCATTGAACTTACAAACCTCGTTCTTAACGCCGCCGTTTGGTTTCGCGTTATTTTATTTGCGAGGGGTTACACCAGAGTCGATTCCAACAACTGCAATCTACAAAGGTGTGTTGCCGTTTATTATTATGCAGATACTACTAATGGTGGCACTTGCCTTTTGGCCTGAAATGGCCACGGGGTTACCAAAAATAATTTATGGAAATTAACAAATGAAAATATGGTTGAAATCTCTAATTACATTAATGGCTATAGGCGCGATAGCGGCTTGTGGTGGCGAAAAAAGTAGCTCTGGCGAAATTGCAGAGCAAAAACAATATAAATGGAAGTTAGTTACTAGTTGGCCAAAGAACTTTCCGGGGCTTGGTACTGCACCTGAAAACTTTGCCAAGTTGGTCAATGATATGAGTAATGGCCGTTTATCAATTAAAGTGTATGGAGCCGGTGAAATTGTTCCTGGCTTTGAGGTTTTTGATGCTGTATCACAGGGGACCGCTCAAATGGGTCACGCGGGGGCATATTATTGGAAAGGTAAAATGCCAGCGTCGCCAATATTTACCGCATTGCCATTTGGTTTAAACGCACAAGAGACCAACGGTTGGTTGCATTATGGCGGTGGTATTGAACTATGGCGTGAACTGTATAAACCGTTTGGTGTCATTCCTTTTGCTGGCGGTAATACTGGCGTGCAATCTGCGGGGTGGTTTAAAAAAGAAATAAAAACTGTAGATGATTTAAAAGGATTAAAAATTCGTATTCCAGGGCTTGGCGGCGAAGTAATGAAAAAGTTAGGGGCTGTGCCGGTTGCACTTACAGGGGGTGAGTTATTTACATCATTACAATCTGGTGCTATCGACGCAACCGAGTGGGTTGGTCCTTATAATGATTTAGCGTTCGGTTTTTATAAAGTAACCGACCACTATTATGCGTCAGGCTGGCATGAGCCAGGCGCAATGCTTGAGTTCACGGTAAATGAAAAAGCCTTCAATGAACTACCAAAAGATTTACAAACCATAATTGAAGTTGCAACTCGTGCGGTTAATCAAGATATGCTCGACGAATATACAGCTCGTAACCAAACGGCTTTAGAAACGTTAAAGAATAAACACGGTATCGAAGCAAAAACTTTACCACCTGAAGTGATGAAAGCTTTGAAGCAGGCAAGCGAAGAAGTGATAGCGGAGCAAATAGCTGCAGATCCTACATTTGCGAAAATCATGAAGTCGTACAGTGCTTTCCAACAGAAAGTTGCGGCGTACCACAAAATTTCTGAAGTAGAATATTACAACAATAGAGAGTTGTAAAAAGTAACGAGCTGCGAGTAAAAGAAAATCACAAAAAAGAGCTAGAGTGTCAGGGATAGTCGTTTTTATCTTTTGACGAAACTCGAAACTCGAAAC
>JABXID010000088.1 GCA_013373245.1 Gammaproteobacteria bacterium
ACGGAAATTATAATCAAACAAAGCAACAGTACTTTCATAGTGTTGCGAGTTTATCTATAAACCAGTTTTATCGCAAAACTTAATTAGTGTTTTGCACAACTAAAAACAGACGCACAACTGATACTGTTCCGACACCCTCCTCGCACATCCCTGTGCGCCGGATATTGGTCCATCAAAATACATAAGCACCGAAGCAGAACTTGCACTGTTCCGATACCCTCCTCGCACATCCATGTGCGCCGGGTATTGGTCCTTCCATGGACCAAAAAAAACGCGCGGTTGTAATAACAGCGCGTTTTTAATGTTTGCTTTGTTTCGTGAATTTAGCGACGTTAACTAATAAAAGGTTTTACCGTCTTCTGCCATCTTAACTAACAAGTCACAAGGAGCAAAGCGGTCGCCGTGCTGCTCTTGGTAACCTTTTAGAATTGATACTAAATTCTCGATTCCCATTGAATCCATGTAGCGGAATGGTCCACCTTGGAATGGCGGATAACCGGTACCAAAAATCATGGCAATATCACCATCACGCGCTGAACGCACAATACCGTCGTCTAAACAGCGTGCTGTTTCATTTAACAATTGCACTACACAACGCTCGGCAATTTGCTCAGGCTTCAACTTGCTATTAGGTGTAACGCCAAGTACCTGGTAAACAGACTCATCCACTTGTTTACCTTTTTTGCCTTTCGCTGCTTTACCGTATAAATAGAAACCTTTTTGATTCTTTTTACCTTTACGATCATCGGCAATTAACGTTGCCATGGCAGACGGTACATCAAAACGGCTGCCAAATGCGTCATTTAAAATCGCGCCCACTTTTGAGCCAACGTCAATGCCTACTTCATCCAACAAGGTCATAGGGCCAACAGGGAAACCAAAGTTAACGAGTGCTTTGTCAATCTTCTCTACAGGCTCGCCTTCCATAACAACTTGTGCCGCTTCGTTCATGTACAAACCTAAAATGCGGTTTACAAAGAAGCCAGCTTCATCTTTCACTACGATAGGTGTTTTACCTTGACGACGCGCAAATTCAACCGTTGTAGAAATAGTTTCGTCAGACGTTTTATCCGTAGCGATAACTTCTACTAGCGGCATTTTGTCTACTGGCGAGAAGTAGTGCAGACCAATAACATTTTCTGGACGCGCTGCTTTTTCTGCAATTTTATGGATTGGCAAAGATGACGTATTTGAAGCAAAAATTGTGGACTCTTTACAGTTTGCTTCTATGTCTGCCACCATTTGTTGTTTTAAGCCTAAATCTTCAAATACGGCTTCTACAATAATGTCAGCGTTTTTAAAGCCAACAAAGTCAGTACTTGCTGACAACATAGATAACTGTTTCTGCATCTCCGCTTTTTTCATAAAGCGACGTTTAACTTTTTTATTTAAAATATCGTAGCTGTATTTAAAGGCGTTACGAATGCCCTCTTGTGCGATATCTTTAATTCGAGCTGGGATGCCAGCTTTGGTCGTTGTAACAAACGCAATACCGCCGCCCATCAAGCCGCCACCTAAAATACCAGCTTGCTCAACCACCTTAGGTTCAACACCTTCAACACCATTTTCTTTTTTCATTTCAGTGGTGGCAAAAAACAAACCACGTAACGATTTAGATTCTGACGTCATGCAAAGCTCTGAGAAGCGTTGAGCTTCAATCTCTAAACCTTTGCGTTTACCCATTTCAATACCTGTTCGAATACACTCAATGATACGAAGTGGCGCTGGGTAATTACCTTTAGTTTGTTTCATGACTTGTTTGCCCGCTTGATCAAATACGATCTTACGGCCAATGAAGTTATTTTCTAACAATCGAGTCACTAACGGCTGTTTTTGTTTCTTCGCTTTTGGCTTGCCTTTGAGCGCCATATTAATAGCGGTTTCTAGCAAAATGCTGTTTGGTACCATGTCGTTCGCTAGACCAAATTTTAACGCTTGTTTCGCTCGCAACTGCTTACCTGTTAGCATCATGTCCAAAGACTTTTGTAAACCAACTAACTTAGGTAAGCGCTGAGTGCCGCCAGAGCCTGGCAATAAGCCTAATTGCACTTCTGGCAAACCTAATACTGTTTTGGGGCTATCAGAAATAACTCGACCGTGACAACACATTGCTAATTCTAAGCCACCGCCTAGTGCCGGACCATTGATTGCGGCGATCACAGGGATCTTCATTCCCTCAATACGGTCAAACAATTTTTGCCCTAACTGCGCGATCTCTTTTACTTCTTGTGCATTTTTACAGGCGTCTAACATACTCACGTCGGCACCTGCGACAAACGAGTTGTCTTTGCCTGAAATTAAAACCAAACCTTGAATAGTTTCGTCTTGTTCTACTTGATCTAAAACCGCACCAACTTGTTCACCAAACTCTGCTTTTAATACATTCATGGTTTCGTTTGGCACGTCAATGGTGATCACACCAATGCCGTTTTCTTGAACGTCTAAACTAAATGCACTGCTGTTTTGATCTGCTTTGTTTTCTTCAGTCATTTTTTCCTACTTACCAAACCTAAGTTTGGTCAAAAATCTTTTCCAATAAACTACTTTATAAACGCTTCTATAGCATATTTTTCAGAAGCGTTTAAATTGAAAATTAACCATCAACTTCTACAATCATTGACGCACCTAAACCACCCGCTGCACACGCGGTTGTTAAGCCAACACCGCCGCCACGTCGGCGTAATTCATTGATGGTTTGGGTGATTAATCGAGTACCTGTTGCTGCAAATGGGTGACCATAAGCAAGCGAGCCACCGTTTACGTTAAATTTAGTCATATCGATATCGCCGATGGCTTTTTTACGACCTAATTTTTCTTGTGCAAATTTATCGCTGGCAAACATCTTCATGTTCGCTAACGCTTGTGCTGCAAATGCTTCATGCATCTCAATTAAATCCAAGTCTTTCAATTCCATACCAGCACGCTCTAGCGCAATTGGTGTTGCATAAGAAGGACCCATTAACATGTCTTCCCAGACATCAATGGCAGCAAAACCAAAACTGCGAATATAACCAAGAGGTTCATAACCAAGTGCTTTTGCTTTGCTCTCTGTCATAAGCAAAATAGACGAAGCACCATCTGTAAGTGCGGTCGAGTTTGCTGCGGTCACTGTGCCGTGTTTGCGGTCAAACACTGGGCGAAGTTTGGCGTAACCATCTTCTGTTGAATTGGTACGAACCGTATTGTCCATCTCGATAAATTCTTTGAACGGTTCAGGATGGGCTGTCATGACTTCATCTTTTAAAATACCAGCTTCCCAAGCTTTTGTTGCTAACGAGTGAGAACGGTGTGCCATGGCATCTTGGTCATGGCGGCTTATGTTATGACTCTTCGCCATTTGCTCAGCAGTGTCACCCATGCTCAAGTTCGTTGTATATTCGGCAACTGCCGGTGGTACTGGCATTAAATCTTTTAAACCAAGTTTTTTAATGATGCTCCAGCGCTGACCAAGGGTTCTTGCTTTATTTAAGTCAACCAATGCGCGACCTAATTTTTTACTAACGCCAATAGGTAATACAGAAGAAGAGTCTGCACCACCTGCAATCCCCACTGAAATGTTGCCGGCCATCATAGATTCACAAATATTCACCGTTGATTGAAAACTTGTTGCACAAGCACGTGATACTGAATAAGCGTCCGTGTGCACATTCATGCCGGTACCTAAAACGATTTCACGCGCAATGTTTGGCGCTTCCGGCATTTGTACCACTTGGCCGTATACCAACTGTTCAACTTCTTTTGGGTCAAGTTCTGCACGTTGCAACATTTCACTAACGACCATCTTACCTAGGTCTAACGCAGGAACGCCGTGGTAAGCCGTAGCTTGTTTAGCAAAAGGGGTACGTAATCCAGCAACCACTGCAATGCGATCACCGTCACGAGTAAGTAGTTTTTTTTGAGTCATTATTTTGTCCTGTTGAGCTGCATATAAATGCCAATGCCAGTCTTAAATCTATTGTTAATTCAATCTGGTCTGACCTCTAAAAGTTTTCCGATTGTAACCCGATCTTTTCAAATGTCAAAAAAGCATAGTTCAAAATAATCATTTTGTTACATATTAAGAGATGAATACGTTGAGCTAACAGGTTAATTTCTCAGCAAAATAAAGGAGAAATTTTGAATTACGAGAGTGTCGCCTTGCTATTTTTATATTGAACCTTATATTGCTTAAACAGTCATAGTGCGAGCTTTGATTTTAAACATGATACTTATCATGCTTTTCGGAATTTCCAACTAGCGAATTACTAACTTTGCAGAGGTACATTAAACGATGTCGGTTTCACGTTTTAACCAGTTAAAAGACTATTTAGACAGCCAAGTCATTGGTCAACCTGAATTTACTAAAGCAATTTTGGTTGCCTTACTTGCCGATGGTCACTTATTGGTTGAAGGACCGCCGGGACTTGCAAAAACACGTGCCATTAATGCACTTGCAAACGGTTTAGATGGTGATTTCCATCGAGTGCAGTTTACACCCGATTTATTGCCAGCCGATTTAACTGGTACCGACATTTATCGACCAGAAACGGGTGAGTTTCAATTTGAGTCAGGTCCACTTTTTCATAACTTGGTATTGGCAGACGAAATAAACCGTGCGCCGGCAAAAGTGCAATCTGCGTTGTTAGAAGCGATGGCTGAACGCCAAGTAACGGTTGGCAAAACAACCTACAAATTGCCTGAGTTATTCCTTGTTATGGCAACCCAAAACCCATTGGAACAAGAAGGCACTTATCCCCTGCCTGAAGCGCAATTAGACCGTTTTTTGATGCACCTAAACGTAGATTATCCGGGTGCTGATACTGAAATAGAAATTTTAAGATTAACCCGTGGCGAAGCGCTCGAACAAAAAGTTGAGACGCCTGAGCCATTAAATCAGCAAGATATTTTTGACGCGAGAAAACAAGTATTATCTATTCACTTAGCGCCTGAACTTGAACAGTATTTAGTTGAGTTAATTATCGCAACGCGTCAACCTGGCAAATTTGATAAAACGCTAGAAAAACACATTGCGTTTGGCGCATCACCTCGCGCCACCATAGCTCTTGATAAATGTGCTAGGGCAAACGCTTGGCTTGATGGTCGCGATTTTGTAACACCGGACGACATTCAAACCGTATTTTTTAACGCTCTGCGTCATCGTATTTTACTAAGTTATGAAGCGGAAGCGGCAGGTGTCAGTGCCGATCAATTATTAGCTCGCATTCTTGAGTTAGTCGCCGTACCTTAATTTCAGGTGTTTTGTTGTTGGTTAAACCATTTGAAAAGCTTAACAAGCAGAGAATGTTACAGCTGAAAAGTGTAACAAACTAAAAGAATACTATGCACAGTAACTCGAGTATCGAATACAGCTCACCATTAGAGTGGTTACAGAAAAACCAAATAAGTGGCGTGGACGTCAGTTTAGATGAACTGCTGATGTATCGTCATTTTACCCATTTGTTATCAAACAAACCCGGCAGCCGCATTAAACATCAAATGTCTGGCCAGTATCTAGCAAAAACCAAAGGTCGAGGCATGGAGTTTGATGAAGCTAGGCATTACCAACCGGGTGATGATGTAAGAACGATTGATTGGCGTGTCACGGCGCGCACAGGTAAAACGCACACTAAAATATTTCGTGAAGAAAAAGACCGACCTATTTTCATTTTTTGTGACTTTATGCCGTCAATGCACTTTGGCAGTCAATTATTGTTCAAGTCCGTTCAAGCTTGCCACCTCAGTGCATTAATTGCTTGGAAAGCCAAACAAAATGGTGACAAAATTGGTGGTCTTATATTATCCGAGCAAAACTTGTACGAGGTTAAGCCAAAAGGACAGCAGCGTGCCGTTCTGCACTGGCTAAACAGTTTAAAAGAAAATCATAACCCACTAACCGAACAATCAACTGGTGAACAGCAAGAAGCTAACCGCGCAACATCAAAGCTAAACAAAAGCCAGCAGGAACAAAAGTTCATTGAAGCGTGCGCGCATTTAAGACGCGTTGCTCACCCTGGTAGCTTGGTTTACCTCATTAGTGATTTTCAATTGCTTACCGACCGAGCGTTGCAACACCTGTATCAGTTACAAAAACATTGTGAGGTGGTGTCGTGTTGGATCAACGATCCAATTGAGCAAAACCTGCCCAATAGCATGTCTGGCATGATGCCAGTCACCGATGGAGAAAACACTAAAGTCATTAATAGCTTGTCGCAATTAACCAACTACAAATTAAAAGTGAAAAAACACTTTGCAAACCAACAACAAGCCATGACGCAATACAATATCAAATGGCTATCCATCAGCGCGGGTTTACCGCTGAGTGAGCAACTCTAATGAACGAATCCATACTTGCTCAATTAAACGATATCCAAACACCAGAACCTGTTGGAGTCTGGCCGCTGGCGTGGGGTTGGTGGTTAATCATTGCCATCGTATTAATTTTGATTGCCTTTACTATTTATTTTATTAGGCAACATATACGATTAAACAAAGCGAAAAAACAAGCCCTCAAATTACTGAGTGATGCACAACATTTATCGCCAGATGACAAGGTAAAATCTATTAACCAAATTTTAAAACGAGTGACACTCGCGTACGCACCGCGTGAAGCCATAGCAGGATTAACCGGAGAGCAATGGGCAAAGTGGCTTAATCAATTCGACAACAAGGCTCAAATTTCTCCGGCCTTGTTATCACTGACTTATCAAGGTCAAACAACCACGCAGCAAGCTGAAGAGTATTTTCAACAGGCCAAGCGCTGGGTAACTAAAGTGTTACCATTGACTCAACGTCAACTTGAGAAAATAACTAATACGTCTTTAGAAACAAATGAGGTAAGCCACAATGTTTAGTTTTGACTTACCTGGGCTTCTGCTTTTATTACCTTTGCCTTTGCTCATGCGCTATTTACCTGCAGTAAAAAAACAACCGGTAGCGGCGCTAAAAATTCCGACCTTTGACTTTGTCAGTGACCCAGAAACAATCGATGTAAGACGCGGTTTTCCTTGGTTATTATTGCTAATCTGGTGCCTATTAGTCTCGGCAGCCGCTCGACCACAATGGCTTGGCGAACCTGTTACGATTCCACAAGAAGGCCGTGAACTAATGTTGGCGGTAGATTTGTCCGGCTCAATGCAATACGAAGACATGATGATTGGCCGGCAAAAAGTAAATCGCTTAGACATGTTAAAACACGTATTGTCTGACTTTATAGAGCGCCGTGTTGGCGACCGACTCGGGTTAATACTCTTTGCCGATACCGCCTATGTGCAAACACCGCTAACCTACGACAGACGCACAGTGCAACAAATGTTAGACGAAGCTGTGCTTGGTTTAGTTGGAGAAAAAACCGCGATTGGTGATGCTCTTGGTCTTGCCGCCAAACGATTTAACGATAAAGACGATTCCAACCGCATTTTGATTTTACTTACCGATGGCCAAAACACCGCTGGCAACATAGAGCCAATCGAAGCACTGGAAATAGCCAAAGCGGCGGGTGTGAAAGTATATACCATTGGTGTTGGCGCCGACGAAATGTACGTTCGGAGTTTTTTTGGTAATCGAAAAGTTAATCCATCCACCGACTTAGATGAAAAACTGCTTACCCAAATAGCCGAAGAAACGGGCGGACAATACTTTAGAGCGCGTGACACTCAGAGTTTGCGTGAAATCTATCAACTGTTAGATGAGCTAGAGCCAATTGAAGACGACCCAATTCAATTGCGGCCAATGCAGGCCTTATTTTATTGGCCTTTAGCACTCGCCATCTTACTATCCGCTTTGATGTTGTATTCTAAAACTGTTTTAACCGCTTTACGGTGGAACAATACATTGCAATCTCTACATAACCGTTTGCCAACAAAAGCTAGGAAATCATAATGTTTGAGTTTTTTTCCTCGTTCACAAACGCCATCAGCAGCTTATTTGCTAAGCCGGAGCAATTTCACTTTTTGCGCCCTGAGTGGTTTTATTTGTTGCTTGGTTTAGCATTTTTTTGGTGGCTTAAACTAAACAACACCGGCAAAACCCAGTGGCATCAAATTTTACCACCACATTTATCGAACGCTCTACTAGGGCAAAACCAACAAACTTTGAAACAAAACAAATGGCTAATCCCCATCTTATGGTTAATCGCAATTACCGCATTGGCTGGCCCCACTTGGCAAAAAATTGAAAAGCCGGTGTATCAAATTAAACGAGCAAGCGTCATCGTAATGGACATGTCGATGTCAATGCGAGCCACCGATATGAAACCCAATCGACTAACCAAAGCTCGTTTTAAAGCCATAGATTTGGCGAAGAATATCACTGATGGCGAAATCGCCTTGGTCGCTTATGCTGGTGATGCATTTACCATCTCGCCTTTAACCCCTGATAACCGCAACATTGTTGCATTAATTCCAAGCTTGAGTCCTGAGATCATGCCAGAGCAAGGTTCGGTTGCTGTTTTGGGATTAACGGCTGCCGCTAATTTATTAAAACAAGCCGGTTACATGACAGGTGACATATACTGGTTGACCGATGGTGTTGAACAGTATGATGTAGATGAGATCAATGAGTTCATATCGAATCATCAATACAAAATCAACATTATGGCCTTTGGCAGCAAAGACGGAGCGCCAATCAAAATGTTGGATAATAGTTTATTAAAGGATGGCCGCGGCAGCATTGTCATTCCAAAATTAAATGCGAGTCAATTAGCGCAATTCTCCAACATAAGTAACGGTGTCTATGTGCAGTCGACTCCTTCAGATTTAGATATAAAAACTCTGACCGCAGCACAAGCATCTCCTGAACAACAAGATGCAAATCAATCTGGACAAGATCAACAAGAGCAAAGTCTGACTGGCGATGACTGGCAAGAATTTGGCCCAACATTGATATTGTTAATTTTGCCATTTGTGCTGCTGGCTTTCCGTAAAGGCGTTGTGTTGAGTGTGTTATTGATAGCACCTTTGTTATCTCATAACCCACCTGTGTACGCCAATTCTCTCCCCGTTAATAAACAGCAATTAAACGGCTCGCAACCAACTTCTGAAACGCAAACGGCGATTCCAGATCATTCATGGACTGATTTTATTTTTAATACCAAAGATCAAGTTGCCAATAAAGCGTTTGAGCAAGGTGACTATTCAAAAGCCCAACACACTTTTGAACAGCCTCAATGGAAAGGCTCTGCCGCATACAAAGCGGGAGACTACGAAGCCGCCTACCAGCACTTTAGCCAAGACTCATCTGCTCAAGGTTTATATAATCAAGGCAATGCGTTGGCTAATTTAAATAAGCTGGATGAAGCGATAGAAACGTATGAACAAGCACTAAAGCTCGATCCTAATCATAACAAAGCGCAAGAAAATAAAGAGTTACTAGAAAAACTGAAACAGCAACAAGAGTCACAACAGCAGCAAAACTCTGATCAGCAAGAAGGTCAACAAAACCAAAAAGACCAACAAGGTGGTCAGAGTCAGGAAAGCGAACAAGACTCTGAACAGCAAAATTCAGAGCAACAAAGCGACCAGCAGCAGTCGTCGGATCAATCATCCGAACAAAATGGTGAAGAACAACAGCAAGCTTCTGAACCAACTGGTTCGCCAAATCAAGAGTCTTCTGACTCTGAACAAGACAACCAACAACAAGCCGAACAGCAGCCGTCTGGTGAGCAAAAAGACGAGCAAAATAAAGAACAGATGGCACAACAACAATCTGGCCAATTAACGGAAGAAGAGCTCGCCGAGCAAGAGAATCAGCAAAAGCTACAACAGTTATTACGTAAAGTCTCGGATGACCCTTCCGTATTGTTGCGCAACAAAATGATCCTAGAAAGTCGCAAACGACAACAACAGCGCAGCGTACCAAAAGGAGCAACTAAGTCGTGGTAACTCATAAATTAGCGCCAATAATGCAAAATTCAATCGATATGGAATACAGAACAAACGTTAATAATATGAATAAATTCACAAACCAATGGCTAATATTTTGTTTAATACTAAGCTGCTTTTTATTTACCGGAATATCGCGCGCTGCAACTGAATTATCCGCCAGTGTCGATCGTAATCCAGTAATGGAGAATGAATCCTTTGTGTTGCAGCTGGTTGTTAACGATTCAGTGGACAGCGACGAATTGGATTTATCACCATTGCAACAGTCCGGCTTATTAATTGGTCGCAGCAACACCAGTTCACAAACGCAGATTATTAACGGCAGTATTTCGAAATCGACCACTTGGAACGTGGTGATGTTAGCTAGAAACGCCGGTGAGTACCGTATTCCGGCGTTAGAAATTAACGGTGTCAAAAGCCAACCAATTACAGTTCAAGTGGTAAAATCTAATGCGCAAGCTGGTGAGCAAAGCCAACCGATTTTCCTTAAAAACTCGATAGAGAACGACGCTTTATATTTACAGCAAACCACCAAACTTGTGACTCGTTTATATTTTGCACCTAATGTTGATTTGCAAAGCGGAACCTTAACCGATCCAAGCTTAGATTCGGCTTTTATCAAACAACAAGGCAAAGACACGGAAACCAGCGAGATCATTATGGGTACTCGCTATCGTGTTATAGAACGGATTTATGCGGTGACACCGCAGTCCAGCGGTGAGTTTACCATTACCTCCCCAACCTTTAATGGAGAGATCAGCACCGATCGCAGACGTTCAGTATTTTCCAATTTCGGTAGCCGTAAACCGGTATCCAGTATTGGCAATGACATAACCATCACAGTGGCCCCAATCCCTGATGATTATTCTGGCAGTTGGCTACCTAGTGACTTAGTTCAGTTGCACGAAGAGTGGCAACCTAACAAAGACAGCTACGAAGTTGGTGAGCCTATTACTCGCACCTTTACCTTAACCGCGCTAAACGTCAATGAAGAGCAACTGCCAGAAATCAAAGGTCAATATCCAAGTGATTTCAATATGTACCCAGATCAGTCTGAGTCGCACTCAGCCGTGCGTCAGAATGCCGTAGTGTCACAACGTGTTAGCTCAGAAGCTATCGTGGCAAATAAAGCAGGCACCTACACACTGCCGGAGGTTACGTTAAATTGGTTCAACACCCAAACCAACCGCAAAGAAACCGCCACGATTCCGGCAAAAACGATTACCATCGTTGCTTCGTCCAGTAAAAACGACAATACCTTAGTAAGTAACATTCCATTGCAAAGCCAGAGTCTTGAGAATGGCGGCCAACAATGCCCAGCACCAGAAGTAGCACAAAACGAACAAGAAGCACTTTCCTGCCCAGAAACTGTATCGCTAAGCATAAATTCTTGGCTGCTGACATTATCAGGTTGGATTGCTTGGCTTATCACAACCTTACTTTTGGTTTTGAAACTCAAAGCTCACCGCAATAGACCCCAACAATCGAATACTCAAGTTAATGTAACTGAGCCCCAATTTGATAAATCTGCGCTGAAAAAAGGCTGTTCTGAAAACAACGTTAGTGTCGTCAGAAGTCAGCTCGTTTTATGGGCAAAAGAACATATTTCTGATGAAGTTGATAACCTACAATCTCTACTTGGCAAAATCGATAAAACCACTGAACTTGCCACCGAGATAAGACGCTTAAATCAGAGTCAGTATGGTCGACAAAAAACAGATTGGAATGGCGACTTATTATGGAAAGCGTATGAAAATTACGCTCGCGATACAAAAGTAAGCACTAACAAACTAAATGACGACTTACCGCCTCTAAATTAGGATTAAACATGGCTCTGCAATGGTTAACTGAAATTGAATTAACAAGCGACAACCTAAAGTTAGTGCCTTTGTCGATAGATCATCTGCATGGTCTAAAACACGCGGCAAGTGACGGTGAACTTTGGCAATTGTGGTTCACTTCAGTACCACATCCTGATAACTGTAAAAGTTATATTGAGAACGCTTTATTGCAACAAAAGGAAGGAACCGCCCTCCCCTTTGCCATTATCGACGCTCAAAGCAATACTGTCATTGGCTCCACTCGAATTTGTCATGCACAGTCTGCGCATCGCCGAGTGGAAATTGGCTATACTTGGTATGCCCAATCTTATCAACGAACAAGGGCTAATACTGAATGTAAACTGCTTTTGCTCACTCACGCCTTTGAAACACTGAACTGTATAGCGGTAGAATTTAGGACTAATTGGCACAACACAAAATCACGTAATGCCATTGCTCGCTTGGGGGCTAAACAAGATGCGGTATTAAGAAACCATCAAATTTTAGCTGACGGTACGATTCGAGATACCGTGGTGTTTTCTATTATTGAAAATGAGTGGCCTGCCGTGAAAAAGTCATTAACTTTTAAACTACAAAACCACTCATGATATCGATTAAGCGTCGGCTTGCTCGGAAGGATGTGCGGTTTTAAACGCCATTAACTTGTCGCAAGCCTCAACGATTCGATTGATTGTTGGAAAGTCATCTAACGAAACATTAAATCGCTTGGCGTTAAATACTTGAGGCACTAAACAAATATCTGCCAATGTTGGTTTATCGCCATGGCAAAAGCGTCCAGTTGACTCACTTTCTGCCAAGGTTTTTTCCAACGCGGCAAAACCTTCTGTGATCCAATGGCTGTACCATTCCAGCTTTTGCTGTTCAGTAACCGCCAAGGTTCCGGTTAAATACTTCAATACCCTCAAGTTATTTAAAGGGTGAATATCACAAGCAATGGTCAGTGACAAAGCTCTAACTCTGGCTCGCTCATTAACGTCTTCAGGCAACAGAGAATAACTCGATGGATATGCCTCATCTAAGTACTCCATGATCGCCAGAGACTGGTTAAATATTCGTTGGTTTTCTTCTAAGCTAGGCACTAAACCTTGTGGGTTACGCTGTTTATGTTGCTGCGATGATTGCTCGCCGTCAACTAAGTTAACAGGAATTTGCTCGTGCACTAGCCCTTTTAAATTTAAGGCTATTCTCACTCGGTATGCCGCTGAAGAGCGGCAATAATCGTAAAGTATCATAGTACTACCTAAGGCTGTACTTTGGCTGGTAAAATTAGCGAAGACACTTCACCAAAGCCAATGCGCACCCCACCTTCTTTTTGGCAAAAGCCACGCATTATGACGTTATCACCATCTTGTAAAAACGTACGTTGTTCACCATTTGGCAATTGAATCTGTTGTTTACCACCGTTTGATAATTCAAGTAATGAGCCTGCCTCTTCCGGTTTTGGCCCCGACTGAGTGCCGCTACCAAAAAAGTCACCGGCTTTTAAGTTACAGCCGTTAACCGTGTGATGAGCTACCATCTGCGCAACTGTCCAGTATGAGTGCTTGAAACTGCTTTTTGATAACGAGTAAGGCGGTAAATTGTCAGCGCGCATCTGCTCAGACTCAATTAGCACTTCCAGCTTGATATCTATTGCGCCAAACGCGCGATTTTTATCAGACTCTAAATAAGGCATAGGCTGCGGATCATTTTCATCTCTAGACCAAGCAACACGATATGGTTCTAGCGCTTCATTAGTTACGATCCATGGAGATACTGTTGAAGCAAAGTTTTTTGCTAAGAATGGTCCTAACGGTTGATACTCCCAAGCTTGTAGATCTCGAGCTGACCAATCGTTAAACAAGCAATAACCAAACACGTGATTGTCGGCTTCATTAATTGCGATCGCATCGCCTAAGTCATTGCCTTTGCCAATATAAATGCCAAGTTCTAACTCGTAGTCCAGGCGTTTACACGGTCCTAAGCTAGGCTCTATTGCATCTGGAGCTTTAGTCTGTCCAACGGGCCTGTGAAACGTTTGCCCTGACACTTCAATTGAAGATGAGCGGCCATGGTAGCCAATTGGTATCCACTTATAATTAGGTAACAGTGGATTGTCAGGTCGAAACAACTTACCGACACTTGTGGCGTGATAAATTGAGGTATAGAAATCGGTATAATCGCCTATGACACAAGGCAAGTCATATTCGACGTTTGTTTGCGAAATTAAACAAGACTCAATTTCTGATTGGCGATCGGAACCTTCTCTTAAAGCACGAGACAAGGCAAGTCTTAGTGCCGACCAATATTCAGTTCCCATTGCCATAAACTCATTTAAAGTTGGCAAAGCACAAGCATCCAACGCTTGTTGTACGTCGGCATGAAATAAGTTTTTAGCTGCCAATGCTTTTAAATCTATCACTTGGTCGCCTATAGCAACGCCACCACGAAATGCATTGTTTGAGTTTTTTTCTTTAAACACAGCAAACGGTAAATTTTGAATAGGGAATTCTGCGCCCTGCTTATTGGCTGATTGAACCCAAGACGTTAACAATTGATCATGTGTTTCATTTAAGTGCATTTTCATCGGCCTTTTACAACTCTACTTTGATAAACAATTTACAGATACTAACCTTAGAAGACCTATAAATTAAGGTTCTAAATATGATTGATAAATAACAAAAAAACAAAAAAAGGAAGGTGTTGTTTACAAAAAAAGTTTACGCCTATTTTTTAACAACATAGAAAAAACATGGTATTGCTGGTTGTTAAGTCTATATTTTTAAACAATAATTCAAATTCCTTTCCCCTAATTATCGAAAACTGTTCATGACCACTTGGCGCAATTGTGTAAAACAAGCTCGTTTGCTCTTCTTATTTACTGTAACCATAACAACCTTTTCGGCCTATTTACATGCGCAAGATGAAGATGGAGATATGTTAACACCAGAACAAATAGCATTTAATGCCGCCGTAAAGAACTGTGTCTTAGTGCTTGAGGAAACAGGTATCGTTAATATGGAAGATCGACTCGTTGAGCGATACTGCCAAACTAAAATTTTAGCGCGTGACCGTAATTTAGGCCGATTTGCAAAAAGGATCATGGCTGAAAAGGCGACAGAACTTAACCCGTTTGTTATTACCCCACACGAAATTAGTTACTTGATGCCAATAACTATCACAGATAATTTTAATAAACGACCTTATCAAGTTTATGACATTCCAATCTCCGACCAAGTAGAAGAAATAAATCACTTTACCGACGGCATGTCAGAGCTAGAAGCAAAATATCAAATTAGCCTGAAAGTACCTTTACGCACCAGTTCGCTATTTATTAGAGGCGATGCCATTTATTTCGCAATGACAGTGCAAGCTTGGTGGCAAATATACTCCCATCAAATCTCCAAACCATTTAGAGAAACTAACTACAAACCTGAAATTTTTTATCTTGCACCTCTACCGTTTCAGTTGTTTGGCAACAGTTTTGGCTTTTCTGTTAGCTTAGAACATCAATCCAACGGACAATTTCAAGGGTTATCGAGAAGTTGGAATCGCGCTCATTTCGCACTTATTTATGATACCGACGATTGGTCGGGCGGCATTAAACTTTGGCACCGCTTTGAAGAGCCTGAAAAAGAATTTCCGTTGAGCGCTAAGGGGGACGACAACCCTGATATTTTAGATTACATGGGCAACTACGAGATAAAACTAGCTTATGCTATTAATGACGATCATAAGTTATCAAGTACTATCAGAAAGAACTGGCAGACAAGAAACGGCGCAATAGAGCTTAATTATACTTTTCCCTTTTTGGGGCGTTTACGGGGCTTTATGCAATACTTTAGTGGCTATGGTGAAAGCTTAATTGACTATAACCACAAACAACAAAAACTGGGCTTTGGCTTAGCGTTAACTGAAATATTTTAAATAGTAACGACAAAGTTCTTAGCTTTGTCCTCCGGTAACGGCTGACTGAAGTAATAGCCTTGCACAAAATAACAGCCGTTAACTAACAAAAAGTCGATTTGCTCTCTCGTTTCTGCTCCTTCAGCAATAACCTTTAGTCCCAGCTGTTGAGCCATAGCTATAATTGCTGCAGTAATTTCCACATCGTTTTTATCCTGTGGAATATCTGCAATAAACGAACGGTCTATTTTTAGTGTGTCGACAGGGAAGCGCTTTAGATAACTTAATGATGAGTACCCAGTACCAAAATCGTCAATTGATATTCCAACGCCAATATTTTTAACTTCTTCTAACTGTTCTACCGCCGCTTCAACATCTTTCATAAGGTGCGATTCGGTAATTTCTACTTCTAACAAGGAAGGTAAAATATCATGCTGCTCAATAATCCTCTGAATCGTGCGCGCGCAGTCACCTCGTTCAAATTGCTTACCACTTAAGTTCACCGACACAGGTACTGGTTTTTGCAAAGACTTTATAAACTCTGCAGCTCTGGCCATTACCCAATCTGTTATTTCAAGAATTAAATCGCTTTGTTCAGCTATTGGGATAAAAGTGCTTGGAGAAATAAAACCTAACTCATCATCATGCCAGCGTAACAAGGCTTCAAATCCAATAAGCTCTTGATTAACCACATCAACTTTAGGTTGATAATAAAGCTCAAGCTGATTATTTCTTAATGCTCGAGTTAAGGAAACTTCAATATTCATCCGGCTTTGCACTGCAGCATTGAGCTCTTCTGTATAAAAGTGGAAGGTATTTTTACCTTTCGCTTTCGCTTCATACATTGCCAAATCGGCGTGTTGTAGTAACAAATTCGGATCATCGCTATTCGACATTGTAATGCCAACGCTGGTACTGATATTGACGTTTTTAGATTTTAGTTGAAACTCTTCTGATACCAATCCAAGCAGTTCATTGACCTTCTGTAACACCAACTGCTCAGTATTCACGTCTTTGATGATATAAGCAAAAGAGTCACCACCTAAGCGAGCTAATACGTCATCTGTTTTCATGTATTTAAGTAGTCGATTAGCGACAGCCACCAGCAGTTCATCGCCACCTTCAAAACCTAAATTGTCATTAACACGTTTAAAGTTATCAATATCAAAGTGCAAAATGGCAAACTCGAACTGACCTCTTTTTTGCATAGCAATGCACTTCTCTAACTGCGCCATAAAAAAGCTACGATTTGCCAAACCTGTAAGCTCGTCGGTATAGGCTAACTTTTCGATTTGATGCTCAGAATCTTTGATGAAGGAAATATCTTGCATCGACACAACGTATTTGGTGGCGTGACCAAAATCATTTCGCAGTGGCGTTATCGTAGTATTTACCCAGACCTCTTTGTCAGTATCTTTTGCTTTTAGAACCAACTCACCATGCCAACTTTCTTTGCGGCGAATATCGTTTATGATCTGCTCGGCGACAAACGCCATATGTTCGTGAATATGCGAAAACAAGCGAGTACCAACGATATCGTCACGTACTGTATTCAACAGGGTAAGTGACTTGGTATCGACAAAGTTAATAGTGAAGTCCAAATCCAATAAAAACACAGCACTATCTGAATGACTCACCGCTTGAGCCAATGCCCTATTTTCATCCAATTCAGCTTTAAGCAGGCTTATTTCTTTCTCTTTACTGTCAAAACGACTTGTTAGTCGCCGCGTTAATAGATTTATCTGCCTATGAGCATCATCGATCTCATCGTTACCATTTATTGTTAACGGCTCAACTTTTTGACCATTACTTATTTGGATCAATGTTTGAGAAGTTAAAAGTAACCGATTTGATACCTGCCAACGTACTAATAAATGCGTTATTGCCGCGATACTTATTAAGCAAACTAATACTATAAATACCGCCTCATATAATGAGTTTAGTGCTTTTTGATTAACAATACTTTCGGAAATATAATTGACCACAGTCCAATTATTCGCATCCATCCGGTAACTAACGGCATAAATTCCTTTACCCCAGTCGACAAACTGATACACCTCACCATCGACTTTATCCTTGTCAATGAACTCACTTAACGTTGCTCTTATGATATCGTTGTCGGCATAATACTCGCTAACATTGCTGTTCCCACGTATTAGTCTTGCACCGTAGTCTGGGTGGTAAATTAAATGGTTATTTTCATCGTAAATAAAAAGATGAGTTTTTGAATGAACTAACTTACTTTGTAACTCGGCAATAAGCTTATCTGCCTCAAACGCAGTAACGACTATTCCTATCACTTTATCGTCGACCACAACCGGTAACATGTAACCAAGTAGCCATGTGCGATAATAATTGTCGTAAAGCAATTGCCCCCACGCGGGGTTTACTTCTGAGCTACTTTTGCCATTGATTTGTCCCCAGTATGCTCGGTGTTGAACCATCCATTCATTGGATAAACGCCAACTTGATGGATAAGTTTCAATGATCTGATCACCATCGTAAAAATAACTGGCGACGAAATTATTTGATATTCTTTGATTAAGTTGATGCCAGTCTTTTAGCGAACCGGTGACTTGAAAAAGTTCTTCGTACAAAAACAGCAACATGTCACTTTCGCGAATATGGCGCTCTAAACCTTGTTGAAAGTTTCTAGACGTTTCTAGTGCCTGAGACTGTAATTGAGCCTGTAACTCTTGGCTGTAATCTATTCTTTTTTGCAGAAAATGAAAATATCCGAACACGGCAAATAGAGTAAGTGATATGACCACCAAATAGGCAGCTAACTTAAATGAAATACTTTGAAAACCAAAAATCTTCACGGATATTTACCAGTATTAAATAAGGGACTTAATCACCACTTGTGAGGTCTCAGCCCAATGATAAAGATTACTCTTACATTTATAACAAGTAATCATAGCATGTGAATGACTATAGCGGGTATGTACTTGATAAAAATACAATATTATTTGTTAACTTTGGGTGCTCCTCCAGCATCTTGGCGGCTTGCTGTTATCAAACACATAATGAATTAGATACATCGTAAGGTTCTAAAGAAATCTAGCACAGAATAAGATAGTGGCCCACGCCCCTTAATTTATAAGGGCATTGACCAATACTAACCATAAGTACAACATCGACTCCAAACGCTAACGGGCCTGTGTTAGAGCTTTTATGTAAATAAACGGTTGACATCAAAAGACAACAAAACTAGATTGGCGTTATGAACATATTAAATCGCTTTTTTAATCAAGATTTCTTTCTGTTTCCTATCTCATAGGAAGGCAGTTTTGATCCGTTGAAAAAGATTCGAAACAAAGAGCCTTCCATTGGAAGGCTTTTTTTATAGCTAAATTTCAAGCCTAAACAACTGCGTTTCAATTAACTGTTAGTTCATATTTAAAATGCGGGAAAAACAAATAAATGGGCTTTATGCAATAAAGGAAAAACAATGATAGATCTCTCTGAATTGAGAAAAGACATCAACGAGATTGATAATGAAATTATGGTGTTATTAGCTAAAAGGCGCCGAGTTTCTCACCTCGTTGCCGAAGCAAAAATAGCAATAAATAAACCAGTCAGAGACATAAAACGTGAAGAAATGATGTTGGTTGAGCTTATCAACGGCGGTAAGTCCTTGGGGCTCGACGGTCACTACGTAAAACAGGTATTTCAAACCATTATCGAAGACTCAGTGTTGCACCAACAAGCTCTTTTACAGCGCCACGTAAATTCAGCTTCTAGCGACTTGCCTGTAAACCGCGTTGCTTACTTAGGCAGCCAAGGTTCTTATTCAGATTTAGCTACCCAAAAATATTTTTCAAGACACCCCTCTGAATTAAAACAAATCGGCTGTACCAGCTTCCACGAAATCATCTCAACCGTTGAACAAGGTAAAGCAGACCATGGCGTATTACCCATCGAAAATACATCATCAGGCAGTATTAACGAAGTATACGACTTATTGCAGCACACTGATTTATCGATTGTTGGTGAACTGACGCACCCTGTTAATCACTGCATGGTATCTGCTGTTGACACCTCACCTGAAAAAATTAAAAAGCTGTTTGCTCACCCACAAGTATATGCTCAATGTAGTAACTACTTGAGTCAATTCCATGACGTAGAGATTGAAATTTGTGAAGCTTCTTCAGCTGCTTTTGAGGCAATAAAAGATGACACCAGTGGCGAACTTGCTGCATTAGGAAGCGGCGAAGGTGCTCGTTTATATGGACTACAAGTCATCGCTGAAGCCTTAGCAAATCAGAAAGAAAATTACAGTCGGTTTATAGTATTAGCGCCGAAGGCCGTCGATGTATCGACACAGATTCCTTCTAAAACGACGTGGATCATGTCGACTGAACAAAAACCTGGCGCATTGGTAGATGCGCTTATTATTTTAAAAGAACACAACGTCAATATGTATCGCCTAGAGTCTCGACCGATTACCGGCAACCCTTGGGAAGAAATGTTTTATGTTGATGTAGAAGGAAATATCCAAGACGATAATCTGAAAAATGCGATTGAAGCGCTAACAAAATCAACTCGATATTTAAAAGTACTTGGTTGTTATCCAAGTGAAGATATTCCACCAGCACAAGTTGATGTGTAATAACTGAGACGAACAGAGCAAACAAAAAAAGCAGGGACATGTCCCTGCTTTTTTGATTTTTTCCAGTCACTTATTGAAGCGAATTGGCGAATTTTGGACCTCGTTTACATCAGCCTTTAACTGCTCGACCGATTCATGCATTTCATACAAGGTATCTCTTAATAAACGAATGTTTTGTTCATTCATCAAGTCGCTTGCCTCATGTTGCTCAATGAGCTTAGACGCCGCTTTAATTTTTTCTAGCGATTGTTTAATTTCAGTCATAATACTTATGGCGAAAGCCACTCCTTCGTCCAATCGTTCCTTGTATTTGTATTCATATCAAGTCTAGCCAAGATTATGGCAAAGTAAACTCAACAGTGATGTAAGAGATCTCTCAAAATCAACTAAACGATCTCTGAGATTATTAGTCTTTCAAATTATTATAGGGTTGTTGCTCGCAATAAGGGAGCTGCTGTTCCAACCGGCTTTGAATGTCCTTTACATATGCTGTTTTTCGCTTTCTCGCATCGGTATGATGCAATGCTTGTTTGTATTCATCGACATTAACCAGTTCCATATTGACCTTTATTGTGCGGAACAATTTAGGAAATCGTTGACCCGGTATTTGAATATGATGCAACCCTCCACTATAAACAAATAAAATACTGCCACCTTCCAGTTCATCAACAATGTCAGCAACGCCAGTTCGAACGGACATAGGTTTACCGTGTTTATCTTTACCATCATGACGACGCATACGCCCTTCGGGTAATATTGCCACAATAGCATCATCGTTTACTTTCGATAAAAACTTTTGCCATGAATCATCTCGCTTTCGACTTATAGAGACAATGCCAGGCAAAAGTGCATGAAAGAAAAAACCGACCATAGGTCGTTGAGTTGTAACATCTGCGACCGGGATCAAAAAATGTCGTGCCATCTTCCATAAATATCGAAACGAGGCCAAACGAACAAACAAGGCTTCATATAAGCTGGTATGATTTAACAATACAATCAACTTAACGTCGTCTATCGACTCGTATTGACGATCGCTTTGCCAGCTTACTTTAAATCGATAAAACGGATAGCTGACTATTTTAACCAGCGACATAACGGTAAAGCTGAAAACCTGCGAAAAACGATTGGCTCGCATAACTAAAAATATTAACCCTGACGATAAAACGCGATATTTAAACGTTACAAAAAGAAAAATGCAAGTTGCATACTTCACCACTAGAATCTATGCGGACAATGTGAAAATTAAATTTCAATTACCTGAAAGTTTTTTTAATCCTCATAGGTCTTGTTAACTATGAAAGCAAAGCAAATCAAATATGAAGCGCTCGTTAGAGCGTACAGCAAAGACCTATACCGCTATGGTTATTGGCTTTGCCATGACAAACATGTTGCGGAAGACTTAGTGCAAGAAACCTTTCTTCGAGCCTGGCGCAGCATAGAGTCATTACAAGACGAAAGTGCAGCTAAGTCTTGGCTTATTACAATATTAAGACGAGAAAACGCAAGGCGCTTTGAGCGCAAGCAATTCAATTTAGTTGATATCGAAGAGTCCTATGTGCCAGACCATATTTCAACCTCTACCGAACAAGAAATGGAAAATCATCTATTGCGCCGCCACATAGGCAAGTTAGAAATGGAATACAGGGAGCCCATTTTGTTGCAGGTGATTGGTGGCTTTTCAGGTGAGGAAATCGCCAATATTTTAGAACTAAATAAAAATACTGTAATGACCAGACTATTTCGCGCGAGAAATCAGTTAAAAGACGTTCTCGAAGATAAAAACGAATTAAAGGGGATTAAAAATGGATGAATTAACATTTCGCCGTCGTATCTATGCTGATCCTAACGACAAGCAAAAAGATATAATTGATGCTTGTAAAAGCGACTCAAAAAAAGCGCAGTTCAAAGCTGACATGCAAGCGTTTGATCACAAATTGAACGATGCTCTCAACATCGAAGTGCCCGACAACTTAGCAGACAAAATTTTACTATCGCAAAGTATTGACTCTCAGCAAGGTAAAAACAGTAAATCGAAGATACACCTAGCTCTTGCTGCATCCGTGGTGTTTGCGGTTGGATTGTCCTTTCAGATATTTTATAGCGGAGGCGAATACAAATCGTTATCTGAACATGCCTTGGCTCACATTTATGCTGAAGAAAGTCATATGCATGACGAGCGCTCATACAGCGCAGATAATTTAAATGACAAGTTATCAAACTTTGGATTTACACTCGCCAATAGCATTAGCAAAGTTACCTTTGCTGATTTTTGCCACTTTGATGGCGTCAAGAGTTTGCACCTAGTTTTTCAAGGTGAAAATTCACCAGTGACGGTGTTTTTAATTCCAAAAGAAGTGAATTTACCCGGACAATCCAACTTTTCTGACCAACGTTTTAATGGACAAATCGTAAATTATGAAAACGCTGATATGGTTATCGTCGCAGATAAGGGGGAGAACAGTACAAAATGGCAACAAAAACTGGCCAGTTCTCTACAGTTGCAAAAAACGTAATTCCGTAACTATTAATAAGAATTTGCTAAATAACTAAAAATTAGACAACAAAAGAGAATATTATTTCAAATAGTCCGTCCTTCTGGTTAGAATTTTTAAAAATGAATTTTTGAGCCAACAACATGGATAACTTTGATAAACATATTCTCTCTTTACTGCAAAAGGACGCGTCGCTTTCTCTGGCTGAAATTTCCGAAAAAGTGGGGCTAAGCCAAACTCCCTGCTGGCGTCGAATTCAACAACTTGAAAAATCCGGGGTGATCAGAAAAAAGGTCGCACTACTCGATTCTGAAAAATTAGATGTCGGTTTAACCGTTTTTGTAAATCTCAAAACCAATCAACATAACCCAGACTGGTTAAACTCTGTTAAGGAGTTTACTCAAAACGCTGTTGAAGTTACTGAGTTTTACCGTATGAGTGGCGACACCGACTACCTGATGAAAGTTTTAGTTCATGATATGAAAGCCTACGATGAATTTTACCAACGCCTCATCAGCCAAGCAGGGTTTTCAGATGTCAGTTCAAGCTTTGCTATGGAGCAGATAAAATACTCTACTGAAATCCCACTTGGTAGTTAATAAAAGTACAGGCAACAACTTATTTGGATTTATTTTTCACAAAACTACATTTTATTGAAAAATAAATCCAAACCACCACAAAAATTATTAGACAATAACAAAAACTTTTTTTTCTACTCTTGCATAATTTCTAGCGTTAAATATTCACTAAACTTTCAGGTGGAAAAATCATGCTAGAGACTTATTTTTCGCAATTTAGACAGCACATTGTAGGCGCAAACCTATTTCACTCTATTTCAGCTAAAGATACTTCTATTCTCTATGCCGACTGGACAGCTAGCGGCAGACTTTATCAACCAATTGAAGATTTTGTAGTCAATGAGCTGGGGCCTTATGTGGCCAATACACATACTGAGTCTAACCTAACTGGCTCAACGATGACTCACGCGTATCATGACGCTCAGACGATAATCAAAAATCATGTCAACGCTAACTCTAATGACGCATTGATTTCAGCTGGCTCC
>JABXID010000235.1 GCA_013373245.1 Gammaproteobacteria bacterium
GTGTACCAATTCCATTTCCTCAAATGGATGTGCATGTGCACAAGGAAGGCTAGTTTCGAGTTTCGAGTTTCGAGTTTCGTAAAAACAATAAAAAGCCCAAAATTAAGACGTCAATTTTGGGCTTTTGCTTATAGGTTTATACTCGAGACTCTTAGCTAGTATCTTCTCTTGCTCTTACTTACAACTAGTGGCGAAGCCATTCTTAAAGCTTACAGCTGTTCTTAAATCCCGTAATTTTCGCGGTATTCTTCCACTTTAGGAAGAAACTCAGCATACAATGGGTTTTGTTTTAGATAACTGATCAAATCGCCCAAGGTCACGATAGAAATAACTTTCGTTCCAAAGTCACGTTCAACTTCTTGAATCGCAGAAAGTTCGCCTTTACCTTTTTCTTGGCGATCTAACGCGATTAAAACGCCTGATAAATCCGCGCCATTTTGAGCAATGATTTCCATTGATTCACGAATTGCAGTACCTGCAGTGATCACATCGTCCACCAGCATAATTTTGCCTTTAAGCTCAGAGCCAACTAAACTGCCGCCTTCACCGTGATCTTTTTTCTCTTTACGGTTAAAACAATAAGGCGTATCGATGTCGTGATGATCCGCTAAGGCAACGGCTGTTGTTGTAGCGATTGGAATGCCTTTATATGCAGGACCAAACAATACATCAAAATCGATGCCTGAGTCCGCTAATGCTGCGGCATAAAAGCGCCCTAAACGCGCTAAATCACGGCCAGTGTTAAATAATCCAGCGTTGAAAAAATAAGGGCTAGTACGGCCCGACTTCAAGGTAAATTCACCAAACTTTAAAACCTGCTTTTCTAACGCAAATTCAATAAATTCTTTTTGATAATCTTTCATAAATTCCTCAATTTAGAAGCTGTAAGCTATAAGCTGTAAGCTATAAGCTATAAGCTATAAGCTATAAGCTATAAGCTATAAGCTATAAGCTGTAAGCTAGTGACGAAGTCATTCTTACAACTTATCGCTTTTATTTACGCTAACGCTTTTTTCTGCTCGTCAATTAACTCGTTGATTGCGTGTTTTGCCAAACCCAGCATTTCTTGCATTTCGTCAAAGGTGAACGGCTCTTCTTCTGCTGTGCCTTGCACTTCAATTAAACGACCATCTTCTGTCATGATCACATTCATGTCCGTTTCAGCTTCAGAATCTTCTACGTATTCCAAATCTGCGATTGGCGTGCCTTTGTAGACGCCAACAGAAATTGCGGCAACCATATGTTTTAACGGATTAGTTTTGATGATGCCTTCGGCACGCATGTAATTAATTGCGTCAACCAGCGCAACACATGCACCTGTAATAGAAGCGGTACGAGTACCACCATCAGCTTGAATCACGTCACAGTCGACTGTGATAGTGTTTTCACCAAGCTCTTTTAAATCAACCGCTGCACGCAATGAACGAGCGATTAAACGCTGAATTTCCATGGTGCGGCCCGACTGTTTACCACGAGCGGCTTCACGATTGTTTCTTGTATGCGTAGAACGCGGCAACATACCGTATTCAGCAGTTACCCAGCCTTTGCCTTGGCCTTTCATAAAACGAGGCACACCGGTTTCCACAGTCGCATTACATAACACTTTTGTGTCGCCTATTTCGATTAGTACAGAACCTTCAGCGTGCGCTGTAAAATTTCGAGTAATGGTGACTGGGCGAATTTGAGATGTGGTTCTGCCACTTGGACGCATAAAGACCTCTAGGTAATTTGAATAAAGTTAACTGTACAACATTATAAAGCCGAGACGAATAAGCGTCTACGGCACGTAGGGATTTATCGAAATTAAAATAGCGGAACAGCAAAAAGGTGCCGTAAAGCACCTTTTATAATTCAATATCGAGTAATACGATTAGTCGCGATTACCGCCACGGTTGCCACCGCGACCACGTCCGCCGCCATCACGATCAGAGTTACCACGACGACCACGATGCCCTTCACCACCTCGGCTACGACCATCACGACCATCACGACCATCACGACCATCACGACGACCACGACCGCCGTCACGACGTCCGCCACGGTCTGGACGACCGCCTCCAACACCTTCACCACCACGAGGATCAACTTTAATGTCTAGCTGCTGATTCTTAACGCGCGTTTGTTTAAGTGTCTGTTGCACTTCATTTGGCATATCAGCTGGCAATTCTACTACTGAAAAACCAGGCATAATTTTGATGTTGCCAATAAACTTAGAGCTGATATTCGCTTCATTAGCAATCGCACCAACGATGTCTTTTGGTGAAACGCCGTGCTCACGACCAACTTCAATGCGATAAGCTTGCATTTTCATGTTGTGATCACGTCCACCACGACCTCGACTATCACGATCTCTACCGTTACGGTCGCGACCGCCACGGTCATCCGCGTTATTGTGACCCGGCATACCTTTACCAGTCACTTGCAGCGGCGCATCTTGTTGCGCAAGGAAAGCAAATGCCGCAGCAACTTCACCTAAATCCATGTCATGCTCATCAGCAAATTCAGCAGAAAGCTGTTTGAAGAAATCTAAGTCTTGAGAACCAATAGCGTCAGCCACTTTTTCTTTAAATGCAGCAACACGTAATTGGGTCACCTCTTCATTTGAAGGTGGCTCATACGGTAAAATAGTTTGTTTGGTTTCACGCTCAATCGTTTTTAATAAACGACGCTCACGTGGTGATGCAAATAAGATGGCGTTACCTTTGCGACCTGCACGGCCTGTACGACCAACACGGTGAACATAAGATTCGACATCGTAAGGTAAGTCGTAGTTTACAACGTGACTAACACGCTCAACGTCAATACCTCGAGCCGCAACGTCAGTAGCGATAATGATATCTAAACGACCTGATTTTAATGACTCGATACATTGCTCACGGTGAGACTGGTTCATGTCGCCATTCAATGCCGCGGCTGCATATCCGCGAGCCGATAATTTATCCGCCAATTCACTCGTGCTTTGACGAGTTTTCACGAAAATAATCATGCCATCGAACTGAACGAGCTCTAAAATACGAGTTAACACATCCAGTTTCTGATTGTTATTTACAATCCAGTATTGCTGAGTAATGTTAGAGTGGCTGGCTGTTTTTGGCTTAATGCGAACTTCTTTTGGATTTTTTAAGTAGTTTTTGGTTACTTTTAAAATCGGCGCCGGCATGGTGGCTGAGAATAACGCAATTTGTGCGTGGTCTGGCACATGCTCCATGATCCATTCAACATCATCGATAAAGCCCATACGTAACATTTCGTCGGCTTCGTCTAACACAACTGTTTTTAAATTCGATAAATCAAGGGTTTCACGACGCATATGGTCCATCACACGACCTGGCGTACCAACAACGACGTGTACACCACGTTTTAGGGCACGTAATTGAGTTCTGAAGTCTTGACCACCATAAATTGGTAATACATGAAAACCTTTAAGTTTTTCAGCGTACGTAGTGAACGCTTCGGCAACCTGAATCGCTAATTCACGCGTTGGGGTTAAAACCAATACTTGTGGTGAATTAATGCTTGGATCTAAGTGACATAATGTCGGTAACGCAAAGGCCGCTGTTTTGCCGGTACCTGTTTGAGCGATACCTAAAACATCGTCGCCGTTAAGAATATGTGGAATCGTTTCTGCCTGAATTGGCGATGGTGTTTCATAACCTACATGCTGAACCGCTTCTAAAACTTGCGGGCTTAAGCCAAGGTCTGTAAATTTAATTTGCACGTCTTGCTGGGGTGTTTCTACACTGTTTGTGTCTGTCATTTTTTACTCACATCTCTACCCCAACCTCACGCGCTAATCCATCAATGACGACTTTCAAACGCATCCTTATCACTCTTAACTGCCGAGTTTTCCTGATTTTATGCCTGAACATGGGGGAATCAAAAGGGCGCGCATTGTACAGGTTTTTAGATCATTAAGCGAGTCTTTTTGACTAAAAAAACATCAAATTAAAGTAATTACTTCAAAACTCACTATTTTTGACCGCTCAATGCAACGGAGTCATAAAATAACCTGTTACTCCAAATCACACCTGTTTATACTATGCTCATTATTAGCAAAGCCATTGTTAGGACTCTTCGTGATTCAAAGTATGACCGCATACGCCCGCACCGAATGTAAAGGTGATTGGGGCAACGCCATTTGGGAAATTCGCTCGGTAAATCAACGTTATTTAGAAACTTACATCCGATTACCAGAACAGTTTCGTTCATTAGAAGCAGTTTTGCGGGAGCGATTACGTAAAAAGCTACAGCGAGGCAAAGTCGAAGTATTTCTAAAATATAACGCCAATCCATCAGCAGTAGGCGAACTGACGATTAATAAAAACCTAGCGAAACAAATCATCGAAGCGACCGCTTGGGTAAGTGAAACCGCAAAAACTAGCGATTTAAACCCAGTGGATATATTACGCTGGCCAGGTGTAATGGAAGCTGAAGAAGCTGACATGGGCAGTATTCAAAAAGAAATATTGGCCGCATTTGATGGCCTGATTAAAGACTTCATTGACGCTCGGGCAAGCGAAGGTAGTAATTTAAAAGCCATGATCGATACAAGACTCGAAGGGGTTTTACAGCAAGTCGATATCGTATCTCAACATATGCCTGAAGTACTTAAATGGCAGCGCGAGCGCATCACAACGAAACTTGAAGAGGCTAACGCAGAAATTGATCCGGTTCGACTAGAACAAGAGCTCATCTTCCTCGCACAAAAAACCGACGTAATGGAAGAACTCGATCGTTTACAAAGCCATGTTAGCGAAACGCAAAAAATAATGAAAAAAGGTGGCGCTTGTGGCCGTCGTTTAGATTTTATGATGCAAGAGTTTAACCGCGAATCTAACACCCTCGCCTCAAAATCAATTAATCCAGAAATCACCAATGCAGCGGTGGAGTTAAAAGTTTTAATTGAGCAAATGCGTGAACAGATCCAGAATATTGAATAAGTTCTTTAAACATCTCTCGATACCACAAAAAA
>JABXID010000030.1 GCA_013373245.1 Gammaproteobacteria bacterium
AATTAACGACTTAACTTAATTGTCTTATCATTTGATTAGGCGTCATTTTCAACAAACTTCTGGTACTTAACGTGCCAACAAGCGCGACAAATAAAGCACCCGACAATGGCCCAATCCACCAAAGTTGCCAATGTGGCGTCCAGTCCATATCAAAAATGAACATCTGTAATAAGAACAAACTAACTTCAGCAACTGCTGCTGCTATAACTCCAGAAATTGCACCTAAGGTTAAAAACTCATACGTTATTGCTTGCTGTATCATTGAACCTTTTGCGCCAATAGTTCTGTAGATTACCGTTTCTTTTCGGCGTTCATCGAGAGAACTTTGCACTTGGGCCAACATTACCAAAGTAGCAGCGACGACTACGACCAATAATACTAATTGAATTGACACTGACACTTGTTCAATAACGCTTTGGATCTCAGCGATCATCGCCTCCACATCAATTATACTTAGTGTCGGATAATCTCGTAACAACTCATTCACCCACAACTTCTGTTCTTTTGTTAAGTAAAACGATGAAATATAAGTTGCAGGAAAATCAGCAATAACGTCGTTACTAAAGATCATAAAGAAGTTCGGTTGGAAACTATTCCAATCCACCTCTCGAATACTGGTGACTGTGGCTGACACTTTGCGAGCACCAATCAGGAAAGTCAACTCGTCACCTAACCCTACCTCTATGCGTTCAGCGACACCTTGCTCAAGCGAGACTTGCGGACCGACACCTTCTGGCATCCACTCGCCTTCTAATAACACGTTGTTTTCAGCAAGTTGTTCGGTAAAGGTTAAATTAATTTCTCGACCAATACCTCTTCTTCCTTCTTGTTCAGAGTCTTGATCAGAGTCCTCCCCATTTTCGTTTTCTCGGCCAGATAGCTTAGCGGCAGAATCTTGTTTATCTTGTTCGGTTATCACCTCTTCACCATTTATAGCGGTAAGGCGACCGCGAATAATTGGATAAAACTGTTCGGGTTCAACATTTTGCTCTGCAAAGCGCTGTTTGATAGCTGGCAGTTCGTGTTGAGCGATATTAATGACAAAGTGATTTGGTGTGCCTTCCGGCATTTGTTGTTGCCACTCTTTGATTATGGTGTTTTGCAACGCGTATAAAATTAGGATTAACATAATGCCCAAAGTAAACCCGATTAGCTGTGAAATATTCTCACTAGCTCGACGTTTTAAAGACGCCACGGCAATTTTGAATGCACTGCTTCCGACACTCGCACCTAGGTTTCGACTCCATGCAAACATGCCCTGTGCAATGATCACAATTAGAACCACAAGAGCTGCACCGCCAGCAACTATAATTCCGGTAAGTTTGAGATCTTGACTGTACAACAACACCAACAAAATAGTTGTTAACGCCATAATTATGCGTGCCGTCCATGACGCGGCAATGCCATCACCAAGGTTTCGGCGCAATACGCGTAACGGTGGAATAGAAAATAGCTTTAATAACGATGGAATTGAAAACATTAGAGCACAAATGAAGCCGGTGAGAGTTGCCATGACTATTGGCTTGTAACCAATTGGTGGCAGTTCATATGGTAAATATTCCGCCATCACTTCAACCGCAACAAACTGCATCAAACCGCCGACAGAAATACCAACCAAAATACTGAAAACGGCAATTAATACCAGTTGAAACAAGTAAATGACTCGCACTTGCGCAAGACTCGCGCCTAAGGTTTTAAAGATGGCAATCGAGTCAAAATGCCTCTGTGCATAGAGCCTTGTCGCGACGGCGACCGCAGTTGCAGCAAGCAAAACACCTAACACACCAGCCAACATTAAAAAGCTCTCAGCACGCGTTAACGCTCTAGAAATACCTGTGGCACCATCTTTGATATCACGAATTTTCTGATTAGGTTTGAGCTGCGGTGTGACCCATTCAACAAAACTGTCTAGCGTGTCAGCATCACCTGCAAAAAGATCTCGATAGCTAATACGACTGCCCGGTTGAATAACATTGGTTGCATCAACATCCAGTTTGTTCATTATTACGCGAGTGCCTGAGTTAAAAATCTCAAATGGCGCGTCAGGCTCAACTGCAATAATGCCAGTAACTTTGATGGTTAACTCACCTATTTCGATTTCAGGTGGTTGTTCACTGCCTAATGCCGACTCATCCAGCTGTAATGCATAAAAAAGACGTTTGCTTATCCATACTTCCCCTTGCTCTGGGCCTTTGGTATTAACACTCTTATTATTCTGGCCTTTGTTGATAATCAAGTCGCCACGCATTGGATACGTCGGCGTAACAGCTTTAACAACAGCGATATTCATGGCATCACCTGCAAATGCCATCGAAGAAAAATAAATATGTCGATCGGTCGTCAAGCCTAAACTTTGCGCGTACTCTGTAATGTTATCGTCAATAGAGTGCGCACTTTGCAAGTCTCTGTCTGCGGCAATAAACGCAGAGCTTTTTGACATAATAGCTTGCTCTACCCTATCCGTAACGCTGCTTAGCGCCATCACAGAAGAAACCGCAAGAATAATCGACAAGGCTATTATGGTTAGCTCACCCCGGCCAAACTCCCTGATAAATAAACGCCAAGCTATCGCCAGCCACTTTGAATAGGCTTTGTTGTTCGCTTGAGTTGAAGAGATAGAACTAGCTGTAGAATGCATTCGAAATAGCCTCCGACACTGCTAAATCTAAATTATCTACTTCGCCTTCAGAGGTATCCTGCGTACTTTTCGCCTCTTCGGTTAAATGGCCGCCATGAATAGTGACCACGCGCTGGCATCGAGCAGCAAGCTCGGGTGCATGTGTGACCAGCACCAACGTAATATTAGAGCGCTGATTCAATTCAAATAACAAATCTTCGACGAGTTTACCGTTTTCAGTATCTAAATTAGCTGAAGGTTCGTCAGCGAATAATAATTTAGGTTGGGTGATGAACGCTCTGGCAATTGCCACACGTTGCTGCTCACCGCCGGAAAGTTGATTTGGGAAATGATCAAGTCGATGGCCTAAGCCAACCTTTTCTAACCATTCAGTTGCGAGTGATTTAGCTTTATCTCTCAACGATTTATCGTCCGACAATTCTGCAGGCAACATAACGTTTTCTAGCGCAGTTAAACTTGGTACCAATAGAAACTGCTGAAAAATAAATCCTACATCAGAGCGTCTAATTTGAGCTCTTTGCTCTTCATCCAACGTATGTATTGCTTTACCATAAAAGTGAACTTCGCCCGACGTTGGTAAGTCTAAACCGGCGAGCAGGCCGAGTAATGTCGACTTGCCAGACCCAGACGCTCCAACGATAGCAATTGACTCGCCGTCGTGAATAGTTAACTCTATATCACTCAATATGGTTAATTGCTTTTCTGATTTATTTTTCTGCGCGGAAGGTAATGAAACACTTTTTGTGACTTTGTGGGCAACAATCGCTTTTGTATTATTTTGATTCATAACTTGGGAAACCTAAGATGATCCGTGATTTTTATACTACTGTTTTTAAACAATTAATCCTACAGCAATCCTTTATAATTGCTTTGACTAACAAAAGATACGCGTTTAACAAACTGTTACAATTAATTGTCATTACGAGCCTCGCCGCATTTTCGATTAGTGCCAACGCAAAAACCACCAAAATAGTCATGTATGGAGACAGCATTAGCGCTGGTTATGGTATGCAGTTGCATCAAAGCTGGCCTTATTTGTTAAACGAAGAGTTTAAAAACGATAACATCGACATTCAATTTATCAATGAAAGCATTAGCGGCGAAACCACCGGTGGCGGCCTGTCGAGATTAGACGAGGTGTTAAAGCGTCAAGCACTGACAAAAGGTGATTGGCTAGTTATTGAACTGGGGGGCAATGATGGGTTGCGTGGTTTTCCGGTAAAAACGATCAAACAAAACTTAAGTGCAATGATTGAAAAAACTGAATTTAAAGGGGTAAATGTCGCCCTTATGCAAATTCAAATTCCACCTAATTACGGTAAGCGCTATACCCAAATGTTTAGTAATATTTATCCGCAATTAGCCAAGGAATATGATGTTCCACTATTACCATTTTTCATGGAAAAAATAGCCATCAACCCTGACTATATGCTAAATGATAATTTGCATCCTAATATCAGCGCCCAAGTGGTGATCCGAGATATTATGAAACCACTCATATTAAATTTAGCGGATTAACTACGACTGAAAATTAAATATAAAAGCTTGTTCGTTTTCAACGAATACGAACAAGCCAATTCAGATGATGATTAATTTAGTACTTTTCTGACATTGCGTCTAAAGACACCACTTTAATTTTATCTGCGTGCCCTTCTGTACCAAATGCTTGGTAGCGTGCAACACAAATTTCAGACATAGCGTCTACTGATTTCGCTAAGTATTTTCTTGGATCAAACTCACTTGGATTTTCCGCCATAAAACGGCGAATCGCACCGGTAGAAGCCAATCGTAAGTCGGTGTCGATATTTACTTTTCTAACGCCATTTTTAATACCCTCAACGATTTGTTCAACCGGCACACCATAAGTTTCAGGAATGTTGCCGCCATGTTCGTTGATCACTTTCAACCATTCTTGTGGCACTGACGAAGAACCGTGCATCACCAAATGGGTATTTGGTATTTTTTGATGAATTGCTTTAATACGATCAATTGCCAATATGTCGCCTGTTGGTGGGCGTGTAAATTTATACGCTCCGTGTGACGTGCCACAAGCGATTGCTAACGCATCAACATTGGTTTGTTCAACAAAATCTTTCGCTTCATCTGGGTCAGTTAATAACTGCTCTTTCGATAAAATGCCTTCAGCACCTACCCCATCTTCTTCTCCAGCTTGACCAGTTTCCAATGAACCTAAACAACCTAGTTCACCTTCTACCGAGACACCACATGCGTGTGCCATCGCTACAGTTTGTTTGGTTACGTCAACATTATAGTCATATGACGATGGTGTTTTGCCATCTGCCAATAATGAGCCATCCATCATTACAGAAGAAAACCCAAGTTGAATGGAGCGCTGACATACTGCTGGTGATGTACCGTGATCTTGGTGCATACAAACAGGTATATGTGGAAACTCTTCAATTGCCGCTAGTATCAAATGGCGTAAAAAAGGCGCCCCTGCATATTTTCGGGCGCCTGCTGAAGCTTGTACGATAACAGGACTGTTAGTCTTATCTGCGGCCACCATAATAGCGCGCATTTGCTCCAGGTTATTTACGTTAAACGCCGGAACACCATAATTAAATTCCGCTGCATGATCCAACAGCTGACGCATAGATATTAAAGCCACTTTCACTCCAAACTTAGTTGCAATTCAAAAAATGTAATTTATTTTGTAATATTACACATTTAATTACACAAAGTCTTTTTAAAATTGAGTGAAAGCACTAAAAAAATAATTTAGTGCATCGATAGAAATAAATAATAAGTCGTAATAGAAGTTAGCAAACAATCAGGATTAAATTGTAACTTGTTGTAATTTAAATTTTTTATATAGGTGTTTAAAGTGATTGGAAATTACAATAGGTATTTTTAAGGTTTAGCTAGGTCTAGCCAAAGCTCTTTTCTTTGCAACGGAGTGTTGCTTGGTAAGAAAGGGTTCATCAACTCAAACTTTTTTCGCTTTTGCTGCGTCACTTTATCAACAACATCACCAAAATAGCGATTGAATAATGCTTCAAACTTACCATCTTTATATGCCGACTCTAATCCTAATTCGAGGTCATTAGCCAACATATGGTTATCTTTATTGACATAAAACACGTATGCGGTTGGGTAATGAATAATAATGTTGGGCTCTATTTCTATGCCCATTTCTTTCTGTTTAAACCACTCTCCCTCGACCTCGATTACCGAGCGGGGAAAATAATCGAAACGATTTTTAACCAACATAGTAAATAAACCGTCATAATTAATGCCATTTACAACGCGAATGCCATTACTTGCTATGATTTTACTATCAGACCAATTGAGCATTTGACCCGGATTAAATTTTTTAAACGCCGATAGCTCTGCTACGTCTTTAAATATTTGTTTATTTTCAGCCGCAACAAGTGGAATACGCCACCCGTGTAAGCCTTTTAAGATAGGTAACGGAACGGGTTTCAATATTTTTGAACGTTCATTCGTATAACCGGCTGGGATCACGTCAATCCCTTTCTGTTTCTCTATGAATTTAAAGGCACGAAGTTTAGGAATATCATAACCGTAAAAACCAAGCTGATAGTTTTTATCGGGATGATAGGACAGTACAAGCGCCAATAACTCAGTAAAATAGTCTTCACGCTCGTAACCGGGCAAAACTACATTTTGCGCTAACGTTTCATTTGTCGTTAACTGAATGCAAAATAGAACAATAACAAGCAAGCTACGCATACTTTTTGGGTTGCCCGAGATCGAAATTAATACTCAACATACAATGAATCTAGCACACTGATAAAAACAAACAAACTTAACCCTAATTTGAAATGTTTGTTTGCTGAAAAATCGACCACCTTTCGACCCATGGAGCTGCCTAACTGCTGACTCTACTGAATTGATATCCTATTTTATTTGTATAAATGGCGTCAGGTTTCAAGATAACCGACGGAAAATGTGAGTGGTTCGGAGCGCGTCGGCACAGCATGAATTTAAAGGCAAATATCTTGAGATGGTCTAATACATCCAGCAAACAGTTAGCGCTGTATTAAAAATTATTCAAATCCGCCTGATACAAAAAATCAATACGTTTTTCCTCGTTGAGTTAGAAGAGATCCCAAATTATAAAATACTGATTGAGCCAAACATCAAAAAGCTAGTGTAACTTGTTGCTGAATAAGTATATATTGGTCAATATATGTTCTAACATTTTCGATAAAAGATGTGAGAGACGACCAATATGCTGCGTATCGTTTCAGTTTTATTTTTACTGTTGTTAGCTTGCCTCTCTGGCCAAGTTAGAAGTTCTGAATGGGTTTATGTTGTTACCGATGGTGACAACCTATGGAACATCAGTAAAAAATATCTATACAACGTCACCTATTTTGAAGAAGTCAGAAAGCTCAATAATATTAACCATCCGAGACGCATGCAGCCTGGTTCGCTTATCCGAATTCCGCTAGATTGGGTAATAAAACACTCAGCAAAAGTATCCGTAAAATCTTTAAATGGTGAGAGTATTTTTGTTCGAAATAACACGGAATTCGTTGTTACCTCTGACATACAATTTGCATTAGGTGACGAACTTAGAGTGGGTAACAAAGCCAGTATTACTCTAGTTTTTGCTGATGACTCAGAAATGACTCTAAGCGACGGCGTTATTGTTGCCTTTGATCATTTAACTCAGTACGGCAAAACCGGTATGGTTGATACTCGTGTGCGATTATCACAGGGTAAGATGGAGATCCGCGCCGAAAAACAAAAAGGCGTTGCATCACGCCTAGACATAGCGACGGCGTCCGCAATTACTTCTGTCCGCGGCACTGTATTCCGAGTGGGAGTTGATAAGTCCAAGAAAAAAGGAGCCGTCGTCGAAGTAATAGAAGGCGAAGTAGCGGTTTCGCAAGACGGTGATTCTGTGTCTGTAAAACAAGGCTTTGGCTTGCACGTTGAACAAGGTAAAAAACTTACATCGCCAATAGAGCTGCTGAAAGCGCCTGAGCTAATCAATTTCCAAAAATTACTGCAATCTGAATCAAACAAGGTGCAGTGGC
The DNA here is from genome assembly GCA_013373245.1 of Gammaproteobacteria bacterium. Classification (GTDB taxonomy): domain Bacteria; phylum Pseudomonadota; class Gammaproteobacteria; order Enterobacterales; family Alteromonadaceae; genus Psychrosphaera. Next base: position 7,669 of record JABXID010000030.1, read on the forward strand.
AGCCAGTAACAAATGCGCAAAACTATAAGCTCGCCATTGCCGATGACTCACTATTTAGTAACATCATTTGGCAAGAACACTCAAACTTAACGTCTATCGAATTGCCCGTGTTAAATGATGGTTTATATTATTTGCGCCTTACCGCTATTACAGCCAATGGCATTGAGGGGGTTCCAAATGATAATTTAATTGAATTAAACGCTTTTCCAAAGCCACCAACTATAGAGCCAACCGCCACCATTCATGTTAACGGTAGCCAGCGACTGAGCTGGTCTCATAATAACGCTCAGCACACGTCGGTTTTGTTACAGCTCAGTCAATCTGAAGACTTTTCTAAACCGTTACTCTCTACAACATTAAAAAGTAATCAATTTAGACCAAGCAGAGAGCTGCCAACTGGCCGCTACTATTGGCGGATTGCCACCTTGGAACAAGAAAGCTCATTAACGCACGGGCCGTTCTCAGCAATTAATTCATTCCAGTATTCGCTATTGTTGCCTGCCCCCAGTCTAAAAGCATCAATAAAAAACGATGACGTATTTTTAAGTTGGAAACAACAAGATAGTAACCAATACATTGAGCTGCAAATTTCAGAGCAACAAAACTTTAACGGCGCAACAAGTCAAACAGTACGAGACCAGCATCAAATTGAGCTGTCACTCGAGCAAGAGCAAGTTACATACATCCGAGCAAGAGCTCGATTAAACGGAGAGCCAGAGCCAGGTGAGTGGTCGAAGCCTTGTAAAATTTCAGCGCGTGCAAATTTAGCGATTTGTGGCGTTTGATTTTACGCTGACAGGGAATCTTGTTAATGAAAGTTGTAGATAATTCAAAACGTGTCAAAGTAAACAACATTCGAAGTGACCTAGCCACATTTTCATTAATTATTCTACTAATCGTATTTTATCAACAGGATCGACTCAATTACCTGATATACGATGCATTTATACACAATATCAATAGCAGTGCACCAGAACATACTGCCATCATTGAAATCGATGATAGAAGTCTTGCAGTATTGGGCGCTTGGCCTTGGGATAGAGACATACACGCAGAACTTCTAACTAAATTAACTAATTACCAAGTTAAAGCCGTTGGCTTCGATATTTTATTTGGTGAACACAGTCAATCATCGAAACAGCAAGACTTGTTATTCGCCGACGCAATAAAACAAGCTAACAATGTTGTGCTTCCTATAGCCCCTTCTAAAAGCCATGTGGGTGGTACTCCTGAACTGCTACCGCAACCTGTATTCGCTGCAGCTGCGCATAAACTTGGCCATGTGGACTTTGAACTCGACAGAGATGGCATTGTTCGCCAAGGTTTTTTATATGCCGGATTTCAATCTTCAAGGTGGCCGAGTTTTTCATTAGCACTCGCGCAGACAGCAAAAAAAGAATTACCAAAAATCAATTCTGAAATAACACAAGGCCATGGTTGGACTCGACGCGAGCCAGTTCACGTAAATTACAACCTTGCCACAAACCAAAGTCGACTTACCCATTATTCTTATATTGATGTTTTATCTGGCAGAGTTGAACGACCCCAGCTAGCTAACAAAATTATACTTGTTGGAATGAATGGCTCTGCAATGGGCGATCAATTTGCTACGCCGTTAAGCGCAGCACATGACACTATGCCTGGGGTAGAAATAAACGCTCATATGGTCAATACATTAATTAATAACAACCCTATTAAGCCGTTCTCTCGGTGGCAACAACTATTGTTGACCTTCATAGCTTCGTTCATCACTTTACTTGCTTTCATTAAAGTAAGTGCTAAGCAATTATTTACCTCGCTTATGGTGGCCATGAGTTTAGCCATTATATCCAGTGCGCTGGTGTTTTACTTGACGCTAAATTGGTTTGCGCCGATAAGCTTGTTGTTATGTCAAACGTTGCTGTTCGGTATCATGAATGTGGTTAAAAACAACAAACTAACGCTTAAAATATCTAATTTAAATTACGACCTAAGTCACGACGCCAGCACAGAGCTACTAAATGCCAATGGGTTGCGTGCTTTACTCGAAACAACTTTTGATGAAGGTAAAGAATGGCAATTATTCCGTCTACAGGTTGGCAAAATTAATGGTATTAGTGAACTAATCGGCAAAGACGCAAATGCTCAGTTTATTCAACAAGTAACGGTCAGGTTAAAAGCACTATTGCCAGAACATGCGTTTGGCTTAAGCCGCCTTCACAACACTGAATTCGCCTTTATTACCCCTACCCTTTCTGAACGAAAAACGACAGCCCTTTGCAATAACATCATTAAGTCGCTTGGTGCCCGGTACAGCTTAGCTAAAGAGAACTTTAAAATGCCGATTAACATTGGAGTTAGCTACGGGAAATTTGCTGATAGTGCTTCTGAAGTGCAGGCCCAAGCTCTTGCTGCCTTAGAACATGCGCAAGAAAATATATTGTCATCATACCGTATCTACTCAAATGACTTAAAAGCAATAATAGAGCAACGAACACAAATAGAGTCAGACCTGACCAAAGCACTCGAAAATAACGAATTTGAAATCTATTACCAGCCACAAGTCACTGCAGCTAGTGGTAAAATTGTCGGTGCAGAAGCACTCGTGAGGTGGCACCATCCAACTAAGGGCTTGATCTCTCCCAATGAATTTATACCTGTGGCCGAAAACACAGGAATGATCATTGAGATCGGCCAATGGGTGTTAGAAACAGCCTGCGATCAAGCTGCGAAGTGGCAAAATCTAGGTCACAACAATTTTCGGATCGCCGTTAACCTATCCCCAGTGCAGTTCTCTCAGCCAAACGTAGTTCAAAACGTCAAACACGTTCTTGAAAAAACCGGACTGAAAGGTTCGTCATTGGAACTAGAGTTAACGGAAAACGCCATATTAGAAGATATAAATGGTGCTTTAAAAGCATTCAAAGAGTTGAAACAACTTGGGGTAACGTTATCTATTGATGACTTTGGAACGGGTTACTCTTCCTTAAGTTACCTGCGAAAGTTTCCAATGGACCGAATTAAAATCGACCGCTCGTTTATTCATGAATTGTTAGACGATAAAGAATCTCAAGAGATCACGCTTGCCATCATATCCATGGCCCACAACCTAAACATGAGAGTGATTGCAGAAGGTATAGAGTCAGAACAGCAATACGCATTTCTCCACGAAAATAACTGTGAAGAGTTGCAAGGGTATTACTTTGGCAGACCCGTGGCCGTGGCCGAATTAGAAATGTTTTTAGAAAAAAACTAAAAAGCAAAACGCCTGCTAGACTTATGGCTAGGTTAGTTTGATTAAGTTGCAGATTTTAACTCGTTAGCCGATAAGAAAAATATACAAGACAGTGGTAAAAATTAGGGAGCAACAGTGGAAGGTTTTTGTTTCATCATTACCGATAAAAATCACAATATCTATTACGCTTCAGACAAGCTGCTTGAGTTATTTTCTCAGACAGGCAATTCCCAGAAAGGTTGTTTCGACTACGTAGACTTTCCAACAAGCAAGATCTTTAAGCAAATGGTGGAGCACGACATCAGTACCGTTGGCTATTTTAATGGCTATATGAAGCTAAAAAACAGCACTGAGTATTGGTTTTGTGATTATGGCAAGCGCTTTGATAACGAGGGAAACCACGTAGGTTTCGACGCTCTGATTTACACTATCCCTGATGACGTATCTCAATATATGGCGCATTTCTACAATAATCTAGAGCAAAGAGTAAATGATGGTTCTGCCTCATCGTTTTTAGACGCCTACATTGCCGAACGGCAACTTGTTTCTGAAAATATGAATACAGACTTTGCCGAGTTCATGATTGCGTTACAGGATAAAAATGAACACTAAGTACCTACAGTTTATTCCCAGTTTATTGATAGCATTTTTAGCCATCTTATGGCCTGAAATGAACTACTTGGTAGTACTGCTCGCCGTTGGCCAGATTGCACTTTTAATCTATGTACACAAAATGCAAAAGCGAGAAGAGTTGTTTTTGTCTGAGATCACAGAGTTTGCGTTTAAAATGCGCAACGGTGATTTTGAGTCTCGATTGCTTAACATTCCAAAATATTCTCGTTATCGAGAAACCGCTTGTGCGCTAAACATGGCGATGGATGAAATTGAAGTTACCGTCAAATCGGCGATGAAAATATTTAACCGCGCTCAAAAAGGCTATAAACATGAATTAGCTTACGTCAATGGTCTAAAAGGAAAATTTGGTTTTGCAATTGGCCGATTTAAAGGTGTTGCGGAACAGGTCATTGAAAACCTGCATCACCAGCAGAAAAATGAAATGGACAATAATCTAGCAGGCATGAGAACCACCAAGTTTTTGGCATTGCTGTCGGCAAATCAAAGCGACTTAAGGTCAGTTACCGACGAATTAACTCTAATTGAAGAATTTACTAACCAAGTAGTTAACTCTGCAGCCGTTGGTAAACAATCAGCCAGTCAACTTATATCCGATTTATCAGAAGTAACGGGAAATATTGAAGGGTTGCTAAATCACGCTCATATTCTTGATAATCGCACTGGCGAAATTTCAAGTATGGTGGCAAGTATCACCAATATTGCTGACCAAACTAATTTGTTAGCACTGAACGCCGCTATTGAAGCGGCTCGTGCCGGCGATTCTGGACGCGGTTTTGCAGTTGTCGCTCAGGAAGTCAGAAACTTAGCCGAAGAAACTAAAAAAGCCGCCGAACAAATTGTCGGATTTGTTAATGCCATTGTTGAGAGTTCAAACCATATCAGCACATTGTCTGGCGACTCCAACCAATCTTTGCAATCATTTGCCTCTATTGCCAATCAATTCGACGGTGACTTTGACAATTACGCAAACGTTAGTGGCGAAATATATGAACGAGTTTCAAAATGTAAATTACTCAACCGATTAAACCTTGTTAAACAAGACTTATTAATCTTAATGCAGCAGATTTACCGCGCTATTGATGATCCAGAAGAAAGCAACAAAGAGACTCTGTTAACAGCAAACACCACATCCAATATTGCTATTTGGTTAGCGGCAGATGGTCAAGAAGAGTATGGGCATTTATCGTCATTTAGCCAGTTGCACCAAACGTTAGATATCATTAGCGCCAAAAGCATCGACCTGTTTGAGGTTTTAGCTGACGAACAATGGTTGCTCAACAACAAACTTCGTGAAAAAGTACTCGCAGTCGTAAGCGAAATGGAGTTAGCCGGAGACAAATTTATTCAAACAATTGACGACTTAGCGCATGAAAAAATGCGTATCGAATCGTCTTTTTCCGGTGGAAACGAAATCGATACGGAAATTGATTTGTTCTAACAAGGCAGACGTTTTGACGCCGGCTCTCTCTGTTTAAGCTTGCGCAAAAATAGCACCTAACGCTCTAGATACATGGTCTGGTCGAGAAGGGTCACGCAACATACCTAAAACTAAATTACGAGTCGTTGGAACCGAAACTAAATCGGCAAATAATCCATTAAATAACTCCTGATCATGATTTGCTGCTAATTTTTCAAAAAATAAATGCAACAACTCCTTATCTTCCAAATAGCTCCAAAGACGCCCTGCTATTATAATGAATAAGGTTTGATCTAACGCTTCTTCACTGTTTAGCAATTTAGTCAGTTGTTTTTTAATCAAAGGCTTAGCGACACTGCCGGCCAACGAACGTAACAAGTAAAGCACTTCTTCATTATCTTGCTCCGCCAGTTTTTGATCTTGTAAGTCAATCAAAGCTTGAGTCAGCGGCAGGCTGATATCCTGATGTTCCAAATTAGCCCCTAGAACAGACAAGGTTTGAACCGATAAATCAGGTAGTAGGTTAATGAGGCCTTGCTCGTTGTTGCCATCGGTTAAACGCGCGCAAAAATCTGCAATTCCCTGAATAGACAATTCTTGCCACTTATCAATATCAATTTGACCTGCAAAATACGCTTGTACATGCTCATAATGTAATGACGCAGGCTGTTTTAATGCGACTTTCACTTGCGCATTAAATGCCGCTTGACGGTTTTGGTCTGGTGTAAAACTGTATGGATGATTATCTAACTCCGAGCTTTTTTCATCGCCTTTTGATATGAACTCTTCGCCCAGCGCCTTGATAACTAAAGAAATATAATGGTCTCTTTGCTGAAGTTTTAACAAGCCCATTTCATCGACATCAAACTGTAAAAACCAAATAAATGGGTTTTCCATTGATTGTTGTGAATTAGCTTGTTGCCAAAACACCAATGCAAATCTTGCTTTTTGTTGAATTGGATATGGATATGGCTTTTGATTTTGTTCAATGAGGGCAAATTCATTTTTACTTATCGGTTGAATCTTACGTCCTAAATCAAACAACCGCCATTGCGCCTCGGCGGTATCCATAAGAGCAGCGAGTGTTGGTACGGGATTGTTTGATGTTGCTTGTGACATATAAAAACCTAATTCAGAAACCGTCAAAATTGCCGGCATTATATAATTTGTCACATCAGGCGTATATAATTAAACGGCATTTTAACTTTTTCCAAGAGCTCAAATCTGAATGAGAAAAGTGGTATTCGAGCAACCACCAACACTAGAAGTGTTATACCAAGATGAACATATCGTCGCCATCAACAAGCCCTCTGGGCTATTAGTCCATCGCAGTGAAATAGATAAACGAGAAACCCTGTTTGCCTTGCAATTAACGCGAGACCTTATAAGTCAGCGTGTATATCCTATTCACAGGCTCGACCGACCAACATCGGGGGTTTTAGTTTTTGCATTAAGTTCTGACGTTGCTCGCATGATGTCTGAACAATTTATCGCCCATGCGGTGACTAAACGTTATTTGGCGGTAGTAAGAGGTTATGTGCCCAAAACTCTAACCATAGACTATGCATTAAAGGAAATTCTAGACAAGTTTGCCGACAAAGACCGTGCTCAAGATAAAGAGCCGCAACAAGCAGTTACTGAACTTCAATCGTTGGCAACCGCGGAACTGCCCTTCCCGTCTGGACGATATCCTCAATCTCGATACTCTTTGGTTGAACTGACTCCCGCAACTGGTCGGAAACATCAATTAAGACGCCATATGGCTCATATCCGCCATCCAATATTAGGCGACACAAACCACGGTGACGGCAAACAAAACAAAGCAGCACTAGACAACCTAAACCTTGACCGATTAGCTCTACACGCAAAATCTATCGAGTTTACTCACCCAATTACTAACAAATCAGTGTTTATAACAGCTGGCCTTGATAAAACCATGACAGAATTATTTGAACGTTGCGATTGGCATCAATATATAAACTAATAAAATCGAGAGCGTCTCAAGTACTTTATTGATTTAAATCTAAAAAAAACAAATCGATTCAACTAAACTTAATGCCAATTGACCAAGCTCGATAAATTGGAGCTCATAGTGAAACCGTTCAAAGTCGCTGTTTTTAGCAGTAAACCTTACGATAAAGAAAGCTTTTCAAAATTCAAAGAGGCTAACATCGAGTGCCAATTTTTCGATGTCAGACTAACAGAACAATCCGTTGAATTGGCCAAATCATTTGACGCTGTCTGCGCTTTTGTAAATGATGAACTGTCAAATAGCGTACTAAACAAACTCAAATCTTATGACATTAAGGGCATTGCTCTACGTTGCGCAGGCTTTAATAACCTAGACTTACCTTGTTTGTCCAAGCTTGCCATGCATGCGGCACGAGTTCCAGCATACAGTCCCGAAGCGGTTGCCGAGCATACAGTTGCACTGATGATGACATTAAATCGCAGATTACATAAAGCCTACAACCGAACCAAAGAAGATAACTTTTCTCTCAATGGGTTACTGGGTTTTAATATTCACGGCAAAACCGTGGGTTTAATTGGTACCGGCAAAATAGGAATTGCAACCGCTAAAATAATGCGCGGATTTGGTGCTAAAGTATTGGCTTATGATCCTTACCCAAGCGACGAAGCTGCAGCTCTTGGTTGCCACTATACTGACTTAAATACCTTGTTGACTGATTCAGACATTATTAGTTTGCATTGCCCGCTCACAGAACAGTCACACCACATAATCAATCAAAAAAGCGTTTCTTTAATGAAACAAGGGGTAATGATCATAAATACCAGTCGCGGCGGCTTAATTGATACTCAAGCGATGATTAATGGACTTAAAAACGGACAAATTGGTCATTTAGCGCTTGATGTCTATGAACAAGAAAGTGAGCTGTTTTTTGAAGATCACTCCACCAGCATAGTACAAGACGATGTTTTTCAACGTTTATTAACCTTTCCAAACGTTTTGATAACTGGTCATCAAGGCTTTTTCACTGAAGAAGCGCTCGCTCAGATAGCACAAACCACTATGTATAACTTACGTTGTTTTGCACAAAATATCGAAAGTGAAAATGAAATCGTCTGCTAACGACTAAGAGAATCTTAACTGAATCCTGCTTATTGCAAGACTCAGTTAATTAAGACATAGCTTTTAATAAAACTAAAAAATGCAGCGCCTACAACTGTGCGTGTTTAAATAGTGTTTTAAAGTTTTGTGTCGTCTTTGTAGCCACTTCATCGAAAGACACACCTTTAAGTTGCGCGATAAAGTCCGCAACATGCTTAACATAAGCTGGTTGATTTTGTTTGCCACGATAAGGCACTGGCGCTAAATAAGGTGAATCAGTTTCCACCAATAACCTATCCAAAGGGATCTTTTTGACAACGTCCTGTAATTCAACCGCATTTTTAAACGTAACAATGCCAGAAATAGAAATGTAAAAGCCAATATCCAAAGCTGCCTTTGCCATTTCCCAATTCTCCGTAAAACAATGTAATACGCCAGAGCATTTATCAGCATTATTTTGTTTTAATATATCAATAGTGTCTTTACGTGCATCGCGTGTATGAACAATCAGCGGTTTATCCACTTGGTTTGCAACGTTAATGTGATGTGCAAACGACGCTTGCTGTTCAGCTACAGTATCTTTTGAATAATAATAGTCTAATCCAGTTTCACCAACAGCGACCACTCTCGGCTGCTCCACCAAAGCTTTTAAATCATCAAGGGAATATTTTTTATCTTCACCCACATGCAAAGGATGAACGCCGCAAGAAAAAGACACTTGTTGATATTGCTGTGCTTTGGCAACCATTTCTGGAAATTGATCCATTGAAATAGCAACACACAATAAGTGTTGAACGTCTGCTGCACTTGCATTAGAAATCAATTCTGAGAACTCAATGTTTTCTTTGGCAAGATCAATACGATCCAAATGGCAATGTGAATCAACTAACTGCATTAATTACCCTACTCTCTTTCAAACGAAAAACTTAATTGTCAAATTATCCCAAATCTACAACAAGAAACAAAGGGCAAATGTGATCCTAAAACAAAACTCAAAGGTATCTTTAACTATGTTGGATACAGCAAGCATATTACTAAAGTATCTAAGTGATGCCCTTTCGTTAACTAAATAAGGCGTTATTTTATCAATGTAGACTTTACAGACCGAGCGGTCGGTTTTATACTCTGCATAAATATTAGATTCAATTTTGAGGTGTCCCTTGTTTAAATCAATTGCTTCAGTTTTATTTATCAGCCTGTTTTCTATGTCCAGTGCAATTGCCTCATCAAAGGTAGCAGCGGATGTGAACACCAAAAACCCATATGAGTTAGTGAGTGAGTTAGGTAACAAAGTGTTTGAAGCGGTAGCGGCAGCCAAAGCAGACAACAAAGCCTCACCAAGAGAAATGGAATTGCTGATAGAACAGGTGTTAATGCCTCATATTGATGTGCCATTTGCATCATACAAGATTTTAGGGACACATTTGCGCAGAACGACTCGAGAAGAACGTGACCTGTTTGTTGAGGTGATGACTCAAGAGCTTAAAGAAACCTATTCTAGCGCGCTTGCGCAATATGAGAATCAGTCAGTACAGTATGAACCGGCACGTGACGTTGGTGATCAAAAAATGGTCGCAGTTAAAACAACATTATTGTCACCGAATAGCAGCAGCATCGATATGACTTTTAAATTACGAAAGAACAGAAAAACACTTGAATGGCGTGCTTACGATTTAGTAGTTGAAGGCATTAGCCTGATAGATTCAAAGCGAGCTGAGTTGGCCAAACCTTTACGTGACAAAGGTATAGGTTTTGTTACTCAACTAATTGCTGAATAACACCCAATTATTTTTAAGGTACCCCTTTCCTATTGTTGTCCCGTCTCTCCTATTGACGGTTTATATGCCAGCCTACGTAGGCTGGCTTTTTTTTTGTATTTGTCTTTAGAATAAAAAAGTGCAAACCGTTGTGAGTTGTTATAAGTTAGTAAGGCACTGTCCTGCAACTCAATAAAAAAATAATAAATATCGAGTGTTATGTTTTCCGATAGAGGACAACAAATGCACTCTATCAATGGGGAGAATTATGGACGTTACACAAACCATGACCAAAGACGAAGGCGTAAAAGCCATTTTATTAACGCCTGAGGACATTAAACTCGCGTGTTCTTTACTGTATGTTTCATATAAAAACGATCCTGTATTCAAAGAAATCTTTGAAGCGACCAAGCCTGACTATGAACAACGACTTCGTGCCGCAATTCGCGAAGAACTAAACACATTTTGGAGTACTAAACAGCCTATGATTGGTTTGTTTTCAGGTGAACACTTGTTAGGTGTAGCCTGTTTAATTGAACCACAAAATGGCTTAAGTCCAGATCGTTTCTGGCATTGGCGCTTAAAAATGATGTTAAACGCTGGCTACTTAAGTACTAAAAATATGATCGAAAAAGAAAAACGTGTAGCGGCAGCCATTCCAAATATTCATTATCATCTATTAACTTTTATTGCGATTCATCCAGATCACCAACATCATGGCCTGGGACATTACCTGATCAAAGCGGTAGACTCTATCGTCAATGAAAACCAACTAAGCGAAGGTGTTGCCGTATTTGTCACCAAAGAAAAAAATATGGCGCTGTTTGATAGCGATAACTACAAAGCACTGGACACCATACAAGTCGGTCAAGTCAGCGGTACGCTGATGTTTAGAAATAAGGAGGGTTAGTATGTCTTTAGACCACTCATCCAATGCTGACACCATCCGCTCTTTTGCTGACTTTTACCCTTATTATTTAAGAGAGCATCGTCATCCGATTTGTAGGATGTTGCATTACATCGGTAGCATACTAGTGCTCATCGTTCTTGGTTTTGCACTACTAACCGCACAATACATTTTATTGTGGTTATTACCTATTATTGGATATGGGTTTGCTTGGGTTGGTCATTTTTTTGTGGAAAAAAACCGCCCTGCCACCTTCACATACCCCATATACAGTCTTATGGGCGACTGGGTTATGTTAAAAGATTTTTTAACTGGTCAAATAGATAAAAAGTTAGAAAATGCTGGCATCGTAGCCGATAGCTAAATAACACAAGATGACGCTCGTTTAATGGGTAAGTTGTTAGTAGACAGGCGCATCAATTGCCTGTCTTGTTATTTAATCTGCACTCACTTTTGAAGTAAAGGTGGTTTTGGTTCAGGTGACAATCGCATAAATGAAGTAAAACCAACCGCTAACAAGATAAACGCAGACGAAATCAACAGACAGGACTCTAATCCATATAATTGAAACATCATGCCTGATAATACCGTGCCTAACAGTCGACCAGCAGCATTAGCCATATAATAAAACCCGACATCCAAAGACACCGCATCCCTGTCAGCAATGCTAACAATCAAGTAACTATGTAACGACGAATTAATGGCAAACGCGACGCCAAATATCATCAACCCGATGACTATGCTTAACAACGTAAAGCTGGAATAACTCATTAACGCTATTATGGTTAGTGGGGTAATAGATAATATTGTGCCCCAGACACACGCTAATCGTTTGTTATCTATTTCTACCGGTTTACTGATACTCGCCTTTTTTCCAATACAGCTATTTAAGAGCTTAGGGGTCACCGCTTGAACCATGCCATACGCAATAATCCATCCGGCCAATAAACTACCGACCCACCAATGATCCCATTGAAATTGTTGCGACAAATAAACAGGCAAGGCAATAACAAACCAAACATCGCGAGAGGCAAATAAAAACAATCGAGCGGCAGACAGTAAATTTAGGTTTCGACTTTTAGACAGCAGGTCTTTAAATTTTGCTTTGGATTTAGACTTGCCTAAATCCGCTTGTAATAACGCTAAACTAGCGCACCATACAATAAACAAAACTAACGCCATGCTGAACATGGCTCCTTGAAAGCCGACTGTGGTTAGTAATAATCCGCCTAAAAAGAAACCAACGCCTTTAAGTGTATTTTTTGACCCTGTTAAAATCGCCACCCACTTAAATAAACGCCCTTGAGCGTCGTCAGGCAACAACATTTTGATTGAGCTCTTAGCGCTCATTTTGTTCAAGTCTTTCGCAATACCAGACAGCGCTTGCGCAAACATCACATAAACCACAGTCAACATATCAGCAGAGACTGTTAACATGAACAAAGCAATAACTTGCAAAAACAGACCAATATTCATGGTTTTGTTTAGGCCAATTCGGGCGCCAAGCCAGCCACCAATTAAATTGGTGACCACGCCAAAAAATTCATAAAACAAAAACAATGATGCTATTGCTAGTGGTGCATATCCCAATTGATGAAAATACAAAACCACCAGCATGCGCAGCGCGCCATCCGTTAAGGTAAACGCCCAATAATTACCTGTGATGACGGCATATTGCTTTAACTGTGCTGAAGCGGCACGACTCATATTTAAAGCGCTCTTTTATTTATCCGAAAGTCCGACTTTTTTTACCAGTTCAGCGGTGCGATTAGCATAACCCCATTCGTTGTCGTACCAAGCATACAACTTCAACTGAGTACCGTTGATCACCATAGTTGAAAGCGCGTCAATTGTGCTTGAGCGAGGATCAGTCTTATAATCAATTGAAACTAGTGGCCTTTCTTCATAACCGAGAATACCTTTTAACGAACCTTCTGATGCCTCTTTAAACCAACCATTTACTTCTTGCTCACTAACCGCACGTTTTAGCTCAAATACGCAATCTGTAATTGATGCATTAGTCAAAGGGACACGGACAGCATGGCCGTTAAGTTTGCCTTTAAGCTCAGGAAAGATATGTGTGATTGCGGTCGCCGAACCTGTCGTTGTTGGGATCAAGCTAGTCCCACAAGAGCGTGCTCTGCGTAAATCTTTATGCGGTGAGTCAATAATCGTTTGAGTGTTTGTTATATCGTGGATTGTAGTCATCGAGCCATGTTCAATACCTACTTTTTCTTGCAGCACTTTTACCACTGGCGCCAAACAGTTTGTGGTACAAGACGCAGCTGTCACTACAACATGTTGCGCAGGGTCGTACAATTCGTCGTTAACTCCCATTACCACGTTTAACACACCGTCTTCTTTTACCGGCGCGGTTACCACCACACGTTTAACACCTTGATTTAAGTAGCCTTGCAGTAATGCTTTTGTTTTCATTACACCCGAAGCTTCAATCACTACATCGCAACGTGACCAATCGGTATCACTTATTGCATTATTCTGACTGCATTTAATTTGACGCCCTTGGACATTGATGATGTTTTCATTCGCTTCAGCGTTGTGATGCCAGCGACCATGTACCGAGTCAAACTCTAATAGATGTGCAAGTGTTGCAGCGTCACCCGCAGGATCATTAATTTGCACAAACTCTATTTCTGGCCAATCAAACGACGCTCGAAACGCTAAACGGCCCATACGTCCAAAGCCATTAATACCTACTTTAATAGTCATCTTGTTTCCTTAATTCTTCTTAATATCTCACGGTAATTCTACTTACAGCACTCAGCTTGACGGGCTGGACGCTCGCCCATTCCATCGAGTTTCACTTTTGCTTCTTTAATAAACGTTTGATTTGCCTGCAACGAAATTGTTAACACGTTTTTAATCCAAGGTTCCAGTGTTTCATTTACTTGATAAAAAACCCATTGTGCGTGTTTACGGTCGGATAATAGGCCGGCTTTGCGCAACATAGCCAAGTGTCGCGATATCTTAGGTTGGCTCTCATCAAGCGCTTCCACTAACTCACAAACACATAATTCTTGCTCTTGCAAAATAAGTAAAATAGCTCGAAGCCGAGTCTCGTCCGATAAACATTTATAAAACTGCAACGGGTTCATTTAACACCTCACATATATATGAAAATCATTATATACGTTTATACGCATGTTAAAACTGATTTCTTGCCTTCTTGTTTTCTGCCCTTATATTCTTAATTGAATAAAAAATTTGCCCTTATCATCTTAAAAAAGGAAAAATATGGAATACTCAAAGTTAGGCAGTAGTGATTTATCCGTTTCTCGAGTTTGTTTAGGCACTATGACTTGGGGCGTACAAAACACCCAAGAAGAGGCAGATCAGCAAATTGAATACGCGCTTAGCGAAGGCATCAATTTCATTGATACCGCCGAATTGTATCCTGTGCCTCCTTCTGCCGATAAACATGGAGTGACTGAAAAGATCATCGGGAATTGGATAAGCCGAAATCCTACACGAAGAAACGAGTTTGTGCTCGCCAGTAAAATATCAGGTAACGGTGTTCCATTTATTCGAAATGGAGAAAACATTACCGGTGAGTCAGTGACAAAAGCAATTGACGATTCACTAGCTCGCCTTCAAACCGACTATATTGACCTATTTCAACTACACTGGCCAAACCGAACATCGCCGCATTTTGCTAAACACACACCAAACCAAATAAAATTCAGTGATGTCGACAAACAAGCTGAAAGCAATCAAATGCTGGAAATTTTACAGGCACTGCACGATGCCATTAAAGCGGGAAAAATACGCCATTGTGGACTCTCTGATGACACAACTTGGGGAATCAACCAATATCTTAAACTCAGTGAAAGACACGCTTTGCCGCGTATGGTATCGATTCAAAATGAATTTAATCTTTTACATACCAAGGATTGGCCATACCTTATCGAAAACTGTGTGCATGAAGATATCGCTTTCCTACCTTGGTCGCCACTCG
>JABXID010000068.1 GCA_013373245.1 Gammaproteobacteria bacterium
CGAAACTCGAAACTCGAAACTCGAAACTGCTCTTTCCTTCCAGCCCTATAGCCTTCAAGCTTGTTTAGCTTAAAGCTTAAAGCTTAAAGCTTACAGCTTATAGCCGTAATTACGCCTTATAAAACTGCAAAAACATAGCAACGGTTTTTTCGACTAAATGATTTTGTTTCGCTTTGGAAAGTGGTTTTTTATGGCGCATTAATTGTGGCCAAAAGGCTGACACTTTTAATAATCCTTTGATTTGTTGTTCAGCAAAATCAATATCGTCTATGTTCAGCTTTTTAGCTTCTACCGCTTGTTTTAACCAGCGGCGCAATGGTGTTTCTTGATCAAATAACTCTTGTGCTTTTTGACGAACTTCTTCGGGCGCAAACATCAAGTGCGCCATAGCGACTCTGATCATTTCAATCATATGTTCGCTACATAGTAACGTCAGTTCTTGTTTTAGTAGGGCAGTTAATTGTGATTCAATGGATTTACTTGCGTCAAAGTCTTGCTGGCCAAATACATTATTTTTCAAACATTCTTGAGTAATAATTTCAGTTACTAGCACTTCTTTGCTTTCAAAGTGATTGTACACGGTTCTTTTTGACACTTGCGCCAGCTCCGCAATTTTGTCCACGCTGCTGTCGGCCACGCCAAATTGTTGGAAAGCGTTTAACGCGCCATCAATGATCGCTTCACGTTTTAATTCACTTCGAGTTTTCTTTTTTTCAACCATTTTCAATCGACTTTATTTACTACACTTAACTATTTTTTCACTGTTTAGTTTACATTTCAAACTTTATAAGTAAACTACACTGGGTAGTTTACTTTTTATTGGTGGTGATTTTGAAGCAATATTTTAAAAATGGGTTGAGACTAGTTCAGTCGAAAATATCTTCAAAAAGAAGAGTTAATGTCTATCGAGTTACGTTAATTGGAGCCTTATTTATGCCTTGTCATTCTTTATTTGCGAATCAGTTAAACGCTGAACAGCAACAAACAAAGTTTAAAAACACTGAGCTGGAATACAAGACCAATTTCAGCGATTTGTTTAAAATGATCAAAGCATATTGGAATGACACTCGTAGCGAACCTGTCCCGAATATTGATGTACCAGTCACCCCGATTGATATCGATAAGCTCGTATCTGAAACAGAAGATGCGTTATTTCGTTTGGGGCATTCAACGGTATTAGTGAGACTCGACCAGGAATTCATTTTGTTTGACCCTGTGTTTAGTGAGCGCGCATCACCGGTTCAATGGATGGGGCCAAAACGTTTTCATCAATCGCCAATCGATATACCGCAATTGCCAAAAATAAAAGCAGTGATCATTAGTCACGATCATTATGACCACCTAGACGGCGCCGCTATTGAACAATTGAATGATAAAGTCGAGTTGTTTATTACGCCTCTAAAAGTAGGAGATTATCTAAGAGACTGGGGTGTTGAAGATGACAAAATCGTTGAACTTAACTGGTGGCAACATGTGCAACTAGGCACTATCAAAGTTACAGCTACTCCTTCACAACACTTTTCCGGCAGAGGGCTTTTTGACCGCGATAAAACCCTTTGGGCTAGCTGGGTGTTGCAAGGTTGGGAGTCTAAATTATTTTTTAGCGGAGACTCAGGTTATTTTAATGGCTTTAAAGAAATCGGCGAACGTTTAGGGCCGTTTGATATCACCATGATAGAAACCGGTGCTTACAATACGTTATGGCCGGATATTCATATGTTTCCAGAGCAATGCATGCAAGCGCATATCGATTTGCGTGGCACGCATATGTTGCCTATTCACAATGGCACGTTCGATTTGTCGCTGCATAACTGGTTTGAACCGTTTGATGAAATTATGCAGCTGGCCAAATTTAATCAGGTATCTTTGCTCACACCAAAATTTGGTGAAAAGATAAGTGTGCAAATGCCACAAGTTATTGAGCATTGGTGGCAAGCGGTTAAAAATAAGTAAAGTCGTTAAAGCTTCAACTAAATTTGACTAATTGCTGCTCAGATAAACGCAATACGTTTAAACACACTTTGTTTGTCTTGAAGGATGTGGATAATAGCTTGCTCATGTTGATTATGCAGTTTGGAGATACAAGAGCAGATGATCGGATTTGATTACGGAACATCAAATTGTGCCATTAGTGTGATGCAGCAAGGCAAACCAAACTTACTAAATTTGGGGATTCATGGTCGGTACATGGCTTCGTCTTTGTACGCGCCGAGTCGGGAAGTAATCGTTAACTGGCTTAACGACAACATCAAACCACCACATCAACAAAAATTCAAAGAAAGCCGTGCGTATTTATTGTCGTTAGGACAAGACGCCTTAGAAGAGTTACAAGACGATGGTATTGCAACACATTTGTCATTTGGCGAACAAGCGTTGCAGCGGTATCTGGATGACCCAAGTGAAGGTTATTACATTAAGTCTCCGAAATCGTTTCTAGGCACAAATGGCTTATTGCCTCAGCAAATTTTATTTTTCGAACATATTGTTGCAGCCATGATGGCGCATGTGAAGCAGTTGACGGAGCAAGCATTAGACAAAGACGTGTCGCAAGTGGTGATTGGTCGTCCGGTGAACTTCCAAGGTCGAAACAGTCAGCAAAGTAACAAACAAGCAATCGAGGTGCTGACGAACGCCGCCAAACACGTCGGATTTAAGCACATAGAATTTCAGTTTGAACCTGTCGCCGCCGGTTTTGAGTTCGAAGCTAGCTTGGAAAAAGAAACACGGGTATTAGTGGTTGATATAGGCGGCGGTACTACTGACTGTTCAATGATTTTGATGGGACCAGAGTATATGGCGTCTACCGATCGTACTCAGCAGTTATTGAGTCACAGCGGTAAACGTGTCGGCGGAAATGACTTTGATATTCAATTAGCATTAAAAGGCATCATGCCTAATTTAGGTATGGAAAGTGAGCTGGAATCGGGTAAACCAATGCCTGTGAGCAGTTACCATCAAGCGGTGGCGATAAATGACGTCAACGCGCAAACCGAGTTCTATAGCGCTAAAAATGGTCGATTGTTGCAAGAATTAAAAAGAGACGCCAAGCACCCCGAATTGCTTTCTCGTTTACTGCATGTGTTTGACAATAAACTCAGTTATCAACTAGTTAACTGTGCTGAACGGGCGAAGATTGGGTTAACTGAGCATGAGTCCAATGTCATTGATTTGTCGTTTTTAGGTGCTGATTTACAACAAAATGTTGATAGAGAATTACTGCTTAACGCATCGATTAATCAACTTAATAGTGTCGCTCAGTTAATGCATGAAGCGGTGGATGCAGCGCAATGTCAGCCTGATGTTGTGTTTGTTACTGGCGGTACGGCAAAATCTCCCGTTCTTAATCAATTTATTCAAAATGAATTTCAGCAAGCACCTATCGTAATAGGTGATCATTTTGGCAGCGTCAGTTCTGGTCTGGCACGCTGGTCAGAAAGGATATTTGCTTAATGCAATTGTATGTATTGACTGACATTTGGGGCAAAACCAAGTCACTGGAGCAGTGGGTGGCTAAATTGTCACACGCATTACCAACTGTGAACCAAGTGGTTTTGTCACCTTACGATACATTACAAAGCTCTGAGAATGTTCATTTTAAATCGGAACAACACGCTTATCAGTATTTCTCTGACAATGTGGGCTTGGAAGCTTATTGTGAATATGTTCGGAGCCAACTATTAACAACAATAGAGCCCGTGATTGTTGTTGGTTTTAGTGCTGGTGGCAGTGCTATTTGGCGTTTGAGTGAAGATAAGTCTATTGCAAAAAAGGTGAATCAAGCATTCTGTTTTTATAGTTCACAAGTAAGACACTCGTTAATATTAGTGCCCAATTTCCCAGTCACATATATAGCGCCAGCTTCAGAGCCAGGATTTGATATTACTGACATCACCGATATATTGCGTCAAAAAGACAATGTTGAAGTAGAGCAAACACCTTATTTACACGGTTTTATGAACGCAAGATCCATAAATTTTAATCCTCAGGGATTAACACAATTCACAAGTAAGATTGAAACATGTATTCAACAGGTTCAGGGGTAAGTTAAAGCAGGAAAGTTGTGCTTTAGAAGTTACGCTTCATAAAATTTACGAAACTCGAAACTCGAAAC
>JABXID010000181.1 GCA_013373245.1 Gammaproteobacteria bacterium
CTCAAAGCCGACCTATAGAGTATTTACGTTAAATCATTTTGGGGCATAATCAAGTTTGACTGCGTGTCTCTTAAAGGGACAAAGCAGCGACTCAGGCTGTCTACCTTCTTAAACACCGAGTTATAAGACTTACAGAACAACTTCCTCGACAACTATTTAAGCACAGCTTATCGCTGTTTCTTCCTTAATCATCGCAATACTCTGCAAACATCAAAATCATTGGTTAATATATAATCACTCAAAATTACTGGAGAAGATCAATGATCATTTCCAAAACAAAATTATTAACGACAAGTATTTTATTCTCTACATTTATCGCTAGTGCTGCATTCGCTGCGCCGTCTGAAGTTAAGTTTAATGACTGCCAAGCTAAGATCATGGAAGCCAACAAACAAAAAAGTGTGACCTGGTGGGCTTGGCTTACCAATAATCAGTCCTCACAGTTTCATTTTTTCCAACTGATGGAGTTACTGCACGGCGATGATGATGCTGCTGATACATCGGCACGCGTTGACCACGAAGAAGATAAAAACGAAGTACGCAACGTATAATGACTAAAAACAAAAGTTTGTGGCAAGCCATGAAAAGCGCTGGAGCTGCTTTATTTGGTGTGCAGAATTCCAAACAGCATCAGGAAGATTTCGAGAATGAAACGCCGTTTCCTTTCATTCTCGCTGGTGTGATTTTAGTGATTAGCTTTTTACTTATTGTTGCCGCGATTGTAAGAGCGGTTCTTCCTTAATCCTTCCACTTACTTTGATTTTGCTGCATAAAAGGCAAATACTTCCGATACTTTATTTCTATTCTTTCCGTTTTGACTGATATTGCGCGCAACACTGGTATACGTGCATTCTGCGTTGTCGTATAACTTTTTAGTTAGTGCCGTATCGTGATTACTGATCAATACGGGGATGCCGCGTTTAAACGCTGCTTTTTCTGATCGAGCAACCAATTCAGCTTGGGCATTAACGTCAAAACCACCAATAGCGTAACTGGTAAAGTTTGCCGTATCCGACAAAGGCGCATAAGGCGGATCGCAATAAATAACGTTTCCTTTGCGAGCTCTCGCAAACGTTTTTTTAAAATCTTCGCAGACGAACTTTGCTTTTTTCGCCTTTTCAGAAAACACAAAAATTTCGTCTTCCGGAAAGTACGGTTTGCTGTAGGAACCAAACGGCACGTTAAATTGGCCTGATAAATTATAACGACACAAGCCATTAAAACCGTGACGATTCAAATACAAAAACAGTAAGGCACGACGATACATATCATCGGTTTTATTAAACTCATCGCGCAGACCATAATAATGTACTTTGTCGTTATTTTTGGGGACAAACAGCGTTTTGGCGTCTTTTACAAAAGTTTTTGGTCGAGCCTTTACGTATTTGTATAAGCGTATAAGGTCAGGGTTCACGTCATTCAACAAATAATTATCAAAGTCGGAATTTAGAAACACCGAGCCTGCACCAACAAAAGGTTCTATCAGCTTATTGCCTTCGGGTAGCTTTAAATTTATTTGCTCGACTAAACTGTATTTGCCGCCGGCCCACTTCAAAAAGGCTCGGGATTTTTTCTTCATTTAAAGCTCTATTGACTCGTTAATGTTTTTTGGTAAGCGGCGATCTGTTGTTGGATCACCGAAATTGACTTAGCCCAAGATTTCGGCGCTATGCGTTTAGCTTCAGCTCTAGCCTGTTCAATGGTTTCAAATAACCCATGCGTCACAACAATCCAATCGGTTTGATTGCGGCGCACCTTGTAAATTCTTAATTTGTCAGCTGACACAGGAGCTGATTGTAAATATTCAGCCAACACTTCTTGGCTGCTGACTGCAGTTAGCTGAAGCACATAATGCGTGGCTGGTAGCGCCATAAACTGCTGATTATCAATTTGATATTGAATGCCAGACGGTAACTTGAACCTAGTCTCTGTTGGAGTCGCACTAATACCAGCCGTTGAAATTAATGCGCCGGCATCATCAAGCTCAGGTTCAGTCTTTGCGACTGGCTCTTGAGACACACTTGTTTTGTCTTCTGGCTCTAAAAAGAAATCCAACATAGAGTCTTCAGTTTGACTAATAGCGTCGTCGCTTTTCGGAGCAGGCGCGCCTTTTATATTTATATTTTGATTTTCATCAGTTGAATTATCAGCTGCGACACCGGCAACTAACTCTGCGTTGGCCGACTTTTCTTGCTCAGCCATTTTTTGATCTCTTTTTGCTTTTTCAGCAGTTAACTCAGCCAATATCATATCTGTGGTTGGGTTTTGAACAACATCCTGCGGCGTACTTTTAGACGTAACTTTATCGGCTTGTGTCTGATTCATTAATGCATCAAAAATCACTTCACTTGACGCCGTTGGTGTCGCAATCATTTGTGCCATCGGCTTTTCATCGAGTGAAAACGGCTGTTGAGTTTGCCCCTCTTTACCAGAGTCATTTTGTTGGTCTTTTAAAGCCTGCTCAGCAGAGCCTGTTTGTTCGCTCGCGGAATTATTCTTTTTCCAAGGCTTTACCACTTGCTGGGTTAACAAATCCTCACTTTGGGCTGGCTTCAATTCTTGTTTCACCGGCTCTGGCGTTACATTCAATCGGTAAATATAAATAACCAAGGTCAATAACAAACTAGCCATTACTAACAATGCGCCCCAAAACTTAAGGTTTAACGGCGAGCCATCGGTATTCTCTAACGTGCTATTTTCATTAAACGCTAGCAGTTGAATTGGAATGCCAGCCGCATTTTCAATCCAACGCTTCACTTTGACATTGGCTTGTGCTGGTAAATCAGGGATGTATTCCGCCATAAGCTGATAACTTTCTTGTTTATTCAGCGCTGGGACCTTCATTATTTGTAAAAAGCCGGAATTAACATTAAGTAAGGTGCTGGACTCACTGCGATTAAACGCCAACACCATGGAGAGATTAATGCCAAGAATTTCTGATTCGCTGAACAATTGCAGCAACTCGCCAATTAGCCGACCTGATAAATAATGACAATTATCGATAGCGATAAGTATTTCAGAGGGTTGATTAAACTCGATGAAACTGGTGAGAAGTGGCATTTCAGGATCGAACAACACATTACCAAATAATTGTTCGATGATCCGGCTACGCACTTGAATATCGTTCATCGATGGCGTAACCGTGATATAACATTTGTTAGCATCAGGCAGTGCAGTGGTTAACACCTCTTCAATCAGAGCCGTTTTACCTATGCCTTCAGGACCTTCTAACGCAACAATTTTTTTGGCTTGAACGCCAGCCATCACCTTATTAATAAAGGTTAAACGACTATCTGGTATAAAAAACTGCGAAGTTCCTGAACTCGAAGCTGACATTATAAAATTTGTTGTAATTCGCTTTCTGTTACGTCTTTTACCAGTATCGCTCGACCGAGCGTTTTCGGCAACACAAATCTTATAGTATCTGCTTGAACTTTCTTATCTTTTTTCATGTGCTTGATGTAGTCAGCACAACTCATTTGCTCAGGGCCTGCGATAGGTAAGTCAAACGACGCAATTAACGCCTTTATTTGTTCCACTTCTTCAGCCGTTAACCAAGCACGTGTTGCTGCCAACTCTGCAGCTTGTACCATACCAGCGGCAACCGCTTCACCGTGCAACCAAACACCATATCCCATTTCCGCTTCGATAGCGTGACCGAAAGTATGACCTAGATTTAGCAAAGCTCGTAAGCCTGCTTCTTTTTCATCTTGCGCGACTATGTCGGCTTTATTCTGGCAACAACGCTGAATAATATACGTCATTACATCTGGTTGTTTGGTTTTAATGGCTTGTTGATTCTGTTCAATGTATTCGAAGAATGGTTTATCGCCAAGAATGCCGTATTTGATCACTTCAGACATGCCTGCAGCAAACTCTTTAGCAGGCAAGCTATTCATAGTATCAATGTCGATAACTACCGCTTTAGGCTGATAAAACGCACCGATCATATTTTTACCAAGCGGATGATTGACTGCAGTTTTGCCACCAACCGATGAGTCAACTTGCGACAATAGTGTGGTTGGAACTTGGATAAAATCTACACCACGTTGATAAGTAGCGGCAACAAAACCAGTAATATCGCCAATTACACCACCACCCAACGCAACTAAGGTAACATCACGACCATAGTTGTGTTCTAACAAATGGCTCATGATTTTTTCGTAACTGGCCAATGTTTTATAGGCTTCACCGTCTTCAATACAAAAAATATCGACGTCGTAACCGTCTAAAGCTTGACTGATTTTATCTTCGAACAGAGGCTTGAGTGTGGTGTTAGTCACCACAACTACTTTTTTACCTTGAATATGAGGCACAAAAAAGGAGCTATTTACCATAGCTCCTGATTCGATATAAATGGGATAACTGCGTTCTCCTAGTGAAACTTTCAATGCTTCCATTTGTTTTACAGTACCCCTTATTTTTAAAAGTCTAATTTACTAATGATTTCGTTAGCGACAACTCGAGCACTTTGCTCATCAGTTTTAACAACGATGTCTGCCACTTCTTCATATAATGGACCGCGCTCACCCGCTAAACGTTCCAATACATCACGAGCTGGCTCTTCTGTTTGCAACAGAGGACGACGTTTATCACGTTGCGTACGAGCGACTTGCTTTTCGATTGGCGTTTCTAAATAAACGACAATTCCGCGAGCTGACAAACGGTTGCGAATTTCTTTGCTCACAACAGAACCGCCACCAGTTGCTAGAACAATGCCTTGTTGCTCTGTAAGTTCAGAGATAACAGACTCTTCACGACGACGGAAGCCTTCTTCGCCTTCGATATCGAATACCCATGCGATATCCGCACCTGTGCGGCGTTCGATTTCTTGATCTGAGTCTACAAATTGAAGGTGTAACTGCTCGGCTAAGTGCCTACCGATAGTGCTTTTGCCAGCACCCATAGGCCCTACTAAGAAGATATTACGTTTTTCAGCCATATTACCTAATTCAAATATTTGTGTTTAATCGGTTAAAAGTCCTAGCGCCCTTACCTTGTGTCCACATCAGACACTTGCGCCCATGAAAAATAAGGCGCGAATTATCGCAAAAAAACTACGACAAAAGCAAGCACCAGTTGCGTATGAGTGAATAAAGTTAACAGGCGGCTGATTTTCGCTTATTCCACCGGAGCGTCCAATACGTTAAATAGTTAACTAATTTAGCAGCTTAGGAGAGTAAACCTCGCTACTCTAAAATAGAAAATAAATTACAAACCGTTCGAGAAAACTACCAACTAACATATTTAAGGCGCTATTTTAGGGGTCACAAATACCAATAACTCGCGCTTTTCGTTATAACTAGTTTCAGTTCGAAAAAGTTGGCCCAAATAAGGTATATCCCCCAATAAAGGAACTTTTGTAACCGCATTTATCAACTGTTGTTGATAAATGCCGCCGAGCACTATGGTTTCGCCGTTTTTGACCGAGACCTTGGTTTTTATTTGCTGAGTATCGATTGCAACAGCAGGACCAGTTGAGGTAATTACCGACTCACCGCGAGCATCTTGCGTGATATTTAATTCAAGAATTATGTCGTTGTTGGGGGTAATTTGTGGTGTGACTTCTAAACTCAAAACAGCTCTTTTAAATGCAACGCTGGTTGCACCGTGGGCGGCGGCTTGCAGATATGGGATCTCTGTGCCTTGCTCAATTCTTGAGGTATTTTGATTGGTCGCCAACACACGAGGGGTCGCGACAATTTCTCCTTTACTCTCGCGCTCTAAAGCAGATAACTCCAAATCCAACAATGTACCATCCGCTAACTTAGCCATTTGCAAAGCAAATCGCCCCGCTGGATTTGTCACGGGCAAATTAACGTTAAATTTATCAGCAAAAGACAGGTTAACGGGTGAAGCCGATGAGATAGCCGCGGCTTGTTCACTGGAACTAGCCAGTATATTTTTACTATCACTGCTGTGGGACAACAATCCCCAGCGCACACCTAGCTGCTCATCGATATTGTCACGCACCGTAACCATTCGAGCTTCAATTAATACTTGCCGAGCAGGTGCATCTAAGTGGTTTATCACGTTGCGTATATCTACAAGCGCTTGCTGCGTGTCTCGAATGATCAACGAATTTGTTCGTTCATCAACAGTTACTTGCCCTCTTTCAGTCATAATTGAGTTATCACTGGCTTTTAGTGTTTCCGCAATATCTCGCGCTTTGGCGTAGTTGATTGAAATGGTCATTGATACAAGCGCTCGTTTTTGCTCAATTTTGTATTTCGCTTCTAATTTATTAAGCTGACGCTGAGCTATCTGCTGCGCCGGCGCTACTAGCATAATGTTGTCATATAATGAATAACTCAATCCTTGCAGTTCTAAAACAAGATGTAGTGCTTGTTGCCAGTCGACCTGATGCAGCGAAACAGTCACCTGACCTTTGACATCTTCAGTCATTAACACATTCAACTGTTTTAACTGCGCCAATGTTTTTAATACATCTCTGATAGACGTTGACTCGAATCGCAAATCGATAAGTTCGGTTCGCTCTAATGAGCTACCAAACGTTTTTTCTTCTTGCGCAAAACAAGCACACGACAACAAAATGGCAGCCACCACAAACGCTAAGACTTTCACTAATCTAGTTTGATTACAGCGCGCCTTATGATCACCAGTAAAATAAAAGATCTCCATATCTTACATCTCCGTTAAAAATTAAATTCTAATCGACACCCTTGAAAGTAAACCGTAACGCTCTCGTCATTGATAAAGACTGTTTTATCTTGCGGTTGCACGCCGGTTGACTCAGAACGATTTGCCAACAAAGTTTGATTGGTTTTCCTAATTTCACTGCTAATCGATAACATTTCACTCGGTCCCTGCAATAAAACAACGGCATGATCCACAGCGGTAATAATTCCCTTTATCTCAAAATGTTGCCCATGCTTGCTGTGTTTATCTGTAGTTTCTGACTGAGTACTTGCACAACCTTGAATTTCTGTATTTTCAGATTGCAGTCTCACAGGACGGCGCCCTGCAAGTTCTTCATCATTAACCGACAGGTCGGAAAAGTGCTTCTTTTGCTTTAGCGCCTGAGTAACTTTAACCACTTTCTGCTTAGGCTGAAGCTGTGGTATGTTTACTTGCGTGAATGAATTGAGGGCGTATATAAGCGCTATTGTAAAAAACACAACAAAGACAATTAAAAAACGCCGTTTATTTATTCTGGCGTTTGAAGTTCGGCCAGTTATTTGCGGTTGAAACCAATCCACTTCAATCAAAATCTGACACCTGCACAAATTGCAAGGCGTCGGAAAAGCGTTCAGGCCTATCCAATCCCTTTAATGCCAATCCAAAACTCACCAGAAAGTCACTTGAGATAACACAAGCCCCATCTTCTAACCAGTCACTTGAAGGCAATAAAACTAACTTTGCTAATGTTAATACTTGATAACTTTTAAACTTATGTTGGCATTCAGCAGACCAAACTAAAGGGGCACTTAAAAGAAGAACGTATGATTTATCCAGTGCTAAACTCGACAATACCAGATTGAGCGTCTTTAACAGAAAATCGATATAGAATCTTTTATCTAATCGGCCATCAACCGCATAACTTTTTTCAAACACTAGTTGCTTGTTTTGACCTGCAACAATCAATAAACGACTACCAAACAAATGACATGCAACCCAGTACGATTCTTTCATGTTTAAACGTTCTGAAATTGTTAAAACACAGCGCACTATTGCCAACGAATCGATTTCTAAATGTTTTATTCGAGCCTTAGTTACTGACAATGAGTGTTCCATTTTTTCAATCTGCTTGGCCTCACATGCTGCTAGATAAAAATGCTGGTACAGGTTGTCAGGATTGGATATTTTTTGATACAGACAGACAAAATCTTTATTTGAGAAACGCTGCATATGACTCAGTTTACTATGAAAAAAATTATCAACTTCATGTTTAGCAAGCGATAGTGGCGCTTTCGTGATTCGTGTTAACACTTGCTCTAATGCCAAACAAGCCACCAGCACCAAACGATGTGACGGGTATTGCTCCCTCAATGTTTGCACAAACCGCTTTAATTCATTGTTTTCTATCGAAAGTTTCTGGCAAGTGCACAATTCTGAAAATTGTGAGTCGAGTACAACAACATATATGTGCTCCTGAACAAACTCCACTCCAATATTTAGAAACGGCCTTTTTTTCAGAACAACAGCGGTTAACTGCTTAAAGTGAGGTAGGTTTCCTAACCATTTTTTCATTTCGACATCCTGTCCATACCATTGTAAAGGCATAGCAATATCGAGATATTTACCACACCAACAACCTTAGGTTAGTACATAAATCTACGTTTTCAATATAGGTACAATTAAAAATATGCTTTCTCAAAATTCAGAGGTTATACTTACGCCTTTGTTCAATTTTGGTTAGTAGTCTTTAATGAAGTGGTTTTTACGCTTAGTAAAATTTTCAGTATTGTTATTTTTACTCGGAGTTGCAGGACTTGTCGGATTCTATTATCACGTCAAACATGAGCTGCCGACTGAAGAAAATATACGAGATGTTCGCTTTCAAATCCCGATGAAAGTATTCAGTGCCGATGGTGAATTGATATCTCAATTTGGCGAAAAACGTCGAACACCTCTCCTGCACAAAGAAATTCCACAGCAATTAATCGATGCTGTGCTGGCCACTGAAGACTCACGATTTTATGATCATTACGGCATAGATCCTATCGGCGTATTCCGCGCCGCTTTTGACTCCATCATTTTGGGCAAACGAGCGCGTGGTGCCAGTACTATTACTATGCAACTTGCACGAAATGCATTTCTAACATTAGACCGAACCCTGATCCGAAAAATCAAAGAAATTTACATTGCGATTCATATTGAACAACTTCTAAGTAAAGAAGAAATCCTTACGCTGTACTTAAACAAAACATTTTTTGGTAATCGAGCATACGGTGTCGGCGCAGCTGCGCAAGTATATTACGGTAAGGAACTGAGAGACTTAAGCTTACCTCAGTTTGCAATGATAGCCGGTTTACCTAAAGCCCCATCAAATTACAACCCACTTCGAAACCCCGATAAAGCGGTAGAACGAAGAAATATTGTTTTATATCGTATGAAAGCCGTGGGCGCTATTACTGAGGCAGATTACCAATCAGCGATTGCGAGCCCCGTTACCGCCAAACGCCATGGTGCCAACATTACGGTTAGTGCACCTTACGTAGCCGAAGAAGTTCGAAAAATGATGGTCGAGAAGTACGGTGAAGAAGTTGCGTACACAGAGGGCTTCAACGTATACACCACCATAAATGCCAAAATGCAGCGCGCTGCACAAAAAGCAGTTATCGATAACATACACGCCTACGATGAACGCCACGGTTACAGAGGACCGGAACGTTATCTGTGGCAAGCACAAAAGGCCAACGAAGATAAGTCCGCCGAACAAGAGTACTTAGAATCACAGATAGACGCCGATGAGCTTGAACTTAATGAACAAAGAGCTGCTGACCAGTTTGTTGGTGACAGCTGGGAACTAGAGCAGATTATGGAATATCTATCCGGCGTAGATGATTACCGACACTTAACGCCAGCGGTGGTGACTAACGTAACTGATAACAGCGTTTATGTGCAATTAAAGTCAGGCAACATTGATGTGCTCGACTGGAATAGCCTTAAATGGGCACGCTCATATATTTCAGACACAGAACAAGGCAGTGCACCTAAAACTGCCCATGACATATTAGCTGAGGGCGCACTTATTTGGCTCAGAGCAAATAACGACGGCAGTTTCCGCCTGAGTCAAATCCCAGAAGTGAGTGGCGCTATGGTAGCGCTTGATCCGCAAAATGGTGACATTAAAGCCCTAGTTGGTGGTTACAATTTTGTGAATAACCAGTTTAATCGCATCACCCAAGCTAAACGACAAATCGGCTCAAACATAAAACCCTTTGTTTACTCTGCAGCACTCGACAAAGGATACACCCTAGCAACTTTGATAAATGACGCCCCGATAAATAAGTGGGATAAAACATTAGGAACCGCATGGCGCCCTAAAAACTCACCTCCTACCTATGAAGGTCCAACTCGCGTGCGTCGCGGCTTAGCTCAGTCAAAAAATGTTATGGCTGTGAAATTAGCTCGGTCTGTCGGGATCAATAACGTTGTAGATCACCTGACAAAGTTCGGTTTTGCCAATGAAGATCTACCTGCCAATGAATCTCTATCATTAGGTTCTGCATCATTAACACCAATGTCGGTAGCCACGGGCATGGCAGTATTTGCCAACGGCGGTTACTTAGTTCAACACCAATTGATTGACTACATAACAAATACGCCAGGCAAAGAAGTGTTCCGTCAAATAAAAACTGTGGCGGGTATGGAACTAGAAATCCGTGACGATTCCGATCTTCTTAACTCAGAGCAGGAAACTAACTCTGATCAGTCGCAACTGATCAGCACTCAGTTCCAAACACCAGCACCTAGGGTCATATCGCCACAAAACGCCTTCCTTATCGCTGATACATTGAACGACACTATTTGGGGCGGTGGTAACTGGGGTAAAGGCACTGGCTGGAACGGAACTGCGTGGCGCGCACAAACGTTAAAACGTCGAGATTTAGCTGGTAAAACAGGTACTACAAATAGCGCCGTTGATACTTGGTTTACCGGTTTCAACGCTAGTTTAATAGCAACGTCATGGGTAGGTTTTGATGCACCAGGCAGAGCGCTAGGCCGCACTAGTTACAACGTTAACTTACCCGACACTCAAACCTTTGGAGCTGAATCCGGTGCGAAAACGGCGCTTCCGGCCTGGGTTAATTTTATGGCGGAAGTATTACCGGACATTCCCGCCCAGTACAGAGAGATACCCGAAGGCATTGTGTCAGTAAGAATCGATATCGAAACAGGTTTATTGTCACGTAAAACCGACCATACCACACGATTTGAATACTTTATTCAAGGCACTGAGCCGACAGAGTATGTTGATGCGTTTGCCACACCAGAAGAAGATATAATTGAAGAAGAGGAAGGCTTGTTTTAACTGTAAGTTGTAAGTTGTAAGTTGTAAGCAAAGAAACTAGAAGGCTATAACGCTGTAAGACAACAACATTTGGCATCGTCATCCTGGTGCTGTTTTGACCGGGATCTCGCACCAACAACAGAGTTACGAGTGACGTCAAATGGTAAAAACGTCTAACCCAGAGACTCAACCTCTATTCGTGGTTGCTCATTCTCTCGAAACTCGCAACTGCTCTTTTCTTCACTTCACGACGCTTTGCCATCCTTGGCGCGTCTGCGTTGTTTCATCCCTTCACTTCACGACGCTTTGCCATCCTTGGCGCGTCTGCGTTGTTTCATCCCTGAAACAAAAATGCCGTTCATTTGAACGGCATTTATAATTATCTAAATGGTAACTTTCTATTCTGATACTTGTGCTTGTTTTTGAATCAAGGCTGTTACTTGATGCATTGAGCTTAAGTGCGCGAAGATAGGGCCTAAGAAACCACGGCTGCGCAGTTTTAAGAAGTCCTCGTCCGATAACTCATTTAATTTTTTCTCATCAACAAGGTACAAACCATTTAAGTTGTATTCTTTTTCACGAACCTTAACGCTGATATTTTGTTGATGTAACAAGCCCATTTCAGCAACCGCTTCTAAAAACGCCTTAGTGATCTGCTCGTTTTCAACATAAGTCATTAATGACTGTTTACGCTTTTCTAAATATTCAGTCTCTTCACCCGCTTCAGTGAATAACGCTTCGCCTTCTTCTTCACTAACTACTTCACTGTCCATGTTAATCGCGATGCCAAATAAGTTTGGATCATCTTTATTAGGGATAACTGAAAGTGGTTTGTGCGTATAACGAGCAGGCATATACATACCTTGCCACTTGCCCTCTTCACTAACAAAAAGGTTTTTGTTCTGTTCTAAACCTAAAATGGCAACCGGGAAATAACTTTCTTTGCCTTCTTCTTTAACAAATGCGATTGGGTAATTTGCACCTGCAACAGCAAATTCTTGTACCACAACGCCTAGAGCGTGCTGATTTCTTAAATCTTCAACGTTTGAAGCTTGTTTTAGTTTTGTATTTGCGTGAGTATTTTTATGTAATGGTTGAAAGTTTGCCACCGTGGGTTCTCCAATATGTTGTCTGTATTACGACAGTATTCATTCTTATTCTAATTAATTGCTTGAGCATCAAGGCTAATGTCAGTACATAAGTTTTCACACCGCAAAGCCAACCCTTCGTCGGTCGGTGTTACGGTCAATAACGTCGTACAGGTAGGGCATTGAGTCTTTTTACCAGCCAAAACTCTCTTAATCAGAGATTTTTGCTGATTAAATGATTTTGCTGCATTTTTATTGAGTGCAGAAAAGTCCATAAACCCTATTAGTTATAACTTAAGCTAAAAGCTAGATATGGACGATAAGCCAGAATTAAAGCGCTGTGCAACCGAAAATTAAAATTAATTTTCTGAATGAATAAAAATCGACCAATCAAATTCCCATCATGGACAATTTTTCTATCACATCACGGACAATGCGCTCTAAGGTAGGATGTTCAGAAGAAAATTCAACTTCAAGTGCAAGTAGTTGATCTGTTAGTGTTTGTTCAAATTGTAAGTCATTTGAATTAACCATTTGTTCAATTTGCGAGTCTAATAAATCCAACTCTTTTCGCACTTCTGGAGACAGTTCGGAAGTTTGCTCAACTTGCTGCCTCAATTCAGTCAAAGACTCGAGAAATTGTGTTGAATTCATTTTCGCCTCCTAATTTATAACTCACAAAATTCATTACGAACATACTTTTGGTAAAAATCTAATAACAAGTGTAGTAGTAAATAAGCGAAAAAAAACCCCGCCAAGGCGAGGTTGTTCAAAACGTAAATTAACTAGCAGTGATTAAAGATCAAAATCCCAAGCTGCAGAAGCGTATAATTTAAGCTCGTCATCACCTTCAGTCATCATTGAAGCGCCAACAGTCCAGAAATCTTTACCAATTGTTGCGCCGAAATCAATAGCGTCAGAAGAGAAATCACCAGAGTATGAACCTACATGAACTGCAGTATCAAATCCTTCGATAGCGTCTATAGAATAGTCAGCAGAAAGGTAAATGCTGTCACCGAAGTCAGCGCCATTCGCGTTTGCTAATACTGCTACACCTAGAGATAGAGCTCCTTTAGAAACACTACCGTAGATTTCACCGAAGTCTAGGTCAACGTCTGCACCTGGATACATGAACAATACATAACCGATGTCATAGTCCCAACCACCAGCAGTACCAGTGTAACCACCGTATAAATCTAATTCAAAACTTGCATCTACACCCCAATCATCAACATTTGATGCCCAAGTACCTACGTAGAATCCAGATGCGTCTGCATAGTCAACACCACCTTGCACAGCTGGGCCACCATCAGTTTGTTCCATACCACGCCAAATGTAGTTAGATGTTACAGCTACATTGGCTGATAATTCAGCTTGTGCATATGCGGAAACTAAAGTGGTCGCTGCTAATAATGAAGTTAATAATGTTTTTTTCATGTTTGTTATTCCCTAAAGGTTTATATGTTATATAGTTTGTTGTGTTGTTTGCCATGTATAATCAATTACCGTACCCAAATGTAAAGCATTGAAAATATTAAATAATTTATCATGCTATTTTAAATATGCAACTATTGTCACCAATTTGGTGCACACTTTTCCACCAACTTGGTGCTAATAAATAAAAATGAGATAAATATGAATAATCACCCAATAATCGCCCCTTCTATTCTCTCTGCTAACTTTGCAAAATTAGGTGATGAAGTTAACGAAGTGATTAGTGCAGGCTGTGAGTGGATACATTTTGATGTCATGGACAATCATTATGTTCCCAACTTAACGTTTGGCCCAATGATCTGCGAAGCATTAAGAAAACATGGTGTTACTGCAGCTATCGATGTGCACTTAATGGTAGAGCCTGTTGATCACATGATTGAGCAGTTTGCTCAGGCTGGAGCCAGCAACATTTCGTTCCACCCAGAAGCGAGCAAACATATTCATCGCTCATTATCGCTGATAAAACAACACGAATGTCTAGCAGGTTTGGTATTAAACCCTGGTACCCCCATCAGTTACGTTGAAGAAAACATCGAACTGCTTGATTTTGTACTCATCATGTCAGTTAACCCGGGTTTCGGTGGCCAAGCGTTCATTCCAAGTTCAATAGACAAAATCAAACGCATTCGCGCTTTGGCTGAACAGCACAACAAACCAATTCGGATTTCAGTAGATGGCGGAGTAAAGCTAAACAATATAAAACAAGTTGCTGACGCTGGAGCAGATACCTTTGTTATGGGCTCGGCTGTCTTTGATGCCGCAGATAGAGCTAAAGTTGTTAAAGAGGCGTTAAGCATTCTTGATTAACTCACATTTGTAACCAAGAATAGAAGAACTATAGCGCCAGAGATTGCGTCTGCTGGTATTCCGGTTACAATAGCGCGCAAATTATTCCGTTCAAAATATATGAACGCTAAACAACTGATGGGACAGTTATGACAAAAACAGTGTTAAGTGGTATCCAAACCACTGGTGGTATGACAATAGGTAACTACATTGGTGCAATTAACCAATGGCTGACATTACAACAAGATCATGACTGTTTTTACATGCTGGCAGACTTGCACGCCATTACAGTGCGTCAAGATCCGAAGGAGTTACATGAGCGAACGCTGGACGGTGTTGCGTTATATACGGCGTGCGGTATCGACCCTGAAAAGTCAGCTTTATTTGTTCAGTCACACGTAACAGAGCATGCTCAATTGGCTTGGGTTCTAAATTGTTACGGCCAAATGGGCGAACTAAACCGTATGACTCAGTTTAAAGACAAGTCATCGAAACACAGCAATAACATCAATGTTGGTTTATTCAGCTACCCGGTATTACAAGCGGCTGACATATTGTTGTATCAAGCAGACAAAGTGCCTGTAGGTGAAGATCAGAAACAGCACTTGGAACTAACTCGCGATATCGCGACACGTTTTAATAACTTGTATGGCGACGTGCTTACCGTACCAGAGCCGTTTATTCCTGAATTCGGTGCTCGTGTGATGAGTTTGCAAGATCCAACTAAGAAAATGTCTAAGTCGGATGAAAACCCAAATGGTTTCATTATGTTGTTAGATGAGCCAAAAAAGATAGAAAAGAAACTGAAAAAATCAGTAACTGACTCTGACGAACAAGCTCGCATCTATTTCAACACCGAAGAAAAACCTGGTGTGTCTAACCTGCTCACTTTATTAAGTGTTGCTACCGGTAAGTCGATCGAATCTTTAGTGCCTGAATACGAAGATAAAATGTACGGCCATTTGAAAAAAGATACTGCTGCAGCCGTCATTGAGATGATAGAGCCTATACAGCAGCGTTTCCATGAAATCAGAAATGATCAAGCAGAGTTAAACCGCATTATGAAGTTGGGCGCTGAAAAAGCATCTGAACGTGCGGCTAAGACACTTGATGCGGTATACAAAGCGGTAGGTTTTGTCACTCGTCCATAACATTTAACGATAGGCCCTTTGCCCATGTTATTGATGATCGACAACTACGACTCGTTCACTTACACCCTAGTGCAATATTTCCAAGCGCTAGGGCAAGAAGTCTTGGTTAAACGCAATGATGAGATTACGGTAAGTCAAGTTACAAACCTCAATCCTGATCGTATAGTGATTTCCCCCGGCCCTTGCTCACCGGAACAAGCTGGCGTTTCCAAAGAAATAATATTAGGCTTTTTTAAGGAGCGGCCGATATTAGGGGTGTGTCTTGGTCACCAAGCGATCGCTGAGGCATTTGGTGCTGACGTAGTTAGCGCAAAAAATGTGATGCATGGTAAAACCTCACAAATTCATCACCAAAATACGGGGATCTTTCAGGATATAATGAATCCGATGACAGTAACGCGTTATCACTCGCTAATAGTTAAACAAGGCTCCTTACCAGAGTATATTACTGAAACCGCCTGGGTGGATGAAAGCGAGTTCGGCAGCGCGAAAGATATTATGGCCATTGAAATGAAAGACTACCCGACCTTCGGCGTGCAGTTTCATCCTGAGTCAATTTTAACAGAGCAAGGCAGCAAGCTGTTAAACAACTTTTTACGGTATTAGGGAACAGTTTGTTTCCATGTAATTAAAAAGTAACAATAATTGTGGTAGAAAGCATAAGGCTACAATTAAATTCGCATTAAAATATAATAATTAGACGATATAACATGAGTTCACCAAACATAAGTAAAGTTGCTGCATTTGTTCAATCTCGGTTTGTTGACCTAACGCTGTCAAGAGATTTTGCGTTTTCGCGTTTAGGTATAGAAA
Organism: Gammaproteobacteria bacterium; assembly: GCA_013373245.1. Taxonomy (GTDB): domain Bacteria; phylum Pseudomonadota; class Gammaproteobacteria; order Enterobacterales; family Alteromonadaceae; genus Psychrosphaera. The sequence continues at coordinate 16,311 of JABXID010000181.1, forward strand.
AGTCTGATACAGGTCAAGCTGGCGGGCGATCGCTTTTAGATGTAGAAACTAAAGCGGCAGAACAAAAGCAAAAAAAACAAGCAACAGAGCAAGAGTTTCGTGTTTACGTAAATGAATATTTTCATGAGCAATTATTCGACTATATAGAACAAAGAACTAAAGATACCGACTACATCTTTTCTGAGCTTCTAACTATTGAACCAGAAATCCCAAAAATCTTCGACGCTTGTGCTGCGCCCGCAACAGGCGTAAAGCAGTTAGTTCCATTAATTGAAGCTTTACCTTGGTTAAAAGCCATATTCTTACACCGCATCAACAAAAGTCCATTTCGCGAAGAAAAATCGACAAAACCCACGGTTGAAAAAGTCGACTTGGGCATTCGATACATTGGTATAGAAAACACCAAATTTCTACTAATGTCAGAAATAGGTAAACGTTGGTTGCCTCATAGCACCGAGCCATTCAGTGACTTTAAAAACAGCGCGTGGTTATACTCAATTGCTACGGCCAATTGCATGCGTGCGTTAGCGCCACTGTATAAACTAAGTCCCGAAGTGGCGTTTTTCTTCGGCTTATTCCATGCGGTTGGTGGCAATTTAATGTTACGTATGTATTTAAGAGCATTTAATACTGTCCGCGTTGAACAAATGAAAGAAACATCTAAGGCAGGACGTAAGGATATTGAGAAAGTGTTAGATACACTTGAAGTGGACCCTTCATTCGTCAGTCAAGCGCTATTAACTTACTCGTGGCGTTTAACCTGCACGGTCTTTGAAAAGATGGGGTTAAAGTTTGCGGTGGTCGCGCCGTTTGCGGAAGAAGCACTGCATAAAACTCCAATCACAGAAGCCAGTCCAATGACCCAAGCTCTATATCAGGCCAAATCGTTTGCCCAATATAAAATGCTACAAAAAAATAGACTGATTGAATTAGATGAAGCAAAAGCTTTTTTAACCCATTCTCGTATTAATAACACGATTATCGGCGAATTAAACAAGGTAAATCTAACAAAAATAAAATTTTCTGTATAAATTTTCGTGGGCAAGTATTCATATTGAACATGTGGGGCTTGCCCGGAATATCCACAAGTTAAATTTTATAAATATCCGTATAAACCAAGAATTAGCCCCAAAAGACAAATCTGCCACTCTATTCATACTATAAAATAATTATTCACTATTATTGAAAAACTAGCTTAATCCTTATTTTTCTTGGACTTACCCCCCCTTGCAAGGGGGAGACACCGCCATTTATTTCTGCAATAATTGATTAAATGAACTACATTTTTTAACTCGCATCTCACCAGTTGATGTGACAAATGAAGTTAAAAATTGGAATAAGAGCGAAACAATAAATCACTCAATTCCACAGGTAAAATCCAATATCAAGAGGACACTTAAATGACAGTAAATCGCGCTTTATTTGACGAAGTGATGGTACCCAATTATGCACCTTCAGCAGTTATACCTGTTCGAGGTCAAGGTTCTCGAGTATGGGATCAAGATGACAAAGAATACATCGACTTCGCAGGTGGTATTGCCGTTAACTGTTTAGGTCACTGTCACCCAGCTCTAGTTAATGCATTAAAAGAGCAAGGTGAAAAAATTTGGCACTTGAGTAACGTGATGACAAACGAGCCAGCATTACGTTTAGCAAAAAAAATGGTTGATGCAACTTTTGCTGACAAAATCTACTTCGCAAACTCAGGTGCTGAAGCCAATGAAGCGGCGTTGAAATTGGCACGTCGTTGGGCTCTTGATGTGCACGGTGAACACAAAAACCAAATTATCTCATTCAAACAAGGTTTCCACGGTAGAACATTCTTCACGGTTTCTGTTGGTGGACAAGCAGCTTACTCTGACGGTTTTGGGCCAAAACCAGGCGCGATAGACCACGCTGAATACAATAATTTAGCGAGCTTAGAGGCAATTATTTCTGATAACACTTGTGCAGTGATGTTAGAACCACTGCAAGGTGAAGGCGGCGTAGTTTCTCCTACTGACGATTTCATTAAAGGTGTTCGCGCATTATGTGACAAACACAACGCGTTAATGATTTTTGACGAAGTACAAACGGGCGTTGGCCGTACAGGCGAATTATATGCGTATATGGGCTTAGGTGTTACACCAGACATCTTAACCTCAGCAAAAGCATTAGGTGGCGGCTTCCCAATTGGCGCTATGTTAACTACGGCTGAGATTGCTAAGCACCTTAAAATCGGTACTCATGGCTCAACGTATGGCGGTAACCCGTTAGCATGTGCCGTAGCAGAAGCTGCATTCGACACAGTAAATAACGCAGAAGTACTAGCAGGCGTAAAAGAGCGTGAAAGCTTTGTTAAAAAGCGCTTGGCTGAAATCAATGAAAAATACAATGTGTTCGCTGACATTCGTGGCGAAGGCATGCTAATTGGCGCTGAGTTAACAGAGCAATTCAAAGGCAGAGCAAAAGACTTCTTAAACGCAGCGATGGAAAAAGGCGTTATGACGTTAGTTGCCGGAGCAAATGTTATTCGTTTTGCACCGTCACTAGTTATTCCAATGGAAGATCTAAGCCAAGGCCTAGAGCGCTATGAGCAAGCTGTCGCTCAAATCGCAACAGCCTAACTTCAATAAAGCCAATATCGGCACATAACGATGTTGGCTTTATCTTCGTAATACCAGACACCCTACTCTACGCTATGTGTAACCAATTGAAGGAGCGCGTATGTTTGTGATCCGCCCGATTCAACAAAAAGACTTTTCCGAGCTATATGCTATGGCGGAAGAATCTGGTCATGGATTTACTTCCCTACCGGTCAATGAAGAGCTTATTACCAATCGAATAAAACGCGCAGAAGATGCAGTAAGTAACCCTGACGCCAACCAACCTGGTGAGTTCGGTTATTTATTTGTTATGGAAGATACCGAAACAGGTGCCATTATGGGCACGTGTGGGATCGAGTCGTCTGTCGGCTTAAGCGACGCCTTTTATCATTATCACCTGAGTAAAGTTGTACACAATAGCCGAGAGCTAAACATTTACAACACTGCAGAAATACTCACTTTGTGTAACGACTACACAGGTGCGGCCGAATTATGCACTTTGTTCCTACGAGAGCCATATCGCAAAGGTGTTAATGGCCGAGTTCTGAGTAAATCTAGATTTTTATTTTTAGCGCAAAATCAACACCGCTTTTCTGAAACGGTAATAGCTGAGATGCGCGGTGTTTCTGATGAATCTGGTGAGTCTCCTTTTTGGGAATGGCTGGAAAAACATTTCTTCTCGATGGACTTCCCAACTGCTGACTATTTAACCGGTATTGGTCAAAAGGTATTCATCGCTGAACTTATGCCGAAATACCCTGTTTATGTCAGTTTACTTAGTGACGCAGCTCAGCAAGTAATTGGTAAAGTTCATCCTAAAACAAAACCTGCACTAAAATTGCTGAAAAGTGAAGGTTTTAACTGGAACGGTTATGTCGATATATTTGACGCAGGCCCAACAGTTGAATGTGACTTAAACCAAATTAGAACCGTACGCCACAGCGGCGTATATACAGTTAATATTGTCGATTCCATTGAGAACTCTGCAAGTGATAAAAGCTATATAATGTTATCCAATACAGAAGTTCAGAACTACAGAGCTACGGCTATACCAGGCGTGCTTGACGAACAAAGTACAGTTATTAATTTAGATATTAAAACTGCAGAGTTACTGCACGTTGAACAAAACGCTCAAGTACGAGCTGTCAATTTATTATAGAGAGCATCATTATGAGTCAATCAGAAAACAAATTTATCGACGGCCAATTTATTAATGGTCAATGGTCGCAAGGCCAAGGTCACGACCTAGAGTCTCTAAACCCAGCGACAGGCGAGCCATTGTGGCAAGCAAAGTCTGCGACTGTTGAACAAGTCAATGACGCCGTAACCGCTGCCAGAGCAGCTTTTCAACCATGGGCAGATTTAAGCGTTGAAGAACGTTTAGCTATCATCAAAAAATTTGCTGAATTATTAGGTGAATACAAAGAACAAATCGCTTTAACAATCGCTATGGAGACGGGTAAACCTCTTTGGGAAACTCGCACCGAAGTTGGCGCAATGATTGGCAAAGTAGCGATTTCTGAAAAAGCGTTTTTTGAGCGTACCGGCAGTAAAGAAACAGCTATGCCTCAAGGCAAGGCTATGTTACGTCACCGCCCTCACGGTGTCGTTGCAGTTTATGGCCCATACAATTTCCCTGGTCACTTACCAAATGGTCACATAGTTCCAGCATTAATTGCCGGTAATACTGTGGTATTTAAACCAAGTGAGTTAACGCCGATGGTAGCGCAAATAACGGTCGAGTTATGGCAAAAAGCCGGTTTACCTGACGGTGTATTAAACTTAGTTCAAGGTGAAGTTGAGACCGGAAAGGCTTTGGCATCGCATCCGCAAATTGACGGTTTATTCTTTACTGGTAGCTCAAACACTGGCCATCTATTACACCAGCAGTTTGCCAGTCAACCGGGTAAAATCTTAGCACTAGAAATGGGTGGTAATAATCCGCTTATCGTTGATGACGCCAAAGACACTAATGCAGTAGTGCATGACATTATTCAATCAGCATTTATTTCAAGCGGCCAACGTTGTACTTGTGCTCGTAAATTGATCTTACCTGAAGGTCCAGAAGGCGACGCGATTTTAGCAAAACTAATCGAAGCCACTAAGGCAATCGTAGTTGGCGACTCGCTAGATAATGACGCTCCGACTCCGTTCATGGGCTCTATGATCTCAGAAAAAGCAGCGTTATCTATGGTTGAAGCACAAAAGCAATTAGTGTCGTTAGGTGCTGAGGTTTTAGTTGAGTTAACTCATTTAAAAGAAGACACTGGATTCGTTACCCCTGGTATTATTGATTGCACCAACATCAATGACTTCCCAGATGATGAACATTTTGGCCCATTGTTAAAAGTGTTTAGAGTGGCTGACTTTGACGCGGCTATCAAACTAGCAAACGACACTTCATACGGTTTGTCTGCTGGTTTGTTAAGTGACAACGAAGCGCTGTATCAAAAATTCTTAGCTCGCATTCGTGCGGGTATCGTAAACTGGAACAGACCAATCACAGGGGCAAGCAGTTCTGCACCGTTTGGTGGTATTGGCCAAAGTGGTAACCATCGTGCAAGCGCTTATTATGCTGCCGATTATTGCTCATACCCAGTTGCATCTGTAGAACTTGATAAAGTAGCTCTACCAGAAACATTAAGCCCGGGTTTATCCATATAACAATAAATCGCACAACTTAAACAAGTGCATCTCGGGCAGCCACACAGTTAGGGGTATTTTTCTCCTAACTTTTTGGCTTAAATAATATTTTCCCTGATATCAAATAGGACCATGCAAATGCATAACTCAGTTACTGAACTGTTCGACAACTTATGGAGCAACTACCTTGAAGTTACTCCGTCGGCCACTAAGATTCACCAGCTGTTAGGTAAAGATAACGGCAAAGACGTTGTTAACGATCACATTGCGTTACGCACTTTCAACATTGAAAAAGTGAACAAAGATAAACTAGCGGCACATTTTTTAGCCGTAGGTTATAAAGAATGTGGTGACTATGACTTCGTTGCCAAAAAACTAAAAGCCAAACACTACGAACATGAAAATCCAGAAATGCCTAAAGTGTTCATTAGTGAATTATTAGTTGAGGAATTTTCGCCAGCCGCTCAAGAAATAATCCAACGTATGGTTAGCGAAGTTAACGAAAGCGCAGTAACAGCAGACAACTTTTTGTATTCAGGTACACATTGGCAAGTTAGCCAAGAAGAGTACAAGCTATTATTACAGGAAAGTGAATACGCTGCTTGGGTATCTGCTTGGGGTTATAGAGCAAATCACTTTACCGTCAACATTAACTTATTGACGCAATTCGAGCGCATTGAAGACGTAAACCAATCATTAAAGGACGCTGGTTTTGCATTAAATACCTCTGGCGGAGAAATTAAAGGCTCACCAGAAGTTTTACTAGAACAATCTTCAACCATGGCTGATACCGCAACGGCGACATTCAGCGACGGAACATTAAATATTCCGAGCTGTTTCTACGAGTTTGCCCGCAGATATCCTTTGCCAAACGGCGAACTCTATACTGGATTTGTAGCAGCTTCTGCCGATAAAATCTTCGAAAGTACTGACGCCAAATCAAGCTAGGTACATTCGTACCGCTCGCTCAGGTTGAAACTACCAAAGTAAACGGTTAAATTGCAGGTTCAGTTTGCAGTTGTGTAAAGATGCCATAGGTTGCTCATTGCCCAATAACGCAAGCTGAACCCTTATAATAACGGCAAACTCAACGAGTATTACTATGGTTACTGATAAATCTAGTTACGATGAACTTATCGATTACCTTTCATCCAGCAAAAATATTTTTGTCGATGATTCTGGCCCCTCCGATGGCATGCCAACCATTGAAACTTTAATCGAAGAAGAGTTGTCTGAACAGATCATCTCCCTTTGCTCTCAGCATGAAGCGTTAGAAGCTAATCATCGCTCTGTTATCATTCGAGAGCTAGACAGCATTGTCTATGATATCCAACAAATTTTATTAGAATTCTGGCAAAAACCAGCAACAGAACAACAAGCTCAGTTTATTCACGAGTTTGCCGGTCTAATCAAAAACGTATTTGATACTCAAGTTGCAGAGTTGCTGGACTGATCTCCACCAGCAACATAATTACCAACGCGCTTAATTTACAAGCATAACCACTTAAATAAGGTTTACAATGAAAGCAAAAGTTTCTTGGATTGATGGCATGGCCTTCGTTGGTCACTCCGAAACCGGCCATAAAATTGTTATGGACGGTGACCGCGAAGGTGGTGCGCCATCACCAATGGAAATGGTACTAATGTCAGCGGGCACCTGCAGTGCTATTGACGTTGTATCAATTTTAGAAAAGGCGAAACAAAAAATAGCCAATGTCGATGTAGAGCTCAGTGCAGAACGTGCTGAAACTATTCCTAAAGTATTCACATCAATCCACCTAAATTTTGTTGTAACAGGTACTGACGTTGCTGAAAAACATGTTGAGCGAGCTGTAAAACTATCAGCAGACAAATATTGTTCAGTAGCAAAAATGTTGGAACAAACCGCAAAAATCACCCACGGTTTCGAAATAAAACAGGCATAGTTTTATCGAAGATTACGGATGATAAAGTAAGCTTTTTAATTTTCAGTTCCGAACTGAAAAATTTACGCTAAAATCATTTTGTGAAATTGACAAACTACTTTATTATCCGCCCAATTTTTTTAGGGGATTTCTGAGGGGATATTCTTGAACAACAAACTCAAACTCTACGGCTTCAATAACTTAACAAAGAGCTTAGGATTTTGTATCTACGACGTTTGTTATGCAAAAACGCCAGAGCAACGTAAAGAATATATTGAATATATTGATGAACAATATAACGCTGACCGTTTAACTGACATCCTAACGGAAGTCTGTGACATCATAGGCGCAAATATTTTAAATGTTGCTCGTCAAGATTATGAGCCCCAAGGCGCTTCGGTCACCATTTTAGTCAGCGAAGAAGAAATTAAATCGCCAGATGAAGTGGATCAAACGGAATCGCCGGGCCCACTGCCTGAAACCGTAGTTAGCCACTTGGATAAAAGTCATATATGTGTTCACACATACCCAGAAGTGCATCCACATGACGGTATATGTACCTTCCGTGCAGACATTGAAGTGTCCACCTGTGGTGTAATTTCGCCTCTAAAAGCTCTTAATTATCTGATCCACGCGTTGGAGTCAGATATTGTAACTTTGGACTACAGAGTTCGCGGTTTCACTCGCGATACCGAAGGTCACAAACATTACATTGATCACGATATTAACTCGATCCAAAACTTCATCGGCCAAGACATTTTAGAGATGTACGAGATGATTGACGTCAATGTCTATCAAGAAAACATCTTCCACACTAAAATGATGATCAAAGATAATGACATCAACACCTACTTGTTTGGCTTAAGCACCGATGAATTGAGCAAAGAAGAGGAAGAAGAAATTCGCCTGAAACTGCGCAAAGAAATGCAGGAAATATTTTACGCGCGAAATATTCCTTAATTTGGTCTCAATTGATAGCGGCCTAGAGCAGCATTAAACTCGGAGAAGCTCATGTTCACCACCCCAATTCAACCGAGGTTTTCCGAAACGGATGCTTTAGGTCATATCAATAATACGGTTGTACCTGTTTGGTTCGAGTCTGCTCGAACTGAGGTTTTTCAAATATTTAATCCTCAGCAAGACCTCAACGCATGGAATCTTATTATTGCGAAAATAGAAGTGAACTTCCTAGCTCAGATTAGCTATCAGCAAAACATAACCATACAAACTCAAATTTCTAAAATAGGTAACTCTTCTTTTACTGTTTTGCAGGAAGCTATTCAAGATAATAAACGCGTTGCTTGGGGCGAGGCCGTTATGGTCAAGTTTGATTACGCATCAGCTAAAAGCGTTACTATTACAGAGCATGAGAGAGAACAACTAACTAAGCACCTTATCGATAAAAGTGAACTGACCACTTGGTTTTCTGATTGACAAAGTATTATTCTGCGTGTTTTCCTATCGCAACAGCGCGTTGCTAACTAGAAGAAAAATATGACATTTACCTTGTTAATTGTCGATGATGAAACCGATAATCTCAGAGTGTTATCTAACATCTTAAAAGACGATTACAATGTACTGATAGCCAAAAATGGACACCAGGCATTACAAATCGCAGACAAACAACAGCCCTCTTTAATTTTACTCGATGTTATCATGCCACAAATGAGTGGTTTTCAAGTTATAAAAGAATTGAAAGGTAATCCGAGCACACAAGATATTCCAGTAATTTTTATAACCGGTTTAGAATCTAGCGATGATGAAACTCAAGGTCTTAATCTTGGTGCTGTGGATTACGTTTCTAAACCATTTCATCACGGAATAGTCAAAGCTCGCGTTAAAAATCAAATCGACTCTGTTCGCCAAAAGCAATTGTTAGAACAACTGGCTAATATCGACGTACTAACCGAATTGCCTAACCGCAGAAAATGGAAACTCGATTCAGAAAACCTGCCTTCTATTTTTAACAACTATGACCAAATTAGCGTGGGCATAATAGATATTGATCATTTTAAAAAATACAACGATCACTATGGCCACGCTATGGGAGACAAAGTCCTGTCATCCGTCGCTCAGTCGTTAAATCAATTTCTTATCAATTTAGGTGGTCGCTTATACCGATTCGGTGGCGAAGAGTTTATTTTTTTACTACCTTCTATACAAGCGTCAAATACCTTGGATAAAATCGGGCAACTCACTGATCATATAGAAAAATCAGAACACCCACATGCTAACTCTCCGGTCAGCAAAGTGGTCACAGTCAGTGTTGGGTTATGTACTCAAGAGTTAACCACCGAAACGCCAATCAAGCGCATGTTGGAACAAGCAGACGAACTTTTGTACCAGGCCAAAAAAAATGGACGAAATCAACTGCTGCAAGTGGATACTTTAACGGATAGAAGAAAAGCAAAGAGTGTCATTTAATATACTGATAGTCGATGACGAGGCTGATAATCTTCGAGTATTATCCAGCCTACTAAAGGAAGATTACCAAGTGCTGGTTGCCAAATCAGGCAGGCAAGCACTGTCCATAGTGCACGAACAAAGTGTCGATTTAATCTTGTTAGACGTTGTAATGCCCGAACTAGATGGCTTTAGCGTTATGAAGCAACTTAAATCAAACGTCAACAGTCAAAACATCCCCGTCATATTTATTACAGGGTTAGAATCGTCAAAAGACGAAACGTACGGCTTTGAGCTTGGTGCTGTCGATTACATTCACAAACCCTTCAATTCAAGCGTAGTCTTAGCCCGTGTTTCGTCACAGTTAAAAATCATTCAACAACGCAACGACTTACAACAGCTTTCAGAAGAGTTGAAACAAGCCTCTGAAGCAAAAGGTATGTTCTTAGCCAATATGAGTCATGAAATAAGAACACCGCTAACCACTATTATTGGTTATGCCGAAAGTATGTTGTCGCAAAACATTCCAAAGAACGAATGGACAGATGCGGTAAACATTATCGATAACAGTGGCAAACATTTATTGTCGCTGGTTAACAACATTTTAGACTTTTCAAAAATTGAAGCAGGCGAGCTTTCAATTGAATTAATTGACGTGGAGCTAGATTCATTACTGCAACAAGTCCATGTAATATGTGAGCAACAAGCACATAAAAAACATCTGAATATACATTGGCGCTTTAATGGCAAAATTCCAAGACGAATTAAGACAGACCCTACACGACTCAAACAAATCCTAATCAACCTAATTTCAAATGGCATTAAGTTCACTGAGCAAGGCTCTGTGACAATAGTAGTTTCGGCACTTAACGAACAACTGCATTTTGAAATAAAAGATACTGGAATTGGAATTCCAAACGATAAACTTAGCAGCTTGTTCAATTCCTTTACTCAAGTCGATAACTCGACTAGCCGCAAATACGGTGGAACCGGTTTGGGTTTAAGTATTTCTTGTCGTTTAGCCAAAGAGCTTGGTGGTCAAATAGCGGTAGAAAGCCAAGTAAATGAAGGATCAACCTTTAGTGTATTTATTGACTTAATTAATCAAGCTCCTGGTGAAACGTTTGACCAACTAAACTCTGATACAAATCATCAAGCATCACAACAAACTCAACAAGTATTTAAAGGCAAAGTACTTATCGCTGAAGATCATCCTGAAAATAGACAATTGTTTTCTCTCAACCTCAGCGCTCTAGGGTTTGAAGTCAATGCTGTTGATAATGGTGAAAAAGCTGTGCAGGCTTGTATATCAGATGATTATCAGTTGGTATTACTCGACATTCAAATGCCTGTTATGAACGGCATAGAAGCACAACAGCTCATTCGTAGTTGTGGCTTAGACATGCCAATCATTGCTTTAACTGCAAATGTAATGAAAGATGAAATTGATAGTTATCTAGCCGCTGGTTTTACAGATCATTTGGCTAAACCACTCGACCAAGAACAACTGCTTACCAAACTGAATAAATACTGCGACAACGATGTCAGTACTCAACAAGACGTGGCTATTCCTCAACATTTATTAGATGAACTGCGTCAAAAGTTTAAACAAAGTTTTGCCCAGTATACCATCGAATTACAAACAGCAGTTAAGCAAAGAGATACCAAAACCCTCGCCTCTCTAGCACATAAATTCCAAGGCGCAGCAAAGTCATTCGGATTTACAGAAGAAGCTAAAGTCGCTGAATTATTAGAACGTTACATCCAAGATTCCAACAATAACATCAGCCAAACCAGTCAACAGTTAATCAACTTATTGAATAATGAATAAACCCTGTTGATCTTTTCTTTCGTTGAAACTGTATTAATACCCGACTAATTTAATCAAGTAATTTATTGTGGATCGTTGGTATACACTCGTGAATGTGATATAACACGCGCAGAAAATCTTGACCCCATTTCAATTGAGCCCTCTCTATGACACACGAGGGCTTTTAATGCTGCTCATTTTAGGGCGCAATTTGGAGAATATATGCCAACAAAAATGCCAGATATCGCTAACCAAGCCCAAGCTCAAACCGAAGGTGTACTAGATTGGGTTGGCATGAGCAATATCGAAATGCCAATCATGGTTGAAATGCAAGGCAGTAGCCGCCCTGTTTCAGCAATCGTTGAAGCCTTTGTAAATTTGTATCAACCAAAAGCGAAAGGCATACACATGTCTCGCTTGTATCTAATGTTAGACGAATTATCTACTGAAAGCAGCCTTAATCAAAACAACTTAGTACAACTGCTAAATAACTTTATTCAAAGTCATGAAGACTTGAGTGACAGCGCACACGTTAAGTTTGAGTTCGATTATCACATGCGTCGTAAATCGTTAATTAGCGGCAAATTAGGTTGGAAAGCATACCCAGTGACCATTACTGGCAATCTTACCAAAGGTACAATGGACATCGAGCTGGCAGTTAAAGTCCCTTACTCTTCGACTTGCCCATGTTCAGCGGCGTTAGCGCGCCAGCTAATTCAAAATGCCTTCAGCGAAAAGTTCCAAGGCGACGTCAAGGCTGAAGAGATCCACCAATGGCTTGGCACTACGGAAGGTATTGTGGCGACACCTCACAGCCAACGTTCAATTGCAGAAATTAAGGTTAAATTGTCAGAAACCGTTTCTGAGTTTCCTATTGTCGATTTAGTCGATGCTATAGAAGACGCATTGCAAACCCCAGTGCAAGCTGCAGTTAAACGTGAAGACGAGCAAGAGTTCGCTCGATTGAACGGCCAGAACCTTATGTTTTGTGAGGACGCAGGCCGTCGTATCAAACATAGATTAAATGCTGATACACAATACAAAGACTTCTGGTTACGAGTGAACCATTATGAATCATTACATGCCCATGATGCAGTGAGTGTCGCGAGTAAAGGCATTGATGGCGGGTACTCGTCAAAGTAAGTATATGATAATAAAAATCAAACGGTAATTATGCGCCGTTAAGACGACTTTATTATAAATTAACTCAAAAGCACCTAATAAGGTGCTTTTGTTATTTTACCTTCAAAATATTGTGAATTTATTACATAAATCACTATTTTATCCGTATTTTTCCGCTATAATTACTACATTAATGTAAATTTATTACACCTTCGTTAGAGTATTTATCCTATTTTTGTATTGACCTGTTGGGTAAATATCGCTATGTTGAGCGACCATTTGCATTTTTATCGCCTAACTTGTGAATACTTATTCACTGTAAAGCAACATTACTAATTTAAAAAAACACTAAGAAAAGCTGGCGTACCGATCCCACAACATCGGTATAAAGCGTTATTCTGTTGCCTTGGGTAAGGAAGGAGGAGACCATAGTGATTGACAATGGTTCTAAACAAATAAAACTGATGCATGACAGCTCAGACGTCCGTGAAAACTGCGGATTTGGTCTAATCGCTCATCTAGAGGGCGAAGCGAGTCATAAAATAGTGCGTACTGCGATCACTAGTCTTGATCGCATGCAACACCGTGGTGGTATCTCTGCCGACGGCAAAACCGGTGACGGCTGTGGTTTATTAATTCAAAAACCAGAAGCGTTTTTCCGTGCTATTGCCGAAGAGAATAACTGGCACCTTGGTAAAAAATACGGTGTTGGGATCGTATTTTTGAGTCAAGACCCAGAAAAAGCGGCCAAAGCAAAACGCATTATTCAAGAAGAAATCGAAAGCGAAACTTTGGAAGTTGTCGGTTGGCGTGTGGTTCCAACCAATCCAGACGTTTTGGGTGAGATTGCCTCAGAATCATTACCTCAAATTGAACAAGTATTTGTTAACGCACAGCCTGGCTGGCGTAAAAAGGATTTCGAGCGTCGCTTATATATGGTGCGTCGCCGCATCGAGAAGCAGCTTGAAGATGACAAAGACTTCTATATTCCTAGCCTGAGTTGTTTAGTGACTATCTATAAAGGGTTGGTCATGCCTAAAGATCTGCCTAAGTTTTATTTAGACTTAGCAGACATTCGTTTAGAAACTGGTATTTGTGTATTCCACCAACGTTTCTCAACCAACACGACGCCTCAGTGGCGTTTGGCGCAACCTTTCCGCTTCTTAGCGCATAATGGTGAAATTAACACTATTAAAGGCAACAGAATGTGGGCGCAAGCCCGTGAATATAAATTCCGTTCTCCGTTGATCCCAGATCTTAAAGATGCAGCACCATTTGTTAGCAAAACAGGCAGTGACTCAGCGTCTTTAGACAACATGTTAGAGTTATTCCTAGCAGGTGGTTTGGACTTATTCCGCTCGATGCGTTTATTAGTTCCACCTGCATATCAAAATCACCCAGGTATGGACGACGAGCTAAAAGCATTTTATGAGTTCAACTCTATGCACATGGAGCCGTGGGACGGCCCTGCCGGTATCGTAATGACGAATGGTCGTCACGTTGCCTGTAACCTTGACCGTAATGGTCTGCGCCCTGCTCGTTATACGATTACTAAAGACAAGTTATTAACTCTTGCTTCTGAATCTGGTATTTGGGATTACACGCCGGATGAAATCGTAGAGCAAGGTCGTGTTGGCCCAGGTCAGATGCTTGCAGTTGATACTTACGTTGGTAAATTGTATCAATCTGACGAAATCGATAACGACTTAAAATCTCGCCACCCTTATAAAGAGTGGTTGGACAAAAACATCAAACATTTAAAACCGTTTGAGCAATGTGATGGCAGTGAAATCGGTCAGCGTTTATTTGATGACGAAACACAAGCGGTTTATCACAAACTATTTAACTACTCGTTTGAAGAAATCGAACAAGTCATTAAGGTATTAGCAAAAGACGGTCAAGAAGCTACTGGCTCTATGGGTGACGATGCACCTATGGCTGTTATGTCACGCCAAAAACGTAACTTCTATGATTATTTCCGTCAAATGTTCGCACAGGTAACTAACCCGCCAATCGATCCTTTACGTGAAAACCACGTAATGTCGTTAGCAACGTGTATTGGTCGAGAACAAAACGTTTTCAATGAAACGTCGGGTTACGCAAACCGCGTGTTGTTTGAGTCTCCGGTATTAATGTATACCGATTTAGATCAGTTAAAAGCGTTTGACCAAGAGCATTACCATACAGAAACAGTTTCAATTCTGTACAACCCAGAACAGTCGAGCTTAAAACAAGCGATAGAAAATGTTTGTGCAGAGGCAATTGTTGCCTCACGTGATAAAAAAGCGGCGATTATTATTTTATCTGACCGCAATATCGAAAAAGGTTTAGTGCCGATCCCTGCAGCTATGGCAGTTGGTGCAGTTCAAAAAGCTTTAGTAGAAAACAGCTTACGTTGTGATTCAAACATGATCGTGGAAACTGCGTCAGTTCGCGATCCTCATCACTTCGCAGTATTACTTGGACTTGGTGCTACTGCGATTTATCCATATATGGCGTACGAAACAGTTGAGCAATTTGTTGAAAACGGCAGTATCGACATTCCAGTCGAAAAGGCTGTTACTAACTACCGTAAAGGTATCAACAAAGGTCTATTTAAGATCATGTCTAAGATGGGTATTTCAACCATCGCCAGTTACCGTTGTTCAAACTTATTTGAAGCGGTTGGTTTAGACTCTGAGATCATGGAGCTTTGTTTCCCAAGCATCACCTCTCGTGTTGAAGGTGCAAGCTTTGAAGATATCCATGCTGAACTAACTCACAATGGTAAAGACGCTTGGTTGAAACGTAAAAAGATCAACCACGGCGGTTTATTAAAATACGTACACGGTGGCGAATACCACTCGTACAACCCTGATGTAGTTACAGCATTGCAAGTTGCAGTTAAATCTGGTGATTATAGTGATTACCAGAAGTTTGCCAGCTTAGTTAACGATCGTAGCCCTGCGCATTTCCGTGACTTGATGAAACTGAAACCGCAAGACGCGATTGCAATTGAGAATGTGGTTGATGCAAAAGAATTGTTCCCGCGCTTTGATACTGCGGCTATGTCGATTGGTGCATTAAGTCCAGAAGCACACGAAGCATTAGCGCAAGCAATGAACAAGCTTGGTGGCTTCTCTAACTCAGGTGAAGGCGGTGAAGATCCACGTCGCTTTGGCACGGACAAGAACTCTAAGATCAAACAGATCGCATCAGGTCGTTTTGGTGTTACTCCACATTACTTACGTAACGCTGAAGTACTACAAATTAAAGTGGCACAAGGTGCGAAACCAGGTGAAGGTGGTCAGTTGCCGGGTGACAAAGTATCGGCAGAAATCGCCAAGCTTCGTTATTCTGTGCAAGGTGTAACGCTAATTTCACCTCCACCGCATCATGACATCTATTCAATCGAAGATTTAGCCCAGCTAATTTTTGACTTAAAACAAGTTAACCCGAAAGCGTTAGTTTCAGTAAAACTAGTTTCTGAGCCAGGCGTTGGTACGATTGCAACTGGTGTTGCTAAAGCAAACGCTGACTTAATTACTATTTCAGGATTTGACGGCGGTACCGCAGCAAGTCCATTAACGTCGGTTAAATATGCAGGCAGCCCTTGGGAGCTAGGTTTATCTGAAACCCATCAAGCACTGGTTGAAAATGGCTTACGTCATAAAGTTCGTGTACAAGTCGACGGCGGCTTAAAAACTGGTTTAGACGTAGTTAAAGGCGCTATTTTGGGTGCGGAAAGCTTCGGTTTTGGTACCGGCCCTATGGTGGCGTTAGGTTGTAAGTTCTTACGAATTTGTCACTTAAACAACTGTGCGACAGGTGTTGCTACTCAAGACGAGACTCTGCGTAAAGACTATTTTGCAGGTTTGCCGAGCATGGTTGAAAACTACTTTGTAGGTGTTGCCCGCGAAGTTAGAGAGATCATGGCATCATTAGGTATCGAGAAATTCGAAGACTTAATCGGTCGCACTGACTTACTAGAAGTCATTGAAGGCAACACTGAGAAACAAAACAAGCTTTACTTACAAGGTATTCTTGCCTCAAGTGGTGTGAAAACCCAACATCCTAGCTACTGCGTTGCTTCGAATGAGCCGGTTGACCGTGGTACGTTAAACCAACAAATTGTTGCTGATACAGCCGACGCTGTTGCTAATAGACTGGGTGGACACTTCCACTATGATATTCGCAATACTGACCGTTCTGTAGGTGCTACGTTATCGGGTGAAGTTGCCGACAAACATGGCAACCAAGGTATGGCCACTGACCCAATTACCATTCACTGTACGGGTGTTGCCGGTCAAAGCTTTGGCGTTTGGAATGCCGGCGGTGTCTATTTACACCTAACAGGTGACGCTAACGATTACGTTGGTAAAGGTATGACGGGCGGTAAAATTACTATCCACCCACCTAAAGGCGTACGTTATGTGAGTCACAAATCAGCCATCATGGGTAACACCTGTTTATATGGTGCAACTGGCGGTAAATTATTAGCGGCAGGTTGTGCTGGTGAGCGTTTTGCCGTACGTAACTCTGGCGCTGTTGCTGTGGTTGAGGGCGTTGGTGATAACGCATGTGAATACATGACAGGCGGTCAAGTTGTAGTTCTAGGTGATATAGGTGTTAACTTTGGTGCCGGTATGACTGGCGGCTTTGCGTACATCTTGGATTACGACGGCCAATTAGAACATAGATTAAACAAAGAGTTGATCGAAGCCCTTGATATCGATTTGTCTATTCATGCTGAGAACCTACGTGGATTAATCAACCAACACTTTGAAGAAACGCAAAGTGAACGCTCAGGGAAAATTTTAGCTGAGTTCGAACAATGGTTGCCTAAATTTAAACTTGTTAAACCTAAAACTTCAGATGTAAATGAATTATTAGGTCACCGTCACCGCTCTTCTGCAGAGTTACGTGTACAAGCAATGTAGGTTGAGGTTGTTATTATGAGTAAAAATGTATATCAGTTTATTGATGTAAAACGTATCGACCCAACTAAACACACGGTTGATAAACGTAAAGAAGAATTTATTGAAATTTACCAGCCAATGGGCGAAGCCCAAGCAAAAGGTCAAGCCGACCGTTGCTTGGACTGTGGTAACCCATATTGTGAATGGAAGTGTCCAGTTCACAA
>JABXID010000278.1 GCA_013373245.1 Gammaproteobacteria bacterium
CGACCAATTATTTTGCCAGTTGAGGTGGTACTGCAAACCCAGTTGATCAAGCGCCAACTGACTGCCTTCTCCATAACGGAACTTACCGTAATCTCCCACTAAATAACTTTGATTACTTTTATCGCCGCTTACTGAAACTGCACGCAAGTCAATAATGCCTTTAAAATAAGACTCTGCCGCGTAACTGTTTGCCGTCGCTAAGATGTTCGCCGTCACAATAGTGGCAAAAAATCCAACAATACGCTTTAACATTTAATCCTCAGTTTTTCTGATGTCATACAAGGAATTTGCCACCCATTTGTCAAATAGGTGTGGCGGCAATGGTTTGCTGATAAAGTAACCTTGCGCAAACTCACAGCCCAGTTTTTTCAGCCATGTTAGCGCAGTTTCATCTTCGATACCTTCAGCAACTACTGACAAGCCGAGGTTATGCGCCAATTCCACCGTTGACTGCACTATAATTTGATCGCTTTCGTCCACAGCTAAGTTCTGCACAAAAGAACGGTCTACTTTCAACTCTTGCACTGGCAATAGCTTGAGCTGTCCCAACGAAGAATACCCAGTTCCAAAGTCGTCAATCGATAACTTAAAGCCATGCTCTCGCAAATAGATCAATACTTTATGAGCTATTTCTGGTTCTTCAACAATCGCGTCTTCTGTGACTTCTAAAGTAATAGCGTCGTCAGATAAATTGTGAGTTTTCTTTAAATCAATAACAAAATCTGGATAGGCATTATCGAGAATATTTTCCGGCGCTATGTTGATAGCGATGCTAATATCTAACCCTTGTTGTTGCCAGATATTATATTGCGTTACCGCTTGTTTGGTTACCCAACGCGTGAGCGCCGGCATTTGCCCGGTTTGTTCCGCTATGCTGATAAACGAGTCCGGTGGGATTAAACCTCGCTCAGGATGTTCCCAACGAACCAAGGCTTCAACATGGGAAATCGTCATGGTTTCGAGGTTTAGTTTTGGTTGATAAAACAACACTAACTCGTCACTTTCTATGGCATTTTTAAGGTTATTTGATAAAAACAAACGCTCCAATGCGTTGGTGTCAAATTGCGGTTCATAGACTTGATATAGACGTTTATGCTTTTTAGCGTGTTGCAATGCCACATTGGTTTTTTGCAATAACTCTGAAGGGTTATCACCACGATGTAACTTAGAAACTGCCACACCCGCCACGTATTGAATATGCAAACTGATATTATCAAACTCACACTGAATACTGACTTCGGACAAAAGAGTATTCAATACATGATCAACGTCTTGATCTTCAACAATCAAAACAAAATGCTCGCGCCCGAGGTGATAATTTTTAGACTCTACTGACGTCTTAGTGACACGCTGGGCAACGTGTTGAATGATTTGATCGCCGATTTTATAACCTAAAGTATCGGTAATATGTTCAGCATCTAAAAAGCACAATTGGATCACTACGTAATCTTTATTGTGACGCTCTAAATTAATCAACTCATTTAACAACGCATTGCGGTTTGGCAAGTGAGTTAACGCGTCATGAAACGCTTGAAAACTGATGGTTTCTTCACGCAGTACAATGGCTTTGGTCATTTGATTAAAGTCATCCGAAAGCTGCTTTATCTCTACACTGCCATCCA
Organism: Gammaproteobacteria bacterium; assembly: GCA_013373245.1. GTDB lineage: Bacteria > Pseudomonadota > Gammaproteobacteria > Enterobacterales > Alteromonadaceae > Psychrosphaera. Next base: position 1,623 of record JABXID010000278.1, read on the forward strand.
CAGTGACATCACTATCATAATTACCTGCAGTAACTTCCTTAACCTGCCGTATTAACTTACGAATTGGGTTGGTAATACTTTTCGCTATCGCCACAGCGCTTAACACCGACAATACAACGGTTAATAAAACTAGCAGCGCCAGTCGCGGCCATTGCACACCAACAGTTTCTAACACGTCGGCCTTTGATTTAAATAACAAAGTGACTATTTGTTGCGAATCGACCATTCCTATTGGTGACTCATGATAAATATAGCTGTTTTCGGTTTTATCTAATAAGCCATCAAAAAATGGGCTGTTGGTTGGATATTGCGACGTTATCGAACTCGACAATACTTGACTTTGGTTATCCGATTTTACAACAAAAGCAATGTGCACTTCCGTTAATGCTGCCAATTCAGTCGCTAACTCTTCGTCAATCAAATAACCAAAACCAAGCCAACCGATATTGCGAGCTCCACTTTTTAAAGGAGCCAAACTCAACTGATACAGTTTATTATCGAGTAAAACTAACTGTGAGTCGTTGTCATCGATTGTGTCTCTGTTAGTTAAAAACGATTTTCCTTGCAGTGAACCAACCCGTACTTTTTCCTTATCGTTAGAATTGGTATAAGTTTCCAATTGCGCGAACACCACGCCTTGTTCATCAATGGCTAACGCTAAATCGCTGTTTATGCGTTTTCGATGATTATTTAACGCAACTAAAATGCTCTTTTGATCTTCTTGCAAAATTGACTTCAAACCATAGTCTTTGGCTGCAGTTTCCGCGAACGCTGACAGATAATAACGGCGACTATTGATTTGTGTTTGAAACACATCAATTGCATTTTTTATTCGATTGCTTAAGTGTGTGCTTTCAAGTTTTTGGCTGGCGCGGTACGTCGAATAAAAAGATACCGATTGCACAACAACCAGCAAAAATATGAACAAAATTAATATTTTACTTTGTAAACTTCGCACTCTAAGCAAATCCATTCAGCACTAATACTCTTCTAAAAAATCAAAATCATCTTGCCCAGATTGCTCTGGGATTGGCAATAACTTTTTCGGTAGCGTCAAATTAAAACTTTGTGCCGCTTCTGTCAGTGTTACTGTTTCCGACATCCTATTTCCGTCGGTCTCTAATTGCGGATGCCACACCGTAATTTGATATTGACCGAGTTCTGGCAATTCCAGCGTCAGGCGACCAGAAGCGTTAGTTTTTCCAAAATATGGTGTGTCCACCACCAGCGCAAAGCCGCTCATCCAGTCATGAATATTACACCCCATAGCCACTTCTTCAGCGGTACCTAAACGTTGAGTCATCCGCTCATTGCCTGATTTTATTTTAAATTCAAAACGATTCTCGCCTGAGACCGAATAAATGTGATGGGTTATGTCATCTTTGTTGATGAATTTTATGGTTTGCCCTTTTTGTAAAACAGTAACATAAGGTGCAAATTTGGTATCGGCTTGATCAATCACCAATTGATTAGTGTTCACAGCCAGATTTTCAATGTCCATTAGCGGCGTGGCATACACGACTACATCCGGTACAGCTTGCTCGGTTGGGTCAAAGACCTGCACTGTAATTTCTATTGCTAACAAAGGTTGCGAAATAACAGCGGCCAATATCAATGACAATTTAGTTTTTACTTTCAATGAAACACCATTTTTTAATTGCTGCACTTAACTATAATACTAGTTCTAATAAGTAGTAATTAAATGCCAAACTACATATACGTACTTATAAGAACGGTGGATTACCAAAAAAATTACGTCATTAATTTATAACATTAATCGCTTTTATCTCTGCACTGTTCATCTGGGAATTCTATTTCTATCGTCGTGTGCGCTAAATGAAAACGAGCCAATTCATCAGCAATAGCTGCCTTAAGCTCTTTGATAGTTTCAACATCATAAACCGCATTCAAGGTTAAATGCGCTGTTAACACATGACTTTCACCATCTAACGACCAAAAATGTAAATGATGAACACCATCAATTTGAGGTTTATTCGACAATACCTCTCGTATTTTTCTTTGGGTGTCAGCATCGGGAGTGCCCTGCAAAAATAAACCGGTTGTTGATTTCAAACTTTTAAGCACATTAAACAAAATAAACAATGTGAAGCCGATAGATAAAATAGGATCCAAAATTGGCCAATCAACAAACATCAATACCACGGAGACCACCAGAACAACGAGCCAGCCTAAGGCGTCTTCCAACAAGTGCCAAGTCAGTACCTTTTCATTCATGGTACTACCAGCTTTTAACTTATAAACCGCAAACCCGTTGACAGCAACACCCAAAACAGCAAGCGCAAACATACCTTCCACTACTGGCATTTGTGGCTCAAATAGCCGAGGAATAGCTTCAGACAAGACAAATACTGCACCAATAATCAAGATGATACTGTTCACCAAAGCTCCGAACAGGGACAGGCGTTTGTATCCGTAACTGTAGGCTTTTGAGGGAGATTTATCTGAAAAATGACCTAATATCCATGCCAAGCCAATGGCCAAACTATCACCTAAATCGTGTACTGCGTCCGCCATTATTGCCGTACTATTGGTCAACCAGCCACCAATAAACTCAATAATAGTAAAGCTAACATTAAGCAAAAATACCCAGCCCAAGCGCTCATCTGAACTTTGATGATGTCCGTGATGCCCGTGTGAGTGACTATGCATGTGTACGCCTCAGTTTAGTTAAATTTCTCAGTATTCAACCGAAAAAAAAGGTGAGCTAAATTGCTCACCTTTTCTATACTGAACTAACATTAACTCACTAGTCAATAGCTATTAAATATCAATAAGTTAGTCTTCAATATAAGTGTCTGTGCTTGGGCACGAACAAACTAAGTTTCGGTCACCATAGACATCGTCGATACGAGTCACGGTCGGCCAGAACTTGTTGTCTTTAACCGCTTGAGTTGGGAATGCGGCGTAATCGCGAGCGTATGCGCGTTCCCAGTTTGCATCTAATACGTCTTCTGCAGTATGCGGTGCAAACACTAGTGGGTTATCTTCAACTGTCCACTGACCGTTTTCAACTTTACCTATCTCTTCACGAATCGCGATAAGCGCATCGATGAAACGATCCAATTCCACCTTTGCTTCTGATTCAGTTGGTTCGATCATTAACGTACCAGCAACTGGGAACGACATTGTTGGTGCGTGGAAACCGTAATCGATAAGTCGTTTTGCGATGTCCATTTCTGCGATGCCAGAACTCTCTTTTAACGGGCGCATATCAACAATACATTCGTGTGCAACACGGTTGTTACGACCACGATACAAAATCGGGTAGTGTTTGCTTAAACGTTCCGCAACATAGTTGGCATTTAAAATCGCTACTTCAGACGCTTGACGTAAACCATGTTTACCCATCATGGCAATGTACGCCCAAGAGATTGGTAAAATACCCGCTGAACCATAAGGTGCAGCTGAAACGGCTCCGTTGTTTTCGCCCACGTCCGCTTGGTTATCACCAAAAAATTCCACTTTAGATATTGAGTGATTTGGTAAAAATGGTGCCAAATGAGATTTAACACCAATTGGTCCCATACCTGGACCACCACCACCGTGTGGAATACAGAAAGTTTTATGTAAGTTTAAGTGTGAAACGTCAGAGCCAATAAAGCCTGGAGAAGTTAGACCAACCTGCGCATTCATGTTGGCACCATCCATATAAACTTGACCACCATGATCGTGCACTATGTCACACACTTCTTTAATGGTTTCTTCGTATACACCGTGCGTTGATGGGTAAGTGATCATGATGCAAGCCAAAGATTCAGAATGCTCTTCAGCTTTAGCACGCAAGTCATCCATATCCACGTTACCTTTGTCATCACAAGCAACTACCACAACTTTCATGCTGGCCATTTGTGCCGTAGCAGGATTAGTTCCGTGTGCAGAGCTTGGGATCAAACAAATATTACGATGGTGGTCGCCACGACTTTCGTGATATTTACGAATCGCGATTAGGCCAGCGTATTCACCTTGCGCACCTGAGTTAGGCTGCATCGAGATGTTGTCGTAACCTGTCACGTCAATTAACCAATCAGAAAGCTCACCAATCATTTGACGGTAACCTTTGGCTTGGTCTTGTGGGCAGAATGGGTGCAAGTTACCAAACTCTGGCCACGTAACTGGGATCATTTCCGCAGTCGCGTTTAATTTCATGGTACAAGAACCAAGTGAAATCATAGAGTGGTTTAACGACAAGTCTTTGCTTTCTAATTTGCGAATGTAACGCAGCATTTCGGTTTCAGACTGATACGAATTAAATACTTTATGAGTTAACACAGGCGATACTCGGCTAAACTCAGAAGGTATAGATGCTTGCTCTTTGTCGACGATTTGAGTGTCTAGCGCCGCAACATCTAGACCGTGTCCTTCGCCCAAAACAATATCAAACAATTCATGCACGTCAGCACGAGTCACAAGTTCATGCATAGCTACGCTTAACTTACCTTCAAGCGTGATATTGAAGTTAACCGCTTTAGCTGTTGCACGAGATACGATCTCGTCTTTGTTATCAGCCTTAAATGTGATGGTATCGAACCAAGTATCGTTTACAACTTCAACACCTTTGGCTTTTAGGCCTGCAGCAAAAATGTCGGCAAAACGGTGTATGCGATTGGCAATGACTTTTAAGCCTTCAGGACCGTGATAAACAGCATAAAACGCAGCCATGTTGGCTAGTAATACTTGCGCGGTACAAATGTTTGAGTTGGCTTTTTCACGACGAATGTGTTGCTCACGCGTTTGCATTGCCATACGCATTGCAGGGTTGCCACGACGGTCAACTGAAACACCAATAATACGTCCAGGTAATGAACGCTTATGTTTGTCGCTCGTTGCGAAAAATGCAGCGTGTGGACCACCATACCCCATTGGCACACCAAAACGTTGAGCTGAACCTAAAACAGCATCAGCACCTAAGTGACCCGGGCCTTCAAGTAATAACAAACTCATGATGTCTGCAGCAACAATCGCAATTGCTTTTTTATCTTGAACTGCAGCGATTAGAGGCTTAACGTCGTTGATTTGACCTTCAACACCTGTATATTGGAATAAAGCACCAAAAATATCGTACTCAGCTGCTTTTGCCGCTTCATCGACAACAATGTCAAAACCGAACATTTCAGCACGTGTTTTCACTACGTCAATGGTTTGTGGCATTACGTCGTTTGCGATGAAGAACGTATTGGCTTTTTTCGCTTTTGCTACACGACGCGCTAACCCCATAGCTTCGGCGGCCGCCGTTGCTTCGTCTAATAACGACGCACTGGCTAAATCTAAACCGGTTAAATCAATGGTCAATTGTTGGAAGTTCAATAATGACTCCAAACGACCTTGCGCAATTTCCGGTTGGTATGGGGTATACGCTGTATACCAACCCGGGTTTTCCATTACGTTACGTAAAATAACGTTTGGTACTGATACTGGGTGATAACCTAAACCAATGTATGATTTAGCGACCACGTTTTGGCTTGCTACCGATTTTAAATAGGCAAGTGTTTCTTCTTCCGATTGAGCGTCACCAATGTTTAAGTCAGCGTTAAGTCTAATAGACGTTGGAACGGTTTGATCAATCAATTCGTCCACTGAATTAACACCTAATGTTTGACACATCTCCAACTGCTCAGATTGACTTGGACCAATGTGGCGGCGAATGAACATGTCGTGTTGCTCTAGCTCAAGTAAGCTTGTTTTTTCGGTCATGAATTGACTTCCTAAATTTGCATATTGCGGTAGCGATAAATTTAACTTTTTCGTGAATATCCGTTCAAACGGATAACACTTAAAAACAAGCCCCACTTTTTATGAGCAGGGCTTATTTGAATTTAAAACTGTAATTACTCTTCGTCGATAGACTCAGCGTAACCTTCAGCGTCGAGAAGCTCGTCCAACTCTGACGCGTCTTCCATTTTAATTTTGAATAACCAACCGTCGCCGTATGCGTCGTTATTCACGTTTTCTGGCGCGTCTTCTAACTCTTCGTTAATGGCAACAATTTCACCAGCCACCGGGGCGTAAATATCTGATGCTGCTTTAACAGATTCTGCAACAGCACAATCGTCACCTGCTGCAAACTCATCACCTACGTCTGGTAAGTCAACGAATACCATATCGCCAAGTAAACCTTGTGCGTGCTCAGTAATACCAACGGTAACGACACCGTCACCTTCGTTACGTACCCACTCGTGAGAAGAAGCGTATTTTAAGTCCGATGGAATGTTGCTCATTATAATTTTCCTTAGAAACTGTTTTTGTTGTTCAATATCTCTTATTAGAGGTTGTTCAATTTATCACCGCTTGAAAAGATTAAGCGTAAGTGAATGTTTGATCAACCTCGTTTTGTTTTTATCTCGAACGGTTTAACCAAAGGTTTATAAAACCGATTTACCATTTCGAACGAAGCCAGCTTTTACCACCTGAACTTCAACTAACTTTTTACGCATTTCAACTTGTACGGTATCGCCCACATTAACACCGGCTGGTACTCTTGCCATTGCAATTGAGTGACCTAATGTAGGAGAGAATGTGCCCGAAGTAATGGTGCCTTCACCTTGTTCAGCAATAACTTTTAAGCCAGAACGTAATACGCCTTTTTGCTCCATCACCAAACCAACTAATTGTTCAGTGCCTTGCGCTTTTTGCGTTTCTAACGCACTACGACCGATAAAGTCACGTTCTTCTGGCTGCCATGCGATGGTCCAGCCCATGTTAGCGGCTAGTGGAGACACTGTTTCGTCCATATCCAAACCATACAAGTTCATACCAGCTTCTAAACGAAGAGTGTCGCGAGCACCAAGACCGGCAGGTTTAACGCCAGCATCTAATAGCTGCTGCCAAAAGTTGGCCGCAAGTTCCGGAGCCAACATGATTTCATAACCTGCTTCACCAGTATAACCTGTGGTCGCAATAAATAATTCACCCGCTTGCACACCAAAGAACGGCTTCATACCTTCTACGGCTGCAAGTTGATTTTCGTTTAATAAAGTCGCGACTTTAGATTTGGCGTTTGGACCTTGCACTGCGATCATTGCCCAGTCTGGTTGTTCAGTGATCTCTACCGAATAATCGGCCGATTGTTTTGTCAACCAAGCTAAATCTTTTTCGCGTGTAGCAGAGTTAACCACTAAACGGTAAAACTCTTCATTGAAGAAATAAACGATAAGATCGTCGATAACACCGCCCTGCTCGTTCAACATGCCTGTGTACAGAGCTTTGCCAGCAACAGTTAATTTTGCTACGTCATTGGCAAGTAAGTGTTGTAAAAAGCGTTTTGCGTCTGCGCCTTTGACATCAACGATAGTCATGTGAGAAACATCAAACATACCAGCGTCTTGACGAACCGCATGATGTTCTTCGATTTGAGAGCCATAGTTAATTGGCATTTCCCAACCGTGGAAATCTACCATTTTGGCGCCAGCTTCAATGTGTTTGTCGAATAAAACGGTTCTGTTGGTCATTGATGTTACCTTCACAGTTTAAATTTTGCGCCGGATTATAGCGAAATAAGTTGCATTGCACTACTCAAGTATCAAGCAAAATTAATTAGTTATTTTAATGCGAAATATAAATCTATTTACCAGTAATCGTTTTCAAAACCGTTAATTGCGGTACAAATCAAATAGGATCAACATTTCGAGCCAGTTCAGGGATATTGCCTTTAAGTCCCATAGCATGCTGGGTAATATTGGTTTTTGCTGGTGAGATATTATTAGTTAACGACAGACCAATTCCACGGATTATTTTTTTTAACGGATTAACACCAGAAAATAATTCCTTTAAGCCTGCCATCGCGGCAATATAATTTTGCGCTTCGGCTTTTCGCCAACCTTGATATTTACGTAAAACACGACTCAGTGATTGATGTGTTAAAGAGCCAGAGTCTAACAGTTCGACTAAACTTGCCGCATCGAGCAACCCTAGATTCATACCAAGCCCCGCTAATGGGTGAATAGTATGAGCAGCGTCTCCCATAAATACGACCCGCTGATTTACCCATTGTTGCGCATACCGCATAGTCAGTGGGTAACTCACACGTTTACTAACCAGTTCGACGACTCCTAGCTCAGAATCTGTTGCTGCAGTAACAGCGCAAGCAAAATCATGTTCGTTTAGCGACAGCAATGACGCCACATGGTTTGGTTCACTCGACCAAACAATTGAACACGTGTTAGGTTCGGACATCGGTAAAAGCGCTAGTGGGCCATCGGGTAACATTACCTGTCTAGCGCAATGGTCATGTGCCTCTGTGGTTTTAACCGTAGCGACAATGGCGTGATGATCATAATCAGAAAACGTAATTGGTGTATTGAGCTGCTTTCTAACCCAAGAGTTAGCACCATCAGCAGCGATACAAAGCTTTGTCATAACGGGTGTGCCATCGCTTAACGTAAGTAACACATGCTCTTCGCTATTATGAATATTACTGACCGGTGAATCGAACAAAAGCGTTATATTTGACTGTCGCTGCGCTTCAGTGATGAGTGCGTTACGAAGGTTGTTGTTTTCAATAATATGACCTAATCGAGACTCGCCAACATCCGTTGCGTCGAATTCAATCTGACCAAAACTGTCTTTCTCCCAAACTTTCATTGTTTGGTATGCACAACTCCTGGAATGGTCTAAGTGCTGCCAAACATCCAACGCTTTAAAGATATTTTCACTGGCGGATGAAATAGCGCTGACTCGTAATTCAGGCTCAGTCAACGTTTTTAGGCCTTGAGCGGCATCCAACACAACAACTGAAATGCCTTTTTTTGCAAGTCCAAGCGCCGCAGTTAAACCTACGCACCCTGCACCGATAATTGTTACGTCTGTTGAAATCACGTTACCTACTCTTCACCAACGACTATATTATATTTAACTAAAGCGACTTATTAGACACAATGACGCCATTTTCATCGGCGTAGACAAAGTCACCAGACTTTATCGTCACGCCACCAATAGAGACCGGAATATCTTGTTGCCCCTCGCCTCTCTTATCGGTTTTCATCGGGTGTGTGCCCAAAGCCATTACGCCCAACTCCAACTGATTGATCACTTGCACGTCTCGAATACAGCCATTAATAACCAAACCAGCCCAACCATTTTGTACCGCAGCGTCGGCTAACATATCGCCCAACAAAGCTCTTCGCATTGAACCGCCACCATCAACAACAATAACTCGATCATTGCCCGGGGTATTTACCAAAGCCTTTATCACAGAGTTATCTTCAAAACACTTAACGGTAACCACTTGGCCAGAAAAATATTTATGCAAACCATAGTGATGAAATTGCGTTTCAAGTGCTGCAACATGTCCTTCATTGTCGTCGCACAGGTCAGGTGTTGGGATGTATTTATTTGTTGCCACTGAACGTACCTCATTTTCCTTAGGTGTTATTTGATTCAGATTAACTGTTTACTACTCATAAAATGTATGGCTAACCATTGCTGTAAACTGTTGCATTTTTGTAAAGTCATTAAGCCAAGCGTTCTTAAAGCGGCAGCTGGTCGCCCTTCTATCGCAAACGCTCTGACTAACGTATCGGTAAAACCAGCGATACGAGTAATATCTTGTTCTCTTAATTGCTGAAAATTAGCTAAAACTTCGAATGCGCCAATGTCGCGACCTTCTTCTACTGCACGTCTAATTTGTTGAACCAACACAGCAACATCACGTAAACCCAAATTAAATCCTTGCCCGGCAATTGGGTGAATCGTATGAGCGCTGTTGCCGATAAACACAACTCGATCGTGAATTAATTGTTCCGCCTTTATTAGGCTCAAAGGATAAGCACTCGGCGGTGACATTTTTATAATTTTACCCGCTGCAAAGCCAAACGCTTGTTGTAGCTGAGCAATAAAGTCACCTTCTGGCAAATGCATAATATCGCTCACTTCGTCTGGTTTAACCGTCCAAACCACCGAATATTGCTGTTCTCCAATAGGCAAAAACGCAATTGGACCTGATGTGGTAAAACGCTCAAACGCAGTATATTGTTTTAATTGTTTACTCGGCTTGACTTCAACGTTAGTAATAATAGCGCTTTGTTTATACTGCTCAGTGCTAGTGCCTATTTGCAGTGCTTGTCTGGTTGGCGAATTGCCACCTTCAGCGACGACCAGTAAGCCAGCTGAAACAGCTATACCAGATGTTAGCTCAACAGTTATTTGCTGTTTAGACTGTTGCACGGTTTGAATACTGTCTGGACAAAACCAAGTTATCGACTTGTTTAAACTGGCAGATAGACGAGACAAGGTTTTAGTGAACGCCTGTCCCATATTTTTCATCGCCGCCACATGTCCCATCGCATTTAACCCATAATCTGGTGCTCGCATGATAGTTTTGCCAATGTGACCTCTATCTGACGTGATTATCGTTTTAATGGGCCAAGCGTGGGGTTTTAGTTCAGGCCAAATTTGCCAATGATTAAGCAGTTGCAATGAACCATAAGACAACGCCAAACAACGATCGTCAAAGTTTGACGTGGCTTGTGTTTCTGAAGGAGAAAATGAAGTATTTGTTGTATCTTTATGAAA
>JABXID010000144.1 GCA_013373245.1 Gammaproteobacteria bacterium
AACCAGTGTCCATCGCAGATAAGGTAACATTAATCAACAATTTGTCAGACACCGGCTTGTCAGTTATAGAGTCCGGCTCTTTTGTGTCTCCGAAATGGGTGCCACAAATGGCTGGTTCGGCGGAGATTTTTCAACAAATAACCAAAAAATCAGATATCAGCTACCCAGCCCTAACCCCTAATTTAAAAGGCTATCAAGCAGCTATTGAAGCAGGTGTTAAAGAGGTCGCTATTTTTGGTGCAGCAAGCGAAGCATTTAGCCAAAAAAATATAAATTGCTCAATCAGCGAGAGTTTGGCGCGCTTTGAACCTATCATGCAACAAGCTAAAAGAGATGGCGTAAAAGTACGTGGTTACGTTTCGTGTGTGCTTGGCTGTCCTTACGAAGGGGATATTGACGTCAACAAAGTAGCTGACGTTGCAAAAACCTTATTTGATATGGGCTGTTATGAAATTTCACTAGGTGACACCATAGGTGTTGGCACGCCCGAGCACGCAAAACATATGTTAGCCACAGTAGCGGAAAAAGTACCGATGCAACACCTAGCTGTACACTTTCACGATACTTACGGTCAAGCCCTTGCTAACATATACGCCTGTTTACAATTGGGCGTTAGCGTTGTCGACTCTGCCGTGGCTGGACTAGGAGGTTGCCCATACGCTAAAGGCGCATCAGGTAATGTTGCCACTGAAGATGTGGTTTACATGTTAAATGGATTAGGGATCAACACAGGCGTTGATATTGAAAAACTCACCTCGGCTGGTCATCAAATTTGTCGAGCACTTGGCAACACATCCAAATCCAAAGTGGCCAATACTATGTTAGATTAACGTTTTTATTTTCGTAAACACTACAATGAAGCTAGAAACCGAACGTTTAGAAATACGAGAGTTGATTTTAGAAGACGCACCATTTGTCGTCGAATTACTCAACTCAGAAGCGTTTATTGTTAATATCGGTGACCGTGGCGTGCACAATCTGCAACTCGCCGAAGAAAAAATACAAACCACGTATAGTCAGGATTACCCCAACTACGGTCTGTTTATTGTTGTTCGAAAAAGTGACAATACCGCTATTGGTACAGTCAGTTACTTAAAACGCGATTATCTGGAGAAAGATGATATTGGCTATGCATTTTTACCACAATTTTGGGGACAAGGATTTGCACTTGAAGCCACAAAATCGGTATTACAATATCAAGTAGCAAGGGGTGAACAAGAAATCTGGGGCGTCGTTGATCGCACTAACCGCCCTTCTATTCGTTTACTGGAAAAACTAGACTTCCATGAAGCGGGTGAAGTCGTTATGGAAGGTGAAGATCCCCCTATCGTCAAAATGGTATTTCAATCACAAAAATAACTTAACCATGCAGGTCCGAGCGTGTGCTTAACCTAGTCTCCAGGTTCGATTTTTTTGGCCAAATACAGCTCCAACATGCCGGTTAAAGCACTTTTTTCGATCGGTTTACCTAGCCAATTGTTAAAACCAGCGCGTTTATAAAGAGCAATATCTTCCGCCATAACATTGGCAGTTAATGCGACCACAGGCAGTTTAGGAAAGCTTTTGCGCAAAGTATCTAACGCTTGTAATCCATCCATAACCGGCATTTGAATATCCATTAGGATAAGATCGACTGAATCATCCAGCTTGTCTATTGCCTCTTGACCATTTGCTGTTACGGTGACTTTAACCCCTGATTTTTTTAACATTGCTAGTACAAGTGTTTGATTAATAGGGTTGTCTTCTGCGACAAGGATATGACGACCTTTGATACCAAAATCGTCATCTACATGCGATTCAATCTCTTTTTGTTCTGAATTATTAGAAGTCTCTTCAACACTTGGTTGCAGTGGCAAACGAACGAAAAACCTTGTCCCCTCGTCAATTTTACTCTGAACCTCAATGGTACCATTCATCATAGTTACTAATTGCTTAGTGATTGTCATACCAATGCCTGTGCCACCATATTTACGAGTTGTTGACCTATCAGCTTGCTCAAATCGCTCAAATAAACGCTCTATCGCGTCAGGGCTCATACCAATGCCTGTGTCACTGACGATAAATGTAACGATACTCTTGTCGGCGTTGTTAAGCGCTGCCAAACATACAGAGCCTTGATTTGTGAATTTTATGGCGTTATTGGTAATGTTCAATAAAATTTGATTTATACGAACCGGATCGCCAATCCACTCGGCTTGGCTCATATCATTAATCAAATCAAAATCGATGCCCTTTTGTTGTGCTTGTACAGAAAGGTCCGCACTTAAATTTTCTAATAATTTACTCACGTTAAAGTGCACAGACTCCAACGTTAATTTTCCAGCTTCAATTTTTGAAAAGTCTAAAATATCATTGATAACCGTCATGAGGGCCTTCGCCGAATAAAGCGCTTGTTCAACGTACTTATGCCCATCTTGATCTAAAGCTTTTTCGCTTAACAACTGTAAATTGCCATAAATGCCATTCATAGGTGTTCGTATTTCGTGACTTGTATTGGCTAAAAATTGGCTTTTAGCCAAGTTAGCTGCCTCAGCTTGCTCTTTTGCTTGCAGCAATAACTTTTCCTGCTGTTTACGCTCCGATATGTCTCGTATAAGTCCAACAAATGCAGGTTCAGAAGCGAAGTAAGTTTCATTAATAGTTAACTCAATTTCGAATTCATCACCAAATTTATTAACCGCTACCAGATCTCTATTTTTTCCAATTACGGTACTCTCTTTTTTCGGAGTATAGTGACTCATAAAGCCAGAATGTTGCTCGGCTATGTCTGATTGCATTAAACAAGCGATGTTTTCTCCTAATAACTCGGCCTCTTCGTACAAAAACATTTTTTCTGCACTTTCAGAAAACAATTTAATTGTGCCTTTTCGATCGGT
>JABXID010000115.1 GCA_013373245.1 Gammaproteobacteria bacterium
AGCTCGTCGGGCTCATAACCCGAAGGTCGTTGGTTCAAATCCAGCTCCCGCATCCAATTCTATAAAACTCATTCTTTTTTTGAATAAAAACTGTGTATAACGACCGTCGTTGGTTCGCTCTATACAACATCAGCAGCTCCCGCATCCAATTTTCCATATCACTAATCTATTAATTTCATCTGAAATTCTTGTTTTACGACCCATCTTTGTTTCGCTCTTTAAAAGATCAACAGGTGCCACACGCAAATTTCAATACTGATTTCATGTTTTTCTTAATTAAAAATATCAAATAGTAACCAGTCTCTGGTTTGCTTCACTGATCCTGCCTGCTGGCCTGTTCATCGAAACTTAATACATACTTCCACTCATATGATTATAATCACGCGATTATAATTTTTGTTCCTAAAAGCGCCCCGTGCGTATCGGATTGTTTGTGGTAAAACAGGGTAGTAAATGAATTTTTCTTTTTATAAAGCAATCACCATGGCATGCGTTCTAATCCACATGCCGATAGTCGCTGACGACAATGTTAACTTCAGCATTCCAACAACAAAAAAATCCATAAAAATAGACGCTGATTTAACGGATCCAGCCTGGCAAAAAGCTCATAAAATTAACATTAACAATGTGACATGGCCCAGCGAAAACACGCCCTCTCCAGTTAAGACCGAAGCCTTGATCATTGAAGATGGTGAAGTTTTGTACGTTGCATTTAAAGCGTTTGATAATAACCCAGAAGAAATTCGAGCCAATCTGACAGACCGAGATAACAACTGGAACGATGATAAAGTCGCTATCAAAATCGATACCTATGGCGATAGCGTCTTAGCTTATCAGTTTTTTATAAACCCGTTAGGCACGCAATCAGACGTTATTGAAAATGAGATCACCAAACAAGAGTCAGCATCTTGGGACGTCATTTGGGATTCCGCCGGCAAAATAACTGAGTTTGGTTATGTTGTAGAAGTTGCGATTCCATTAAGGAACCTGAACTTCAACGACAGTTTGGACATTCAAAAATGGAAAATGGAATTTGTTCGATTTTATCCAAGAAGTAAAGAATTACGCATCTCAAATCTCCAGATGAGCCACAATAATAACTGCTGGATTTGCCAAATGGGGGAAGTGACCGGTTTAAAAGGTGCCAAACAAGGCAATAACTTTACCGCCGTACCGACCTTTGTCAGTGGAAGCTCAGAAACTCGTGACCTAGATGAAACTACCGATTGGTCGAGTGAATCTAACACAGACGTTGGTTTAGACGTAAAGTGGGGGATAACTCCTGATGTTACTTTAAACGCAACGTTTAACCCCGACTTTTCCCAAGTAGAAGCAGACTCTGGTCAGTTAAACGTAAACAGTACTTTTGCACTTTTTACACCTGAGAAACGCGCTTTTTTCTTAGCGAACCAAGATTACTTTTCGACTCCGGTAAACTTAATTTATACCCGTAATATCAATGCTCCAGACTATGGTGCCAAAATTACCGGTAAAACAGGTGCGCACTCTTTCGGCGCATTCGCTGCCAATGATGCTTCTACATCTTTTTTGTTACCCGGAAACCTAAGCTCTAACCTTCATGAGTTGGAAGAAAAAAGCACTAATGGCGTGTTTCGCTATCGTTATGCGTTCAATAAAAACGCATCATTGGGCACAACGACTACCATTCGCGAGTCTGATAGTTACCACAATTACTTAACCAGTGTTGATGGCAAATACAAGCCAACCGAAAACGATACTTTCGACGTACAAGTCATGCGCTCAGATACGTCAATGACAGATACCTTAATAGCTGATATCAAAGCAGATGCTAGCGACGAGCAAGTTTTAAGAGCAGATCAAATTAATACTGAAGATCTTGCCTTTCAAATACAATACCGCCACGAAAATCGAGATTGGTTTTTTAACGCGCGACATGAAAATACTGGTGAGAACTTTAGAGCCGATTTAGCATTTTTTAACAACAGTGACAAAGTCAAAAACGTCATTGGTGGCGGAAGAACTTGGCGCGGCGATGACAGCGACTGGTTACATAGAATTCAATTAAGTGGCGACTGGGACAGAACCACGAACCAGCAAGGCGACCAGATTGAGCAAGAGCTAGAAATGTATTTAAACCTCAATGGTCCAAATCAATTCTTCAGCCGTACAGGAATGATATTACGAGAGAATACAGCGGGTCGAATCGATGGCTCTACTTTAACCATCAAAGACAATACCTATGTATTCGACGAGCAACTCTATAGAACTTGGAATGAGTTTAAACCAATGCCTAACCTTTGGTTGGGCAACTTCATTCAAGTGGGGGAAGTTATCGATTACGATAATAAACAACTTGCCAAAAACTTGGTCATTGAACCTAACATCAGCTGGAATATAAACACCCACCTATCGACTCGTTTAACGTACAAATACAACAAGTTAGATGACTTAAAAGGTAACAGTTTGCTTACTGCGAAGTTAACCGACTTTAGGTTAACTTATCAATTCTCTATTCGCAGTTTTTTACGACTGTCCATGGTGTATTTTGATATTGAAAGAAGTTTAGAAAACTATAACCAAGATATTCGTGACGACTACGACGCTCGCTATCGAAACTTGAGCACTCAATTATTGTTTTCGTACAAAGTTAATCCTCAAACCTTGTTTTTCATCGGTTACTCTGATGGTGCAAAACAGGATGACGATTTAAACAGTTTAACTAAAAACAACCGCAGTGCATTCATGAAACTAAGCTACGCTTGGTTGCTGTAGTATTGATTATTATCTCTTCGATTATCCGATCAATCTGACCGAGTTGTGTACTCGGTCAACACCTATATTCACTCACCGTTAGCCCCTCTTAGCTCACCTAACGGTTGAAATTAAATTGTGCCAGTTATTTATATTTTTTGATTATTTTTTATGCAAACGAATTCACGATAGTCTTTACTCTATTTTTAAATTTTTGTGCTATTTTTTTAATCAGCGTAATAATGGACTGGAACAAAAACAATGAGCCTCACTAAAAAATACTTAAAAAGCAAACCCGTATGCAAAGTCACATTTAAAGTGGCAAAAGAAGAATGTAATGCCGCCGAGAAAGTAGCCATCGCTGGTGACTTTAATAGCTGGCAAGAAACTCCAATGAAAAAACTTAAATCTGGTGACTTCACCGTAACACTTGATTTAGAAACTGACTCTAAATATCAGTTTAGATACAAAGTAAATGAAGAGTCGTGGGAAAATGATTGGGCAGCTGATGAATATATTCCTTCACCGGTTAGCTTAGAAGACAACTCCGTTGTTGTTGTTTAATCTAAAAGCATATTTCACTTTTGGAATATAAGCGTGACTTGTGTCGCGCTTTTTTGTGCTAATTATTTGGCACTATAATTTGGTTATGACAACAATTCCCGTTTTAAATATTCGTATTTAGGTCTAGTATTAAGGAAACCTCACGTTGTAGTCGAGCGCTATGCAAAAGATACTAGTTTTACTTCTTTTAATCTCGCCGTTAATTTCTGCCCAAGAAAGCGTCGTATTGCAACTTAAATGGTTTCATCAATTTCAGTTTGCAGGTTATTACGCAGCCAAAGAAAAAGGGTTTTATCAAGACGCTGGGTTTGATGTCGAGATCAGACAAAGAGACATAACAAGTGATGCTATGACCGAAGTGATTGAAGGGCGCGCTGATTTTGGCGTATCTGATAGCTCCATCATAGTCTCAAGATTAAATGGTGCTCCCTTGGTAATCGCCAGCACTATTTATCAAACCAGTCCATTGATATTTCTAACAACCCAAGAGTCTAATATTTCCAGTCCTTATGATCTGAAAGGCAAAAAAATAATGTTTCAGCGAAGCATTGAC
This sequence comes from Gammaproteobacteria bacterium, assembly GCA_013373245.1. Taxonomy (GTDB): domain Bacteria; phylum Pseudomonadota; class Gammaproteobacteria; order Enterobacterales; family Alteromonadaceae; genus Psychrosphaera. Next base: position 3,851 of record JABXID010000115.1, read on the forward strand.
GACGCATCACTGCAAGCTTTGCTTTCATTATTCAGTATAAAGGCCGATGACTATCAGTTTGTTAAACATAATTTTGACGACTGGGCGATTATAAAAGGTGATGCCGATGTCATGTCTGCCTATCGCTCTAATCAACCAATTCATTACAAAAATGAAAACATCGACGTAAATATTATCGACCCGGCCAGTTATGGCGTTGATTTTTATGGTGACTTGTTATTTACCACAGAGCAGCGAGTAAAACAGGACATTGAGGGTGTAGATAGATTTGTGCAGGCCACTCGTCTGGGTTGGCAATATGCGTTAAACAATAAACAGGAAATAGCACAACTGATCATTGACCAATACGGCTCAACTACAGAACTGCCATTACTGTTAAAAGAAGCACAGGTCACCGAACAAATGATAAAACCGTTGTTGACACCTATTGGCGCTATTTTTCCTGAGCGCTTTAAATTGATCACCAATACCTACCGTAACTTAGGCATGGTACCAAAAAATGCGTCGCTTGAAGGCCTGTTATTAGATGAATACAAAAGCACACCTTTTAAAATTAGCAATAACGTTATTTACATCATCAGCTTAGTCACATTGTTACTTTTGAGTTATATAATTTTTCAAATTCGTTTCAATGCCAAACTAAAGCGTTTAGTTAAAAGACAAACTGTTAAGCTAGAAAAAAACAACGTAAAACTCGAGGAACGAAACAATTTATTGTCCAAGCAAAAAACTGAGCTGGAGCAAGCTAAAGTGATAGCAGAGCAGGCAAACGAAGCAAAATCTCGCTTTTTTGCCAACATGACACATGAGCTAAGAACACCGCTTCACGGAATTTTGAATATGGCAGACTTTGCTTTGAATGAAGATTCCAACGTTGAAAAAGACAAAGCCTTGTCGAGCATCGTTAGTTCCACCCATATCCTGAGTAACATAGTTAACGACATTCTCGACTTTTCGAAAATAGAAGCTGGCAGACTCGAGATTGAAAATATCGACTTCAGTCTAAATGAACTAATCGACACTATCACTAAACCTTTGATCAATGTTGCCGTCAAAAAAGGTTTAAAATTTGGAGTGTCCGTTGAAGATAAAATCGCTAACGTTTTGTTAGGTGATCCAATCCGCATCGCACAAATCATAAATAACTTGTGCTCAAATGCGATTAAATTCACCGAAAATGGTGAAATAAGTCTTGAAGTCACTCTAAAAGCTGAACAAAAAAATGAACAAACGATTGAGTTTAAAATAACAGATACGGGTATTGGGATTGATGAAGCTGCACAGCAAAAACTCTTCCAAGAGTTTCAACAAGCTGATGCGTCGACGTCACGCAAATATGGCGGCACAGGTTTAGGACTATCGATATGTTCTCGACTAAGTGACTTATTAGGTGGAAAGCTGTCGTTCAGCAGTCAGCTTGGTGAAGGCTCTACTTTTTGTTACCAACAAACATTTGTTACCTCTGGACTTACCGGTATTAACAAAAAAACCTCATCCACTATCTCATTAGCTAGATGCACCGTATTAGTTGCTGAAGATAATAAAATAAATCAGGTGATCATCACTAAGATGCTAGAAGTTCATGACGCCAACATTATTCTTGTTGAGAATGGCAAAGACGCTGTAGTTGCATTTGAACGCCAACCTATTGATTTGGTTTTTATGGATATTCAAATGCCTGAAATGGATGGCGTTGAGGCAACAAAACAGATCAGGCAGTTATCCAAAGGCTCAGAAGTACCAATCATAGCCATGACCGCTAATACTATGAAAGAAGACATTGAACATTACTTGGACATAGGGATGGACGGTTACTTATCTAAACCGTTTGATCGTGAGAAGCTCAATCGCCTGCTCAACATATACAACCCAAATAGCCTGAACTTAAAGAAGTTTGCAACCAAGTTAAGTGACCCTAAAATCGAAGTCTCAGCTAAATTGCTAGATATCTGCTGTCAATTGAAACTCATGGTACCAGAGGCAAACCGCGTCAGTTTGTGGGTATTTAAAGACAACCTACAAAGTATCGAATGCTTAGTGTGTTTAGACGATAAAAATAATGTTTCTGGTAGTTTTGAATTAACGGCATACGATTACCCTGAATATTTCGACTTTATAATGAATAACCAAGTGCTTATCGCCTCTGATGCCAGAAGTAACCAATATACCAAGTGTTTTAACAACGGTTACTTTGAACCGTTAAACATATATTCGTTATTAGATTTAATCTTCTCATTTGACAACAAACCTACAGGTGTTATTTGTTGTGAGTCAGTTGAACAAAAGGTTGAGTGGCAAAACGAACACATAGAAAGCTTAAAGAAAGTCGCAGATATAGCGTCACTTTTCATTGCCGAACAAGTTAGCCAAAAGTAAAAACGCCGAAAAAGTTCAGCGTTCACTATTGTATTGCAGATATATTGTTATGTCGGAGATGTTTCGGTAACTGCAGTTTGTGATTGGTTAGTTTTTATAAACCTCATCAAATGTGGAAATTGACTAAAATCGTATAACTCACGAAATTGCGCCCATTCAATCATAACCAATAAGCTGATCGCCACATAGTTCCACTGGTTGTACCGACCTTCCGCAACTTGTTGTTCTAACAGCTTAAAACTTAGGTCTAACCGTTCTTTTTGTAAATTGAAATAAAGTTTGTCTTCGCTGGTATCAAAGCCGCTGCGCGTCAATAACATTAAGTTAACTAAACTATCATTAGCTGCATTTATCACGCTCAAATCATTCAGTTGAGCGAGCGTTAATGACTCCTGACCTGTCTTTTGCAAAATATACTGCGCTATGTTTCCGGAATCATAAATGAAAGGACATTCACTGTTTGACATGTCTTCCAACATTGGGACCTTCATCACTGGGTTTACTTTCTTAATTTCAGATCTGTCTTCTGCACCAAATATATTTACGTTAATAAACTCATGCGGCACATCGGCAAGTAATATTCTCAGTCGCCTTACGTATGGAGATGTTGTCGAACCGTATAACTTCATCACATTTTACCTTTTAATTATTTACGAAAATCACCACATCTAATCACCTTATATTAATAACAGGTGCATGTATCGGCCTATCTCACTGTACGGGTATTCTCTGCTATAAGTCAGTTCTTTTTCAATAATTTC
>JABXID010000058.1 GCA_013373245.1 Gammaproteobacteria bacterium
AGTGGTTAACTTTAAATGACTATCAAGCAGCAAGGTTAAATAATGTTAATGACAGTGAAAACGGGCAGTTAAAAGCCATCAAAGTGAAAGTGTTATTACGCAGTGACGTTACTTTTTTTCATGATAATAGTCGTTTAATAAAGTCTTTCGGCAAAAATAAACGTGTACTTAAAAACGACGGTTTGTATTGGGCGGTCGAACACATAATTCCAGTTATCTCAGGCAGTGAATAAATGCCGTGCAAACGTTTCAAACAAAATAGTGGTTTTGTGTTAATCCTTACTTTACTGACGTTAACATCACTTAGTTTTATGGTTCTTAGTTTTACTCAGTCACTGCTGAGCACTAATAAAATACTGGTTCATCAACAACGAATGGTTAGTGTGAAGCAGCGAATGATTCAGCAGATGATAGTCGTAGAAAGACTCTTTGTCAGCGAGTCGTTTTATAAGCAATTGGATGAACTCGTTTCCTCAAGCCTTTATTTGAGTGATTTGCCTTCTCTAGACTTCTCACAAATCACAACGTGTGCAGAGCTTACACAAAACAATAACCAGTATTGGCGGATGTTCACAAATAGCACCAAACACAATCCAGACATTAACATTCACTTATACTTTACAGTGTTAACAAAACCGCCTGAAGATAATTTGTCATTAGAAAGTAACACAGTTTATACCTTGCTGATTAAACAATGTGGCAGAGCAAGAGCAAGAGCAAATGAAACATGGCAAGCTTTTATCCACATTTACCATTTGGCAACCGACAAAAAGATGCAGTTGGTTACAAGGTCATTTGCGCATGAATAATGGCAAAATAGGTTTTGGCTTTAACTTAGTGGAGTTAACGACAGTGTTATCAATAGTTTCATTGTTGGCGTATTTCAATATGCCTCGTTTGAGTGAGATGTTTGTTAGCAATCAAATTAACAGTCAGGTTACAAAGTGGCAAAACGTATTAAATGAAGCTCGTCAATACGCCAGTATTCGTCAAAAGCAGATTATAGTTTGCCCGGTAGATTCTAGTTTGATTACAAGCAACAGCCGTTGTGGTGATGATTGGATGCGTTCCATACTTATTTTTGTGGACTCAGATCTCGATAGGGATTTTTCAGTTTCAGATAAAGTGTTGAATCGGTTGGAAACAAGCGAATTAACTTTGCAGGTCAACCGGCGCATGTTTAAGTTTGCCCCTTTGTCTGATGCTTCTACAACCGCTGGGACCATTAAATTCTGCGCGCATAAGAGTTTAAGTCATCTATCACAAGCCATAGTAATTTCAAACGTCGGTCGGATACGATTGGCAATTAATAAAAAAGGGGATTGTGTTTATTAACTGAGATTATCAAAGTGCTTTGGGGTGTATATTATTCAAAATAAATTTTTTTATTTGATACTCGCTTCTATACTATAGATCTAGCAAAATTTATTAGATCTCAAAGGATTTAATATGACCAAGCAACGTGATGATTTGTTGGCCGAAAACGCTAGGCTTAAACAATCACTAGCCGAGCTCTCAAAAGAGCGTGATAAATATAAAAAACTATTTGATGTATCCGCTGATGCATTGTCTATCATTGACGTAGAAACTGGTACCTTCATAGAGTGTAATCAGTCAGCTGTAGACATACATGGCGTTGAGGCCAGTGATAACTTTTTAAATCTGAAACCTTCCGATTTATCTCCAGAGTTTCAACCTTGCGGTCGCCGCTCAGACGAATTGGCCGGAGAATATATACAACAAACGTTAATAGATGGCGCTAAGATGTTTCAGTGGACTCATAGTCGACTCGACGGCTCAACGTTTCCATGTTTAGTGTCACTAACTGCGATGTCAATTGACGGCAAACAACTAATTTTAGCGATAGGCCGTGATATTACTGACTTGATGAAGACACAAAAAGAGTTGGAAAAAGTCGCTCTAGTGAGTAAACAACACGAACAAGCCTTCTTAAAAGAAAAAGAAAAATTTGAAACCTTTGTGAATCGTGCGCCTATTGGTATTGCATTAAACTCCATTGTCGATGGTCGTTTTGAATTTGTTAATCAAGAGTTTGTCAATATAACGGGGTACAGTGCGGAAGAGTTAAATCAAATGGACTATTGGCAACTCACCCCTAAAAAATATGAACAACAAGAGTTTGAACAAGTAGAGTCGTTAAACACAACAGGTCAATACGGCCCTTATCTAAAAGAATACATCGACCGAGAAGGACAATTCTATCCAGTCTTGTTATCTGGCGTGAAAATTACTGACAGCAGTGGCAATGTTTTTATTTGGTCGGTTGTACTTGATATGACTCAACAGAAAAAAATTGAGCAACAAATCCAAGAATCAAAAAACAAAGCAGATGCATTGGCACTCAGAATGCAACTGGCTAATGATTCTGCAGGCATTGGCGTATGGGATTGGGATCTTGTTACAGGCGAATTAGTCTGGGATGACTGGATGTACAAATTGTACGGCATCTCGGCAGATGAGTTTTCCGGAGCATACGAAGCATGGGTTAACTCTGTGCACCCTGAGGACATAGAACGAGCCAAAAGTAATTTAGAAGCTGCTATTGAAGGTACAGCGGTTTATGAACCCGAGTTTCGAGTCGTGCATGCTAATGGTGATGTTAGAACGTTAAAAGCCAGTGCCGAAGTATTAAGAAACGAAAAAGGGCAAGCGATTAAGGTTGTAGGTGTAAATTATGATGTCACGGAAAAGATAAATGCACTGGAAGTCTTATCAGAAGCAAAGTTAGCGGCAGAAAATGCAGTAAAAGCCAAAAGTGATTTTTTGGCCAATATGAGTCATGAAATCAGAACACCGATGAACGCTATTCTTGGCGGGTTGCAGTTGTTAAAGGATGCTGATTTGTCGCCTCAGCTAAGTAGAATATTAGGCAATGCCGCCTTTTCAGCGCAGAGTTTATTAACCATCATCAATGATATTTTGGATTATTCGAAGATTGAAGCGAATAATTTGTCACTAGAGACAATACAATTTTCACTAACGGAAGTACTAGAGTCGGTTAAATACGATCTTGATGCCACAGTTAGCGCCAAACGGATTGAGTTTGTGATCAATAAAAGTAATAGCTTCGTCGAGTATTGGTTGGGAGATTTAGTTCGGGTCAAACAAATTATTTTGAACTTAGCGTCGAATGCAGTGAAATTCACCGAGCAAGGTAGCGTAGAAGTCAATATCGGCACGTCCGACTTCAATGGCAAACAAGCGATAAGTTTTGAGGTTAAGGACTCTGGTATTGGAATGAGTAAAGAGGCGATAGAGCGAATTTTTGAGCGTTTTGCTCAAGCTGATGCATCGACGACTCGAAAGTACGGTGGGACAGGGCTGGGTATGTCGATCACCACCAGTTTAATTAAAATGATGGGAGGAGAAATTGATGTTGCTAGTATTGAAGGAGCAGGGACAACCGTCTCAGTGCTACTGCCACTCAAACCTGTTGATTTTGCGGTAGAGAAAAAAATTGAAAAATCATTGTCTGCTCCAAACTTGGCCTCGCGGCGTATACTTATAGCGGAAGATAACGACATTAATAAAGTGTTGATTGAGTCGATGTTAAAGGCTACGCAAGCTGATTTAACCATTGTAGAAAATGGTCAACTAGCAGTAGAAGCCGTGCAGTCTAAAGATTATGATGTTGTATTGATGGATATTCACATGCCGGTTATGGATGGTACGGAAGCGCAACAGTTAATTCAATCAGCAAAGCCAAATTTGCCTGTTATAGCACTAACCGCCAACGTGATGAAAAGTGACGTGGAGGGGTATTTAAAACAAGGTTTTGTGGCGCACATTGCCAAACCAATCGATATCAATGACTTATACGGAGTATTGAAAAACCAATTTAGGTAACAGGTGTTAATAAAAACCGAACACTATAGTTCGGTTTTTTAATATCTTTGCTTATAGCTTATAGCTTATAGCTTATAGCTTATAGCTTATAGCTTATAGCTTATAGCTTAT
>JABXID010000215.1 GCA_013373245.1 Gammaproteobacteria bacterium
AAAACATCCCCGTTAATTCGGGGATTTGTTTTTTATACCCATGAAGGCCAGTTTCTATTACCTAGTACACATCCAATATCTCGGTTACCGATTCCACGGTTGGGCAAAGCAGCCTAATGTAAAAACCGTTCATTACATGATAGATCGAACCCTGACTTTTGTAATGGGTCAGCAGTGGTTCAAAACTTTAGGAGCCAGTAGAACTGATGCCATGGTTTCTGCCAATCATGCGGTGTTCGAGCTCTTTCTCAAGGAGCCTATTGAAGACATAGAGGTCTTCACTGCACAATTTAACAAGAACCTCCCTGCCGATATTAAAGCGCTGAAAATTGAAGCAACTGATCGGCACTTCAACATCATTAATACACCGAAACACAAAGAGTATATATACCTCTTTGCTTTCGGACAAAAAGCACACCCGTTCTCCTCTCCTTTTATCAGTACTTTTCAAGATGAACTAGACCTCGATCTGATGAAGCAAGGAGCCAAGATATTTAAAGGTGACCATGACTTTAGGGCTTATACCAAAAAGCCTGCTCAAGAGAAAGTAACCACCAGAAAGATTGAAAGATCTGAGATTGTACCAAATGAGTATCATCAAGCCAGTTTCTTTCCCAATCCATCTTATGCCTACGTGGTTCAAGGCAAAGGCTTTATGCGTAATCAAATCCGAATGATGATGGGTCAATTATTGAGATTGGGTCGTCACGAAATTGACCTTGACTATCTACAATACAGCCTAAAGACAGGCTTTGATGAACACCTTAGCGAAGTTGCTCCCGCCTCTGGTTTGGTTTTGAACGAGGTGAGTTTCGAACAATAAAAAAAGAGGATGTCTCAAAAGGGCACCCTTTTTCTATTTAATAGATATTAGTGGTTTGAAAGCTTTAGGATAAGGCCTTTGAGTGTTATTTTAAGGTATGACAAACAAGCGGAAAGTCTTCAAAGATTACCACCAGGATCAGTTGATGCTGTTGCCGCCAAGCCTTGAGGAGCTGATCGCCCCCCACCACCCTGTTCGTTTGGTAAACTCTGTGATCGACAGGGTGAACACAGAGGTGCTGGAGCGGAAGTACAAAGGTGGCGGGAGTTCTTCCTACCATCCCAAGATGCTTTTGAAAGTACTGGTGTATGGTTATTTGAGCAATGTTTACTCATCCCGCAAGCTGGAGGCCTCTTTGGCGGAGAACATCCACTTCATGTGGATCAGCGGCATGAGCAAGCCAGACCACAACACCCTTGCCCGGTTCCGCAGCGAGCGGCTGAAGGACGACCTGAAGGTGATCTTCGCCCAAGTGGTACAACTGTTGGTGGAAGAGGGCATGGTGGGCATCAAGGAACTCTACACCGATGGCACCAAGATAGAGGCCAATGCCAACCGCTACAGTTTTGTATGGGGCAAGGCCATAAACACCAGCAAAGAGCGCATTGGCAGGCAACTGGAAGAACTGTGGGAATACACCCAAAGGCTGGCAGAAGAAGAGCTTTCGGCCACCCCAGAGATGGACTTTAAGGCCATAGATGCCAACAAGGTAGAACAGACGGTGGCAAGGATAGACAGGGCGCTTTCTGGCAAACGGGTAAGCAAAAAGGCAAAGCAGAAGCTCAACTACGCCAAAAAGAACTGGCCGGGAAAGCTCCGGGAGTATGAGCAGAAGCAGGCCATACTCCAAAACAGGAACAGCTACTCAAAGACCGATCATGGGGCCACCTTTATGAGGATGAAGGACGACCACATGCTCAACGGCCAGCTAAAACCGGCCTACAACTGGCAGGTCAGCACCTCCTCCCAGTTCATCGTCAACACCACTCTCCACCAGACCACCACAGACACCCAAACCCTGAAGCCCCACCTAGAGCAGTTCAAGCAGCTATATAACACCACACCAAAGTCCCTCTGTGCAGATGCCGGTTACGGCAGCGAAGAAAACTACAGCTACCTACAAGAAGAACAGATCGAGCCTTACGTGAAGTACAATTATTTCCATAAGGAACAGACCAAAAAGTGGCAGGAAGACCCATTCAGGGCAGACAACCTGCATTACGATGAAAGGTCAGGCAAGCTCTACTGCCCCATGGGACAGCCCATGGACAAAATAGCGGAACAGAAAAGGCAGACCACAAATGGGTTTGAGCAAGCCCACAGCCTATATCAAGCCAAGAACTGCAATGGCTGCCCCCTGAGGCCGCAGTGCCACAAGGCCAAAGGGAACCGCACCGTACAGCTCAACCACGCCTTGAGGGAACTGAAGAAAAAGGCCAGGGAGAACCTGCTCAGCGATGAGGGGCTGAGGCACAGGGCGCAAAGGCCTGCGGACGTGGAGGCCACCTTCGGTATCATCAAGCACAACAAGGGCTTCAAACGCTTTATGCTAAGGGGGCTGGAAAAGGTGGAGATCGAAACACTGCTCATATCAATAGCCCACAACATCTCCAAAATGGCATCGGCAAGGGCTGCCTAGCAAAAAACAGCCTCTCAAGAAATCACTACCACGTCAATCAAAAATCAAAAGTCCAAAATCGTCAAAATAAAAAGACCGCCCCAGTTACTTCTGAGACGGCCTCTTTTTTCAGTGCTAAATTCAACAGAATGCATTCAAAACTTGTAGCCTGCAAGTCTTCCCATGCGGGAGGATTTAGATGGATCCCATGGTAAGCAGCCTGAAGGTTCTTCGGTCGACCTTAGCCTTAATTACCAAATCAGACCTCCAACACGTCAATCGCCTATCGGATTAAAAGTTTCACCTATTATAATTACTTCCACCCAAAACCCTCTCCTTTACCATTCTGGATATTTCATTACCCAGTTTGTTTGCCAGTTTAGCATCCCTTTCATCCATTTGAAACTCCAGAAATAATTGATTTCTGGAGTTATTGATTATGTACAACTCTACAATCCTAAAGTATGACCCCGAAGCCGGCTGCGACTTCAGCTTAAAGTATTCAACTCTTGTTTTCATCTTCACAGAATCTTGGGACGTCAAATCCAGAGTCGTTCGTTTCAGACGAGTTAGGATTTCCATTTTATTCTCTGTGAGCCTAAAGAAAGAAGTGATTTCAGACATAATTGCGAGAAATGAAACAGCGGAGATTACTAAACCAAGCCCCAAACCCATAAGCAATCCTATTATATCACCCTTGGACATGGTGATTGAAATCCATACAATTGACAGACCTAAAGTAAGGATGAGAAGTAGACCGACACTCGACTTATGAAATAATCTGAATGTTGATCTAACTGATAGTTGGTCAGAATCATTTGAAATCTTAATACAGGCCTTTTTACAAGCCTTATTAATTTCTTCAGCCTCCATTAAAGTCGAATTTATGATCGTTAAACAGGAGGGAATATACCAAGAGTTTGAATTTGGATAAACAAAAATCCCTGCCGAGGCAGGGATTAATTAATCTTTAAAAGAACTCCTTAATCTTTTCGAAGAAGCCTTTTTCTCC
>JABXID010000182.1 GCA_013373245.1 Gammaproteobacteria bacterium
AAATTGCGCGACAAGTAAAACCCATGTTCTCTAACACCAATATGAAAAGCCAAGGCCAGAAACTGATGACGACTCTATCCGTTGCGGTTAACGGACTGTCAGATTTTCAATCAATAGTGCCAAAAGTGCAAAAGCTTGGCGTGACTCATATTAAATACGGGGTTAAAGAGTCTCATTTTCCAATTGTTGCTGACGCTTTATTATGGACACTAGAGCAAGGGCTGGGTGATGATTGGAATGAAGATGTAAAAGATGCGTGGGTGGCAGCTTACACGCTATTAGCTAAAACGATGATTGACGCAATGAATGCAGAAACAGCAAAACAAGAAGCCGAGTATTTAAATTTTTAATTGATAACGAAAAAGGCGAATACGTGAGCATTCGCCATTTGTTTGAAACTACCTGTGTAAATCAGCTTTCGCAGCGCGCGTTAAGCAACCGCTACGTCGCTTTCCTGCCAATTCAAAATTGCATCATCTTCTACTTTATCAAGCGGACGGTAGATCAACGAGTTTTCTCTAAATGGTTTTGCGCTTTCGCCACAATACGCTGGGATCATCGCCCAACGAGGGTGATCAGAGCGATTTTGATTTGATTTATGTAATAAGTTGCAATGGAAGAACAAGGTATCACCTGGCTCTAGCTCAACCTTGACAAGCTCGTGATGTTTTATTGCTTCGTCGACAAATACCATATCAGCGCCTTTTTGGTCGCCTGTTGCGTTGTGGTTAATACGACCAATGTGGTGTGACCCTTTGAGTACTTCTAAACAACCGTTTTCAACCGTTGCTTTGTTAATGGCAATCATACAACTTACAAGGCGAGGGTATAAATGATAGTTATCTGTCGCCCAATAGCCATAATCTTGATGCCATTCCCAAGCTCCACCGACTTTAGGCTCTTTCATCATAACTTTGGTTGATGTGTGAAATACAGGCTCTCCAAGTATCTTTTCAACTGAGTCAGAAAGTCGACGACCTCTGGAAAACATTGAATATAAATCGTCTCCTAGGTCCTGCCAAAGGCTCACTTTACTTACGGTGCCACTGGCATCTTTTTTGTCCCACGCGTTGCTGTAAAGGTTAGGATCATTGAACGCTTTGTCTTGCAGTTTTTTAATTTCAGCATCGTTATAAAAGCCTTTCGCAATGACGTAACCATCACGGTGGAAGTCTTGAACCTGTTGGTCAGTTAAAACTATTTTGCTCATTTTTACTCTCTCATTTTTATGTTTTTTGTTAACAAAAGTTTCGATAATAATGCGCTAAAAATTTGCTAGATCAAGTTATATTTTTATATAAATTTTATATTTATATATAAATGTGGTTAAATCCAATAACGATGAGGGTTTACCTTAAAAAATTAATTTCATTTTTAAATATGAATAACGCTCTAAATTTAACGGGGAAAAGCTATGAAGGTAGATAATAAACAGAAATATTCTGTACCAGCTTTGGACAAAGCATTTGAAATTTTTGAGTACTTAGCGGCTAACCCAAGTCCAAAAACGCAATCTGAAATTGCATTAGGGGTTAAAAGAAACGCCAATCAAATATATCGAATTCTGGTTAACTTGGAGCAAAGTGGATTTTTATTGCGAGAACCTAGTTCAGGTCGTTATCATCTTTCTTTACGTTTGTATAATTTATCTCGCTCAATATCTCCTATTGATCAGGTGCGTCAATGTGCGATGCCACTTATGGATGATCTTGCGGCAAAAACAGGATTGTCTTGTCACCTCTCTATGTTACACCAGAGTCAATCTATGGTCATAGTGCATGCAAATACTCAAAGCTCAGTGTCACTCAATATTGCCGAAGGAGCACTGTTTCCAATTCTTTCTAGTAACTCCGGCAAATTGTTATTAGCAAATAGTAATGACGAAGTACAAAAGTTATTGTTAGAGCGGACGGAAAGTTATTTGCATTACTCAGAGGCAGAAAAGCAAGCGCTAGAAAAAGAGCTTATTCAAGTTCAACAGCAAGGATATATTAAAGCGCCTAGCATGGCGACGTTAGGGGTCTACAACTTTACTACGTTGATTGGCAAACCGTTCGGGAAAGTCATAGCGAGCCTGACGCTTTCGTCGCTGAATAATCGTTTAGAAGGATTGATTGCTAGTGATGAAATCGAACGCTTAACGTTGGAAACAGCACAACAAATAACCGAACAATTAAGTTTATAATATTGATTATATTTAATTGTTAACAATTTAAAAAGGTGGTAACTTAGCTCGATAACAACCAATAAAAATGACAGGGTATGATAGTGAAGACACCTAATATTACAGGTAAAATCTCGAGGTTCGTCTTGCTAGGAAGTTTGCTTTCAGGATTAACCTTAGCGGGATGCCAAATTCAAACTAGTTCTGATGCACAGGTGACCGTTGTACAATCGAGCCGGACGACTACTTCGGTGTCTGTGCCGTCGACGGGCGTTTATCGACTGCAAGCTGAAGTTAATGTCAATGGTGATTACGCCGTACTAGATGTTTACGCGGGTAATTTATTGTTGGCGAACAATATTAACTTTCCTCGTTCAGGTAAAAATCAATTTAATACCCTAATTCAATATACATTACCTACTGAGCATCCAATAAGCTTTGAAGTTAAAGACTCTGATATTGAAATAACGCAACTTACTTTAACACCAGTTGAAAACTTAAACCTTCCCCACTTTACCGATATATCAGAACGTGCTGGCATCGATAAAGTAAGCTCAATTAAATACGGCGGTCCAACGGTTGCAGATATAGACATGGATGGTGACTACGACTTTATCGTAAACAATCACAATGCCGAATCGAGCAAGCTATATTGGAACAATGGCGACGGAACGGTTAGCAAACATCAGACAAACCTAGCTCGTTGGTTTATGCATGATCTTCATGGAACGGCCGCCGGTGACTTCGATAATGACGGAGATTTAGACTTAGTCGTTACGATGGGAGGTGGCAATGGCAATAACCCTTCAAAAGCTAACTTCTATTTAAACGATAATGGCAATTTTGTTTTATACACTGGCGATGTTGGGATCAACAAAGGCGGACGTGGCCGAGGCGCTCGTTGGATAGACGCTGATTTAGACGGTGATTTAGACTTGTTATTACACAATGAAGCGAGTTTAACTAAATCAAAACCTCAGCAGTATTTTTATAAAAACCTTGGCAATGGCACATTCGAGTTGGTTAATGTAAAAGGCTTACAAGATGTTGAACCTTCGCGTGTCTTAGTCACTGATATAAACCAAGATCAAATTGATGACATTATCTTTTACGGACACCACAAGCCCTCTATTTGGCAAGGAAACGGCGATTTCACCTACACAGATGTGAGCCAGCAATTTCCTGACTCAATAATGAAGTTTAACAATATTATGGCAATGGTTGATGTCGATATCGATAACGACGGCGACCTAGATCTTTATGTAGCTCGCGGCAAAGAATTTGGTCTTGGCGACAATGTATCGATGGACTTTGATGCGATGTCGGGTGAATTGGACCTCAAACCAAGAGGTAATAAAGGGCAGGAAAACTTGATGCTCGTTAGCTCTGATAGCATTAAATTTCATAAATTTCATTATCAAGCACAACTTGGTTATCGTAATAAAATTTACCCGATGTTTTTAGGAAAAAACAAAACGCTACGAGAGGTGACTCAGGGGCAAGAGACCACGATAGCACCTAGCGACGCACTAGGTTTTCCTAGCGATATATCACAAAACGGCATGTATTTTGGCGTTACGGGCACTAACACTCAAGGAGAGCATATTTGGCAAGTAGCTCTGGTTAGGAACGATAACATATTCTGGGGATTTGGTTTTAGCTTGCATGGCGTTAGCAGTGTTACACCAGAATTTAAACTGGAAAACCGTAACTCTTCCGATGTATTGCTTGAAAACCACAATGGTTATTTTGTAGATGTTTCAACGAAATGGAACATTCCGAAAGGCGGTAACTCATTGGGGGTAACTCGAGGAGACTTTAATAATGATGGTCGCCAAGACTTGCTCGTCTATCGTTGGGGCAGAATAGGCAAAAGAATCGCTGATCTTATGTTAGTGAATAACCAAAACAAGTCGTTTGAATCATATACACAACATGGCGCCAATGACATTGGCGGTCCGGGCAATGGCGATATGGGGCAAGCGTTTGACTTCGACCTTGATGGTAAACTCGACGTCCTAAGCGGTAGTGAAGGTGGACAGTGGTATGTTTATAAAAACAATACAGATTTAGGTAATCACTTAACTGTGCGTGTAGGTTATTCACCGATGTCGAATGTCGACGCATATGGCGCTCAAGTGGAGCTATTCACTGCTAATAAATCTTATAAACAGCGCGTTGGTTCTGCTGGGGAAGTGTTTTCACAAAGCTTATTAAATAATGTCCACTTTGGCTTAGGTGAGCAAACAAATGTTCAATCGGTGAAAGTCACATGGCGCAATGGCGAAATCTTTGAATTTAAAAATGTGGCCGCTAATAACTTAATTGAAACGCCGCAGACAAAATGGTTTAAAAAGACCAAACAGGTAAAAAAGGAACTGGAAAAAGGCATTGTGACCAAACCTTATATTCGCTTTGTTGATGAAGAAAAATTTTCAACGCAGGGTTTAAAAGTAGGCTCACAAGTTTCTTTGAACGCCGAGTTTCATGCTGGCACAGGTAACAAAGTGATTGCGGCCGATGAAGGTGGCATACGTTTTTGGCTACGTCACTTTAAATATAAGTGGATACCGGCAAAAGACATTAAATTAATTGATGAAATGCCACTTTATAGTGAATCAGGAAATGCATCAGCAACGCTCTCATTAACAGGAGTTACTCCGAGTAACCAATTGCCAGAAGGTCACTTCTATCAGCTTCGAGCATCGTTTATGAACAGCCGAGGTGAGATGATAGATACCACTATTGATAATGTAAAAGTGTTTGAATAAATATCATGAGGTTCAACTCTTTGCAGAACCAAACATTTTTAGTCACAGGTGCCACTTCTGGTATAGGTCGTCTGTTAGTTATAACATTAGTGTCGCTGGGCGCAAACGTTGCTTTTTGTGGTAGGTCAGAACAAAAAATGGCGAGCTTACTTGAAGAATTAAATACGGACTCATCGAAGTTATTTTACGAAACCTTTGACTTGACGGATTTCGAACGGATTGAACAGTTTGTTAGCGGTGTGATCAGCAAATTTGGTGGCATTGATGTTTTGGTGAATAACGCCGGATTAAACTCTTCGAGAGCTAAGACTCAAGACCTTACATTGTCGGATCTCGCGTGGATGACAAAAGTTAACATGTATGCACCTTTTGTGATGATGCGAGAAGTCGCCAACCAAACTATGCTGGCAAAAAAGCAAGGTGTGATTATTAATATTATGTCGACAGTGTGCCAATTTTCTAATGAGGGAATTGGCGCTTATACCGCTTCAAAGTCGGGCTTTGATGGGTTATCAAAAGTTTTTCGAAAAGAAGTTCGCGAGTCAGGAATAAAAGTTTGCAACCTTTATCCTGGTGGGGTCGATACAGAATTTAGAGAGTCAAAACGTCCTCTGTATTTAGAGCCAAATGATGTGGTCGAAGCCATATTATTTATGGCTCAACAGTCTGATAAAGCATCCGTAGATGAGCTTGTTATTAGACCTAAAATAGAAAAAAACTATAGTTGAACGGGCGTTAGTAAAGTAAGACAGAACAACCTATATTTGATGATAATGTTTTAATTGTTGAGGGACACTATGCAGTTTTTAACTAGCTTATTAGTTTTGATGCTTGTTGTCATGTTTCCTGCAAAAGCCTGTGAAGTTCAGGTTAGGCATCAGTTTATGGAATCCAGTAAAGATAGGTTAGTGCTGTCGCTACTGAAGTTATCATTGTCGAAAGTGTCAGACGATATTTGTTATTCAGAGTTAGCTCATGATGTTTCTTCAGCTCGTGAATCTAATTTAACCCAAAAAAACGTGATAGATGTCTATTGGGCAAGCACATCTTCTTTATTACACAAAGACAACTTGGCAATACGACAGCCTATATTTAAAGGAATTTTAGGCCATCGATTATTGGTTATTCGAGATGGCGAGCAACATCGATTTGATAATATTGAGACTATTCAGCAATTACGAAAATTAGTTGCGGGTCAAGGTGATTTTTGGGGCGATACTAAAGTGTTAAAAGCGTCGGGGATCCCAGTAATGACCTCGACACGAGGTCGACGACTTTGGGATATGCTAGCCGAAGGACGCTTTGACTATTTGCCGTTAGCGGTACATGAACCTTGGGAAGACATTAAGATTCGTCCTAATCATAATTTAACGGTAGAAAATCAGTTAATGTTGGTCTATCCAATGGCGATGTATTTTTACGTAAACCAACGCAATCAGAAACTCTATGCTCTCATTAGCGAAGGTATGAAAAAAGCCCTTTCAGATGGTAGCTACGATGAAGTTTTAATGTCATCTAGCATCATGAAAACAACAGCAAAGTACGCAAACATTGCCAACCGAAAAATCATTTTCATGAATAACCCTGACTGGGAAACGACTCAAGACTTTCAAATTTATAGACAACAAACTCAGCAATTGGTTGACTTGATAAATAATATTGATATTTGATGCTCAACTATACAACGTTATCTAACCTGAACTCTGGATAATGAGCGATTCTGCTTTTCCAAAGTTCAGGTTAAATTGTCTGTTATGGCAATAAGTTTGCTGGTTTTAATTCAATTGAACTGTCAGCTAATTTGGTTTTGTTAACGATATTTCTGCCTTTGATAAATTTAGTGCCAATCACATAAGCTTTTGCGTTGTTTACCGCATCGACCGATAAAAGTCCATCGCCTTTGAAATACCAGACTGAGAACTTGTTTTTGTCATCAGCCTCTTCACGGCGAACAATATTGTCGTAACCTTGTGATAAGCCAACTATTTGTAGTTTAACGTCGTATTGATCCGACCAAAACCACGGCAGAGTATCGTATTTAGTTTCTTTACCTACAATCGCCGCAGCCGCTACTTTTGCTTGGTCTACCGCGTTTTGTACGGATTCTAAGCGAATGAATCGACCGTAATGTGGGTTGTAATGATATGCACAATCTCCAATGGCGTATATGTTTGGCAAGCTTGTTTTAGCTGACTCGTCGACTTTGATGCCATTTTCAATCTCAGCACCAGCGGTTGCCGCTAGCTCTGTATTTACCCTAATGCCAACACCTACAATAATTATATCTGCTTCAAATTCATCACCGTCAGCACAACGAACGGTATTGAGACAATCTTGCGTAGAGATAGATTCAACATTTTTTCCTGTTAGCACATCAACACCGTGAGAGCTGTGTAACTGTTGAAAAAATTCTGACATTTCTGGCGCCGTAACACGAGCTAGAATACGTTCTTCACGTTCAAGCACCGTAACGGTAGCCCCCATCATTTTGAGAGAAGCAGCTGTTTCTAAGCCGATATAGCCGCCACCAATGACAACAACACGCTTTTTAGTCGATTGCGAAAAAGCCTGTTTAATCTTAGTTACATCAGCGGCAGTTCTAAGTGGATATAAATGTTGAGCAGAATTCAAACCGCTAATGGGCGGAATAAAAGGTCGAGCGCCTGTTGCGATGACTAAGTCAGTGTACTGCTCAGTTTGACCGTTTGCCAGCTTGATAAGTTTGTTCTTTTCATCAATTGACGCAACCGACCGACCGAGATTGACTTCGATATCCTCTTTTTCATAAGCTTCAATTGATTTTAAAGCGTTTTTTTCGATGGGATCGTCTGCCGTTAGATATGCCTTCGACAGTGGCGGTCTGTGGTATGGCAATGTTGGGTCGGCATCAAACAATTTAATGCGGCCCTGATACTTTTCTCTTCGTAATGAAAATGCCAAGTTAACGCCAGCATGACTTGCGCCGATGATGATGCACGTTTGTTCAGACATATACTTCTCCTATCGAAAGTTTTAACAATTCTGTCAAGCTGAGTTATTCACCAGCAACGGTAAGCGTCACACCGTCTAGGTCCTCTGATACCTGAATTTGACAACACAGACGACTGAACTCATTGGCGTTATCGTCAAGTTCTAACATGTCTTGCTCGATTTCACTGGCTTCGCCTACTTTTGCCATGTCTGATTCTGCGACGTGGACGTGACAAGTTGCGCAAGAACATACGCCGCCACAATCACCATCAATGCCCTCTATGTTGTTTTGCACCGCAAGTTCCATTAGTGAACCTGAATCGGCTTCAAGAGTGATGCTGTCTTTGTTTAAATCGATAAAAGTAATTTGTGCCATTGTGTTGTCCTCATTATTTGCCAATAAATTTTACGTGCAGGCTGTCGTATCCCACTTTACGTTGAAACTCTTGCCAATCCTCAATATTGTCTTCTTGCGACAAAATACTCATTGAGGATACTTTTTCCGTTAAACAACCGATTAAAATATTCATGATTTGGCGCGCGTGAGTGGCTCCCATGCAGTTATGAGTTCCGAAGCCAAATGCGACGTGTGGGTTTACTTTGCGGTCAAGAACCACCTCATTGGGGGTTTCGAATACTCGCTCATCTCTGTTGGCGGACGCCCAACATAACGAAATTCGTGAATTCGCTTCTAATGCATGTTCACACACTTGAGTATCTTCGGTAGCAACGCGCCCCATATGAGTTAATGGGGAGAAGTAACGTATAAGTTCTTCAACTGCGTTATTGGTGATTTCTGGTTCATTACGCAAACGTTCAAGTGACTCCGGGTGTTCCGCGAAATAGGCAATTGAGTTAGTTACCGCATTAATGATGGTGTCGCGGCCGCCAGCAAAGGTTAAGATCATAACGCCTTTGGCTTCTTCTTTTGACATCTTTTTGCCGTGAACTTCCGAGTTTAATAATACTGAGTAGAGATCTTCGCCAGGGTTCACGGCAGCTTTATCTAATTGTGTATCGATGTAATCGTACAAAATAGCGGCCTTTTCTCCGTCTAGATCTGACTCTTCACTGCGAAAAACGTGTTTACCCCAGTTAATCCAGACCTCAGATTCTTCATAGGGGATGTTTAATAATACGGTTAATGCTCGTGATTGCAGTTTAAGAGAAAACTCTTCAACCACCTCAACCGAATCTTTGGCAATTACTTCATCGATAACACCAATAATAATGGCTTTTATTTTTTCTTGATAAGCAGGCTCAAGAGGGCGTTTAAACCAAGGATCTAATAAATCGCGATAGCCTTTATGCTCTGGTGGATCGACTTCAAATGGGATTTGACGGGTCTCACGAATGGCAACCTCAGAAGGAACAACAATGCGACCTACTTCTTCTCCACCTGATTGGAATGTTTTCCAGTTGTGCGCACATTTGCGAACGTCCTTTAAACCTAGCACCATAGTAACTGGGTCATTTTGGTCATTAAAATGCCCTAAGCCGGTAGTTTCACGTTTGTGTTTAAACGGATCTGGTATTTCACTCTTTCCCATCGTCGTACCCTTGTGTTATTTTGTTTATTGTCAACAATGTAACCTGGTTGACTTTGAACGCAATATCATATTAATGAACCTAAATTGACAAAAATACTGAGTTTAAGATTAATAATGTTAAATTTATGTCATTTTTGATTTGGGGGGCACGAAAATATAACAATAAAGATTTAGAGGAATAACATATGGGGTTGGAACGGTTGGATTATGGGGTTTTTATCGTTTATGTCGTTGGGCTGTTATGTCTAGCGATTTGGGTATCTCGCACTAATCACGCGGGAGAACGCAATACCGAGGATTATTTTTTAGCGGGCAAAGCACTACCATGGTGGGCGATCGGCGCGTCATTAATCGCTGCCAATATATCTGCCGAACAAATAATTGGCATGTCGGGTTCTGGTTACGCGCTTGGACTAGCCATTGCGTCGTACGAATGGATGGCAGCAATTACTTTGATATTAGTCGGTAAATATTTACTGCCGATTTTCCTGCGCAATAAAATTTATACCATGCCTCAGTATTTGCAACAGAGGTTCGACGATAGAGTGAAAACCATTTTGGCGTTGTTTTGGCTTGCAGTGTTTATCTTTGTAAATTTGACCTCCGTGTTGTGGTTAGGTGGGTTAGCTATCCAAACTGTTGCTGGTATTGATTGGATGTTCGGCATGATGTTTCTTGCGTTATTTTCCATAGCCTATTCGCTATATGGTGGCTTAAAAGCGGTCGCCTACACTGATATTATTCAGGTGGTTCTCTTAGTGTTTGGTGGACTTTTCCTTAGTTATTTAGCATTGCAACAAATAGGAGAGGGCGCTGGGGTATTTGCTGGTTTTAGTCGTTTAACAACAGAAATGCCTGGACATTTTGACATGATCCTATCTTCTGACAATCCCAACTATATGAGCTTGCCAGGATTGAGTGTACTGATAGGTGGTTTGTGGGTAATGAATGTCGGATATTGGGGATTTAATCAATATATCATTCAGCGGGCGCTTGCAGCGAAAGATATTAAAGAAGCACAAAAAGGTATTGCCTTTGCGGCATATTTAAAATTATTAATGCCGATCATTGTTGTGTTGCCGGGCATTGCCGCTGTGGTTTTGTATCCAGGACTCGATAAGCCCGATCAAGCTTATCCTTCCTTGATGGGGCTTATGCCGACGGGCATTAAAGGCCTTGTTTTTGCTGCGCTAATTGCAGCGATAGTATCTTCGTTAGCTTCAATGACCAATAGTATATCAACCATTTTTACGATGGACATATACAAAAGCATTGTGAAGGAGAAGTCACAACGTCATTACGTGCATATCGGGCGAATGACTACGTTGGTATCTTTGCTAATTGCCTTGTTAGTGGCAGAACCGCTATTAGGAAAGTTTGATCAAGCGTTCCAGTATATTCAAGAGTTCAC
>JABXID010000258.1 GCA_013373245.1 Gammaproteobacteria bacterium
CCTTTCGCGTTGTTAAACCATTTAACTTTACCTACTGCCATTTCCGTACTTCCTTCGTTTTCTTTTAACTCATATAAAGGGCTCTGGAGCCACCCTTTAGTTATGAATGTAGATAAATTAACCAAATAGTCAAGTTTTCGTAACTAAGTTTTGTGAATTGACTAATATATTTATATAAAGGCTGTAAGATTAAATTTTAAAGACATGGTTCGACGTTTTTATGCCTAGACTTTCAGATAATCAAAATACATCGTTGGTAAAAGAAGCATCTAAATCTAAACTTAAAAAGCCACCAATGTATAAGGTGATATTGAATAACGATGACTACACCCCCATGGACTTTGTTGTGGAGGTTCTAATGAAGTTTTTCTCAAAATCGTTAGAAAATGCCAATCATATAATGTTTCGCGTTCACAAAGAGGGCAAGGCAGTAGTTGGAACGTATTCTGCAGAGGTTGCAGAGACAAAAGTAGCTCAAGTAAATCAATATTCGAGAGCTAATCAACATCCGTTGTTATGCACGATGGAACAAGAGTAATAGTACACATAACGCAATCCGGTGATCTTTACCGTTTGCAATGTTGTAATGAATATATGTTACTAAGAAGGTGTCTATGTTAAACAAAGAGTTAGAAGTTACTTTAAACGAAGCGTTTCAGTACGCGAGAGCACACCGCCATGAATTTATGACCGTAGAGCATTTATTGATGGTCCTGTTAGAAAACTCTGATGCAAAACAAGTGTTGGAAGCCTGCGATGCCGATTTTGAAAAGATTCGAAAAGAGCTTGCCGAATTTATTGAACAAACCACCCCTTATTTGCCAGATGATGAAAATAGTAGCGCAGAAACTCAACCTACGCTTGGTTTTCAGCGTGTTCTGCAACGTGCCGTATTTCATGTTCAATCGTCGGGTAAACAAGAAGTCACTGGTGCTAATGTACTGGTCGCCATATACAGTGAGCAAGAATCTCACGCCGTTTATGTACTGAAAAGTTTCGATATTACACGCTTAGATATAGTGAACTATATTTCTCATGGTGGTGATTCTAGTGAAGAACCACACAGCGAATCGACCGACTCAATCGAGGACAAAGAAACGGAACAAGAAAGTCAATTAGACAGCCTGTGCACAAATCTAAATGAAGCGGCAAAAAATGGAGAGATTGATCCAATCATTGGTCGCGATGAAGAATTAGAGCGCTGCATCCAAGTGTTGTGTCGCAGAAAGAAAAATAACCCGTTATTAATCGGTGAAGCAGGTGTTGGTAAAACTGCAATAGCTGAAGGTTTGGCATATCGAATTGTTAATGAAACCGTACCTGAGGTGATTGAAGACGCGACGGTTTATTCTCTCGACATGGGCAGTTTGTTAGCGGGTACCAAATACCGTGGTGACTTTGAAAAGCGCTTGAAAGCATTATTAAAGCAACTGCAAGCACAAAAACATGCGATATTATTCATAGATGAAATTCACACCATTATTGGCGCAGGTGCCGCATCTGGTGGCGTAATGGATGCATCAAATTTACTAAAACCTTTATTGTCAGCCGGTAAACTACGTTGTATTGGCTCAACAACTTATGGTGAATACCGTACTATTTTTGAAAAAGACAAAGCGCTAGTGCGTCGATTCCAAAAAATTGACGTAGTTGAACCGAGTGTGGCCGACACCACTAAAATTTTAATAGGTTTGAAAGACAAATATGAGCAACATCATGGTGTTAAATACACAAACTCGGCACTAAGAGCCGCGGCAGAGTTGTCTGATCGTTATATCAATGAACGTCACCTGCCAGACAAAGCCATCGATATCATTGATGAAGCGGGTGCAAATCAGAAGGTTTTGCCAAAAACTAAACGTAAAAAACAAATTAACGTCGGCATTATCGAGCAGATAGTTGCCAAGATCGCGCGTATCCCTGAAAAGTCAGTGTCGCAGTCTGATAAGGACATTCTTAAGAATGTTGACCGTAACTTAAAATTGTCTGTGTTTGGTCAAGACGAAGCGATAGACGCGCTGTCTGCCGCTATTAGATTATCGCGTTCAGGCCTTGGCGCCGAGGATAAACCAGTTGGCAGTTTCTTATTCGCTGGACCTACAGGGGTTGGTAAAACAGAAGTTACGAAACAGTTATCGAAGGTGTTAGGCATTGAGCTTATTCGGTTTGATATGTCTGAATACATGGAGCGTCATGCAGTCAGCCGTCTGATTGGTGCTCCTCCAGGATACGTAGGTTATGAGCAAGGTGGGCAGTTGACCGACGCTGTATTGAAACACCCTCACTCTGTCGTGTTATTGGATGAAATTGAAAAAGCGCATCCAGATGTTTTCAATATCTTGTTGCAGGTGATGGATCACGGCACCTTAACCGACAACAACGGCCGAAAAGCCGACTTCAGAAATGTTATTTTTGTAATGACAACGAATGCTGGTGTTGCAGAAGTATCCAAAAAGTCGATAGGGTTTGCCCACCAAGATCATAGCTCGGATGCTATGGAAGAAATCAAGCGAACCTTTACGCCTGAGTTCAGAAACCGATTAGATAACATTGTTTGGTTTAATCATCTTGATGAACAAACAATTTTGCAAGTTGTTGATAAGTTTATTGTTGAATTACAATCACAACTCGACAAAAAACAAGTCGAATTGCAGATTACTGATGCTGCGCTTAAATGGTTGGCAGAAAAAGGTTACGACAAAACGATGGGCGCCCGTCCTATGGCCCGAGTCATTCAAGATAATCTTAGAAAGCCATTAGCCAATGAAGTGTTGTTCGGTGAATTGTCAGAAGGTGGCGTGGTAAAAGTTGGCATTAAAGCCAAAGAGTTATCGTTCACTTATGAGTCGAAAGAGCTCGCTAAAGCCTAACTAAATAGTCGTCAGATTGACGTTAAAAAACCGTTTCAAAATTTGAAACGGTTTTTTTATGCTTGTCTTTCAGCTTTCAGCTTTCAGCTTACAGCTTACAGCTGGAACGGATAAACTGAACCTAATTTCAATATTTGTGTTAGCTCGTCTAATGCGGTTCTAGATTCAACCACTAAATTAGGGTCGCGCAAGTCGTCCTCACTTAAAACATCACGATAATGTTTGTCTACCCAAGTGTTAAGTGTAGTGAATAATTGATCTGACATTAGTACATTAGGGTTTGTTGCCGCTAGCTCTTGCTCATTTAGCGCAACACGTAAACGTAAACACGCCGGACCGCCGCCATTACGCATGCTTTGTTTAACGTCAAAATAATGCACTTGTTGAACAGGTGTATTCAGGGTTAACAACTCATTTAAGTAGTTATGAACGGCAGTATTCTCTTTACATTCCATAGGCGCAATAATCGCCATTTGGCCGTTACCAATGTCTACTAACTGAGTGTTAAACAAATAAGACTTAACAGCATCTTCAACAGTTACTTGATTATTTGCGACCTTGATAAAGTGGAAGTCTTTGTCTGAAACGGCAGCAAACTTTTGTTGAATTTCGTTGAAACCTTGTTCGGTATTTAAAAAAGCTTGTTCGTGATAAAAAAGCACATTTTGATTACCTACCGAAATAACGTCGTTGTGGAAAACACCTTGGTCAATTACATCGGGATTTTGTTGCATGTAAACGACATTCTTGTCGTCTAGTTGATGTAAACGTGATACGGCTTCACAGGCTTCAAATGTATGGCGAGCCGGAAACTTAGCTGGAGCAGGCTTTGACGAGTCAAATGCATGTCGGCCGTAGACAAATAATTCAACACCTTCTTGACCGTATTCACCACAAAAACGAGTGTGGTTGGCCGCACCTTCATCACCAAAGTGATCATTATCAGGTAAGTGCTGGTGGTGAGCAAAGTGCTGCTCGTCGCTAAACATGGCTTTTAAGATCCGACCACTAGTTTCTGGTTCTAATGAGCGATGGAACTTATTAGTCAAGTTTGCAGGCGTAAAGTGGACCTTATTGTCTCTGGCGTCAGCGCTTGGCGAAACGGTGGCGGCATTAGCAGTCCACATACTTGATGCAGAATATACAGCTCTTAGGACTTGAGGTGCTTTTTTAGCAGCTTGTTCTAAAATGCTTGCGTCAGAGCCAGAAAACCCTAAGCGTCTTAAAGCGTTAAGATCTGGGCGTTCTTGTGGGGCTAAAACGCCTTGTTTAAGTCCCATGTCGTGCAAGGCTTTCATTTTTTGTAAACCTTGTTTGGCCGCAGATTTTGGACTTGAAGTGTCTTTTGCGTTCGATAATGAAGCGACGTTTCCGATTGAAAGACCCGCATAGTTGTGAGTTGGACCAACTAATCCGTCAAAGTTTGCTTCAAATTGCTTCATGTGTATATGTTCTCCCCGAAGTTATACGGTTTTGATATTTACATTTTTATTCACAAAAAAATTTTCAACTTTTTTTGCATAATCACTATTTTCAATGTGAGTTTGTTTAAAAATTAATTTTTATATCGAACAAAAATATGTTTAAACTGCATTGAAAATTTTAAAAGTGCCCAGATTTACTGGGATTCAAAGGTTTAAAAGTGCTTATATTATACGCAGTTAACGCCGAAAATCTAAAAGTCGAACAGAAATTGTTAGCGATTTTTGCTTGAGTTCGAATAGAATCGCATATATATCTTATTAGTTAGTATAACTAAGCAATTCATCCTGCAAAGTATTGAGGAATTATGGGAAAGTCTCTGGTAATCGTGGAGTCACCAGCAAAAGCTAAGACCATCAACAAGTATTTAGGTAAAGAGTTTGTTGTAAAATCGAGTGTTGGTCATATACGTGATTTGCCAACCTCTGGTGGTGCAAAAAAGCCTGCTGAGCGTACATCTACGAAAGGAATGTCTGCGGAAGAAAAAGCAGCATTAAAAGCAAAAAAAGATAAAGAAGCACTCATTGCTCGCATGGGTATTAACCCGGAAAAAGGTTGGGATGCAAAATATCAAATATTACCTGGTAAAGAAAAAGTTGTAGCAGAACTTAAGAAACTTGCAGCAAACGCTGACCAAGTTTATCTCGCAACCGATTTGGACCGCGAAGGAGAAGCCATTGCGTGGCACTTGCGGGAAATAATTGGTGGCAATGACGATAAGTTTAAGCGCGTGGTTTTCAACGAGATCACTAAAAGCGCAATTCAACAAGCCTTTAGTCAACCAGGTGAGCTAAACGTTGACATGGTAAATGCGCAACAAGCTCGTCGTTTTCTCGACCGCGTTGTTGGCTTTATGGTATCTCCGTTATTATGGAAAAAAATCGCCAGAGGTTTATCAGCAGGTCGAGTTCAGTCTGTAGCTGTGCGTCTTGTTGTTGAACGTGAGAGAGAAATTAAAGCGTTCATTCCTGAAGAGTTTTGGCGTTTGCACGCCGACACTAAAACGGCTGAAAAGCAGCAGATTTTATTAGAAGTTGCCAAACAACAAGGTAAAACCTTTAAGCCAACTAATAAAGCTGAGATGGACAACGTCTTGGCGGATATTAAAGGGCAGACATTTACTGTAGCGAATCGCGAAGACAAGCCTTCAAAGAGCAGACCTTCAGCGCCATTCATTACCTCTACGCTACAACAAGCGGCAAGCACACGTTTAGGTTTTGGTGTAAAGAAAACCATGATGATGGCGCAGCGCCTGTATGAAGCCGGTCATATAACTTATATGCGTACCGACTCCACTAACTTGAGTAGTGAAGCGGTGGGCGCATGCCGTATGTTTATTCAAAGTGAATTCGGTGAAAAGTACTTACCTGAAAAACCAAATCTTTATGGTTCAAAAGAGGGTGCTCAAGAGGCTCACGAAGCGATTCGTCCCTCAAATGTTGCGGTAACCGCTTCACAACTTTCGGGTATGGAAAGAGATGCCGAGCGTTTATATGAACTGATTTGGAATCAGTTTGTTGCCTGTCAAATGACTCCAGCTGAATATGATGTAACAAACTTGACCGTACAAGCCGGTGATTTTGAACTGAAAGCGAAAGGTCGCGTGCTTAAGTTTGATGGTTGGACACGCGTTCAAACCGCTGTCAAAAAAGCCAACGATGACAACGTTGAGTTACCAAATGTATCGGTTGGCGAAACATTAAATTTGCAAGAGTTACTGCCAAAACAACATTTCACAAAACCTGTGGCTCGTTTTTCTGAAGCAAGCTTGGTTAAAGAGCTTGAAAAGCGTGGTATCGGTCGCCCGTCCACTTACGCCTCAATTATCTCAACCATTCAAGATAGAGGATATGTACGTTTAGAAAATAGACGTTTTTACGCTGAAAAAATGGGTGAGATTGTTACCGATCGCTTAGTCGACAATTTCACTGAGCTACTTAACTATGACTTCACTGCCAAGATGGAAGGTCGTTTAGATGAAGTAGCTGAAGGTGACTTAGAGTGGAAAAAGTTACTTGATACTTTTTACGCTGATTTTACTAATAAACTGGAAGTAGCATCCTCTGAGCCGGAAGAAGGCGGAATGCGACAAAATACTCCAGTTGAAACAGATATCGACTGTGGTAAATGTGGTCGTAAGATGAACATTCGTACCGCAAGTACGGGGGTGTTCTTAGGTTGTTCTGGCTATGCATTGCCGCCAAAAGAGCGTTGCACTAACACAATGAACTTAACCAGTGGCGATGAAGCGGTAAATGCCACTGAGGAAGAATTAGAGACTGAAGTACTGCGTCAGATGAAGCGCTGTCCAAAGTGCGGTACCGCAATGGACAGTTACCTTATCGACGAAAGCAGAAAGCTTCATATTTGCGGTAATAACCCTACCTGTGATGGCCATGAAATCGAAACTGGTGAATTTAAAATTAAAGGTTACGATGGACCAATTATCGAATGTGATAAGTGCGGTTCAGACATGGAACTTAAATCAGGGCGTTTTGGTAAGTATTTCGGTTGTACCAGTGAAGAGTGCAAGAACACTCGTAAACTTTTGAAAAACGGTGAAGCCGCGCCACCAAAAGAAGATCCTGTTCATTTACCAGAGTTACCTTGTACTAAGTCTGATGGATATTTTGTATTACGCGACGGAGCTGCAGGGATATTCTTAGCGGCGTCAACATTCCCCAAATCACGTGAGACAAGAGCTCCACTTGTGTCTGAGTTAGCGAGATTTAGAGATAGGATCAGCCCTAAGTTTTATTACTTGGCGGATGCACCAGCGCAAGACCCTGACGGTAACGCTTCTATAGTCCGTTTTAGTCGAAAAACCAAACAACAGTATGTCATGACTGAAAACGATAAAGGCAAAGCATCAGGCTGGGCTGCTTGGTATACCGACGGTGAGTGGAAAGTTGAAGATAAACGTAAGAAACCGGCTAAAGCCAAGAAAAAATAAGCTTAGTTAAAATAAAGTGAGAAAGGGCCTCAAAAGAGGCCTTTTGTTTGTGTAATAAAAGTTAGTATCAAGAAAGTAGGAATTATCTCATGCCTAAGGCAAGCGAAATAAAAAAACATGCAGCCATAGAATTTAATGACCGAGTGATGATCATCAAAGATATTGAGCGCTCAGTACCTCAGGGACGTGCAGGTGGCAGTTTATATCGTATGCGTATGTACGATGTGGTAACCGGCGGAAAAGTTGATGAGACTTTTAAAGACAGTGACATGCTTAAACTGGCCGACTTAACGCGTCGTGCGGCCATGTTTTCTTATATTGATGGTGATGAGTATGTGTTCATGGATAACGAAGACTACACGCCTTACAATTTGAATAAAGAAGCTATATCCGAAGAGATACTATTCATTAATGAAGAAACACAGGGGTTGCAGATTGTTCTGGTCGAAGGGAATCCTGTTGGTATTGACTTGCCGGCGACCATCGAGCTAGTTATTGAAGAAACAGCGCCATCAATTAAAGGTGGATCCGCAACGGCGAGAACCAAGCCAGCGACGTTAACTACAGGCCTTGTTGTGCAAGTTCCTGAGCATATTTCAACGGGTGATAAAATCAAAATTAATACGGCGGAAGTTAAATTCACTGGTCGTGCAGAAAGCAAATAGTGAAATAAAACGTAAGAACTAAAAAAGCGAACCTAGGGTTCGCTTTTTATTTGCTCGCTAACTAACAGTGAATTGTCAACAGACTATCTTGCACGGAAAGTAATACGGCCTTTCGATAGGTCATAAGGTGTCATTTCAACAGTTACTTTGTCACCAGTTAAAATACGAATGTAGTGTTTGCGCATTTTTCCTGAAATGTGAGCTGTAACCACGTGACCATTCTCTAATTCAACACGGAACATAGTATTTGGCAAGGTTTCTAAGATAGTGCCTTGCATTTCAATAACGTCTTCTTTCGCCATTAAGCGTATAACCTCTAGGACAATTGTATTTTGCGTAAAAAAATAAGCGCGAATTTTGCCCAAAAATGAACAATATGTAAAGGGTTAATGCTAAATCAGTTGAGGCGAGGGATGTTTACAGTCGACAGTTTCTTCATGCCACTGCTCTCCGATACGAATTTGATATGGTGAAAATCGTGTTTTATAACTCATTTTTTCGCACTGTTCGATGAAATACCCCAAATACAACCAGGACTTGTTCATTTGTTTGGCGAGGTTAATTTGTTGCAAAATCATCAATGTACCGAGGGAGTATTTAGCATAATCAGGAGCATAAAACGTATAGACGGCAGATAAGCTGTCTGGTGTCGAATCCGTAATTGCAACAGCTATTAAACTTTCATTATCGTATAGCTCGATGAAAATCGGAGGCATCCAAGTGCATTGAGTGAAACTCTCAAGCTGGCTAGGGGACGCGGGATACATGACCCCGCCTTTATGTTTTTGATTGATATATTGCTCATACAGAGGGTAGTAAGAGCTTTTCACCTTGTTCGATAATCGAATATGAAATCCGCTTGCCTTTTTTAAAAGTCGTTTTTGGCTGCGAGTCAGAAGAGTCTTGCTAACTGGCAGACGAATAGATTGGCAGGCATTACACTGTTGGCAATGTGGTTTGTAAACTTGATCTTCAGAACGACGAAAACCTTGGCTTTGCAGTGCTGAATAGAGCGCAGGGGAGAGCGGTTGTTCGTCGATATAGACTAACAATCGTTCTTGCTCATGCTCTAAATAACCACATGGAAAAGTGGTCGATAAACCAAATTTAACCGTTGTCATTGTGTTTTAAAATTGTTTGCCACTGTATAAATCTAGGAGAAAAAAGCGAGTCTTGCGTACTTTTAATTTTAGCTGACAGCAGTTTGCTTAAATAAACCTCTCTCGAGATCAATTTGGCTCCCATACTCATCAAATAAGGGTTGGGCAATTGACAATCAATGAACGAACCCTCACTCGTTTTTAGCAACTCGGCCAAACAAATTAACGCTAACTTAGACGCATTTTTTTGTTTAGAAAACATGGACTCGCCGCAAAAGCAATTACCAACCAAGACACCATACAAACCACCAATAAGATCTTTACCATTTTCATCTATTTGCCAAATTTCTATAGAATGAGCATGACCTTCTCGGTGCAGTTGGCTGTAACAGTCGATCATTTCTGGCATGATCCAAGTGCCCTCTGAATTCGGACGTGGCTTGGCACAGTGCTCCATAACGCGTTTAAAGTCGGTGTTAATACTGACGCTGTATTGGCATTTCTTTAAAAATTTGCGCAGGCTTTTATTGACCTTGATTTGCTCAGGATAAAAAATAGCGCGAGGGTCAGGACTCCACCACATTATGGGCTCATCGTCTGAATACCAAGGGAAGACACCATTTAAATAGGCTTGATGGACACGTTCACTAGTCAAGTCACCGCCGATGGCAAGCAGACCGGACGGGTCATCCAAAGCGCCGTTTGGATCAGGAAACCAACTTGGGTCGTCGTTGAGATAGAAGAGCTGCTGCGGCATAATGAAACCAAGCAAGGAAAAGGGGCAATTTAGCCCCTTTAAACATAAAGTATGTTCTACAGAGCGTCTAAGTAACGTTCTGCATCAAGCGCTGCCATACAGCCCGTTCCGGCAGATGTAATAGCTTGACGGTATTGATGATCACATACATCACCTGCGGCAAATACACCCTCAACACTTGTCGCCGTTGCATTGCCGTTTAAACCGCTGTTAATCACGATATAACCATCTTTCATTTCCACTTGGCCATCAAAGATACCTGTGTTTGGTTTGTGGCCGATGGCGATAAATAACCCCATGACGTCAAAGGCTTCTTGCTCACCACCTTGCGTACAGTCCAACTTAACACCAGTCACACCCATGTCATCACCAACAACTTCATTAAGGGTTTTGTTGGTGTGCAAAATAATATTGCCGTTTTCCACTTTATCCATTAGTCGGTTGATAAGAATTTTTTCAGCGCGGAATGTGTCTCTGCGATGAACTAAATGAACTTCCGAAGCAATATTAGATAAATACAAGGCTTCTTCAACCGCTGTATTACCACCACCAACTACGGCTACTTTCTGGTTGCGGTAGAAAAATCCGTCACAAGTCGCACAAGCTGATACACCGCGCCCCATGAATGCTTGTTCAGACTCTAAACCTAAGTATTGGGCTGATGCACCGGTACAAATAATCAAAGCGTCACACGTGTAGCTTACTGAATCGCCCTTAAGTGTGTATGGCTTTTTGCTGAAATCAACTTGGTTGATATGGTCAAAAATAATTTGAGTTTCAAATTTCTCTGCGTGTTCTTTCATGCGATCCATAAGCTTAGGACCAGTCAGATCGTTTGCGTCGCCAGGCCAGTTTTCAACTTCTGTTGTTGTGGTTAGCTGACCACCTTGCTGCATACCTGTGATTAGTACTGGATTTAAGTTAGCTCTGGCTGCATAAACAGCCGCTGTATATCCCGCAGGGCCAGAACCTAAAATGATCAATTTATGATGTTGTACTTCGCTCATTAAGAACACTCCAAAAAGTTTTTATATACGCTGTTTTATGGGGGGATAATATCTGTATGCAAGTCTGTGACAACAGATATTTTGCAATTAGTTATAGAAAATAATTTTGACTAAAAAGTTGGCAATACTTTAATAACCTTCAAGCATTGCCAACGTTAGTATTTAAGTGATCGCGATGAAAAAGCCAGCAATCGCGGCACTCATTAAGTTCGCCATGGTTGCAGCTAATACTGCTTTTAAACCAAGCGAGGCTAAATCGTGGCGACGGTTTGGTGCCATACTACCAATACCACCAATTAAAATGGCGATTGAAGATAAGTTGGCAAATCCACATAAACCAAAAGTTACCACTACTTGAGTTAATTCCGATAAATTTTCTTTGTGATTGATAAAATCTAGATAAGCGACAAACTCATTCAAAATTAGTTTTTGACCTAAGAAGCTACCCGCTAATTGCGCTTCGCTCCATGGCACACCAATGATGTAAGCAATCGGGCTAAAAACGTAACCTAAAATGATTTGCAAAGTTAAACCTTCATAACCGAACCAACCACCAACAGCACCTAATATGCCATTGAACAGTCCAATTAAGGCGATAAATGCAATTAACATAGCGCCAATACTAAGTGCGAACTTCATACCATCCGCTGCGCCATCAGCCGCAGCATCTATAACGTTTACATGATTGGAAGCTTCCAGTGATAATTCTTCTAGTTCATTTTTTGGCTCGTTCGTTTCAGGCATAAATATTTTTGCCATCATTAATCCGCCAGGCGCGGCCATAAAACTTGCGGCAATTAAATATTTTAATTCAACACCTATACCGGCTAAACCAGCGATAATTGCACCTGCTACTGTTGCCATGCCGCCAACCATAACGGCAAATAACTCTGATTTGGTCATTGTTGGTAAAAAAGGTTTTACAACCAGGGGTGCTTCCGCTTGACCAACGACAATATTTGCTGCTGCGCACATAGACTCAGGTTTAGAAGTGCCCGTTAACTTACGCAAGCCACCACCAAAGATACTGATAAGTTTGCCCATAATACCAAGGTAATAAAGTACCGCGATTAGGGAAGAGAAAAATACGATAACGGGAAGAATATGTACGGCAAAAATAAATCCTAAGCTTTTTCCGCCTATCTGTTCGCCGAACATGAAGACAATACCATCTTCCGCGTAACTAAAAATATTACTCAGTGTGGTAGACACAGCTAGTAATATATCTTTTCCGGTTGGCCAATATAGAACTAGCGCACCTAATAAAAATTGTAATCCGAAAGCAGAAATAACCGTACGTGGGTTAATGTGAGTGCGTTTGGATGAGAGTAAAACCGCCAGTCCCAATAAAACAACAATGCCTATTAGACTGCGAAGCCATGCAAATTCCACGTAATTACCTATACCTTTTATCTACTTTGGGAAGAGTTAAGCGGGGGATCATAATTCGATCTGATTATGATGCAAGTCAAATTATGCAATTAGCAATAATTAATTGCGTCAGTTGCAATATTTGATTGTTGAAAACGCAAGTTTAACGTACAATCTGGTCAGACAACACATTGATCAGTTGTATCACTTCACATTAACTAAAACTTTGAGATCACACATGAAAGCAATCACTAAATCGGTTCTTGCTCTTAGCATTAATGCAGCCCTGTTTAACGCTCCTGCCGCCTTTTCTGAAGAAGCAGTAGATGACAGCAAATTAGAAAAAATCACAGTTACAGCACTAAAAAGAACACAGTCTATTCAAGACGTGCCAGTATCTATCGCCACCTTGTCAGGTGAAAAGTTCGATAATATCTTTGCTGCTGGTGACGATATTTTAGCGCTTGCTACTCGTGTTCCTGGTCTATATGCCGAATCATCAAATGGCCGTGTTGCTCCACGTTTTTACATGCGTGGTATTGGTAACACCGACTTCGATTTAGCGGCATCTCAGCCCGTGTCTATCATTATGGACGAAGTGGTTATGGAAAACGTTGTATTAAAAAGTTTTCCGTTATTTGACGTAGATCAGGTTGAAGTTATTCGTGGTCCACAAGGTTCATTATTTGGCCGTAATACCACGGCCGGTATTATTAAATTTAGCAGCAGAAAGCCAACTGAAGACTTTGATGCGTATGTTAAAACAGGTTTTGGTTCTTACGGTTTAGTTAACCTTGAAGGTGCTGTGGGTGGCGGTCTGACTGACGACTTATCTGCTCGTATTTCAGTATTAAACCAATCGAAAGATGACTGGATTGATAATGCAGCTCCAGGTTTTGAAGAAAAAGACGCGTTAGGCGGCTTTGAAGAGCAAGCGTATCGTTTGCAGTTTGCATATAACCCAACTGACGAACTAGACGTATTATTTAACATTCATGGTCGTTCACTAGAAGGGACTGCATCTGTTTTTAGAGCAAATGTTTTGACTGCTGGTAGCAATGAATTAAACGAAAACTATGACCGTGATACAGTTTATTACGATGCTGGTACAGACGACTCTGGCGACAATAATCCGCAATCTTATGACTCTGATGGTTGGAGCGTAAACGTAAGCTATGACTTTGGTGCGTTCACGTTAACGTCTATCACTGCGCAAGAAAATGCAGACGGTCAGAGTAAAGGTGATATTGACGGCGGTTGGGGTTCTCCATTTGCGCCTGCTATGGGGCCTGGTGCACTTCGCTTTGATGCAGTTACTGAAGACAAAATGAAAGGTTTAGAGCAATTTACTCAAGAAGTACGTTTTGCATCTAATGGTAACGATCAAATTACTTGGCAAACTGGCTTTTTCTACTTTGATTCAGCGTTCAATGTTGAAACCATCGATGGCTTCTTAGGTGCTTCAGAAGTAAGACATGAAAACACAACTTGGGCAGTATTCGGTCAGTCTACATATCAAGTTGACGAACAATTAACGATTGTAGGTGGTTTACGATACACCTATGACGAAAAATCTTTAGAGGTTATAGGCGAACGAAATGTTGGCGCTTCACCATTTGCTCCACTTGACTTGCGTCCAGAGCCTGTTGATTTTGTAGAAGTTGATGACGGCCAATGGAGCTGGGAAGGTATGGCGAATTACAAGCTAGATGCTGATACTAGCGTATATGCTCGCGTTTCAAATGGTTTCAGAGCTCAGTCTATACAAGGTCGTGATGTTAACTTTAGTGGCAATCCATCAGTAGCGGATGCCGAGACAATTATGTCTTATGAAGCTGGATTTAAAGCAGATTTGATCGATAATACTTTGCGATTAAACGGTGCAGTTTTCCATTATGTAATCGATGATATCCAGTTAACTGCAGTAGGTGGTAACGGTAACTTAGTTGCACTGACGAACGCTGATAAAGGTGTAGGCACTGGTTTTGAAATTGATTCAGAATATCGCGTGAATGAAAATTTAGTATTAACTGCTGGCTTTTCATATAACAACACTGAATTGCAAGATTCTGATTTATTAATTCAAACTTGTGGTTCTGTAATCAATGGCTCTACCGATTGGACTTGTACACCTTTAGACCCTGTAACTGAAAGACAAGTTCCAAATGGATTCGGTTTTGATACGTTTTATGATGCAGCAGTTGACGGTAATCCGTTCCCTAATGCGCCAGAGACAATCTTAACTTTAACAGGTCGTTACTCTATGCCTATTGGCAATGATGGTGAAATGTTTGTGTATTCAGATTATGCTCGTCAAGGTAAAACCAATATCTTTATCTATGAAGCT
Source organism: Gammaproteobacteria bacterium (assembly GCA_013373245.1). GTDB lineage: Bacteria > Pseudomonadota > Gammaproteobacteria > Enterobacterales > Alteromonadaceae > Psychrosphaera. The sequence continues at coordinate 14,553 of JABXID010000258.1, forward strand.
GAAGAGTTCAAAACAGATGGTCAGTTTGAGTTAGGACTACGTTTAGGTTATGTACACTTTGACATGGATATGGAAATTGCGTTATTTGGTCGTAACATTACAGACGAAGACAACCTAAAGGGGGCAATCGACTTTAATAACAATACAGGTATTGTTAACGAAGGCGCAACTTGGGGCGTTGAATTTAAGAAGACGTTCTACTAATCAAAGCTTCTTAATTTAGATTTAAAAAGCCAACCCATAGGGTTGGCTTTTTTTGTGTCTGTGTCCCGTCCTGAAATGTGTTTACACATTTGGGACTTATTATGACAAGTACAGATAAACAGAGAGTTAAACGAACACAAAAAGATTACACGCTAGGCTTTAAATTGGCCGTAGTTGAGCAGGTAG
>JABXID010000104.1 GCA_013373245.1 Gammaproteobacteria bacterium
CAGTTCTCAAAACGTTAATATTGCTTTGCAATTTCTTATAAAAAAAGCTCGCTTATGCGGGCTTTTTTATTGGCTGGCTTTTATGGCAGTTAACTGAGCATAATCGACCGAAACATAGCCTCTTTTTAATTTGAACAATGATATGTTCATAATTAATTCAGATATTTTTTAGGGATAGATCAATAAATTGACTAAACTTGGCAGAACTATGACATATTGCCTTGTTTTATATGAGGCTTTTTCGGTAGAATTGGTCTAATTAACAAAATTGTAAGAACTCGTTTCGGTTTATCGAAACTCTTACTCGCAAATTAATCCTAATCGCGGAGAATATTGGATGAGCAATGCGCCTGTAGACAATAGTCGTCGTCGTTTTCTCACCGCAGCTACAGCAGTAGTTGGTGGTGCTGGAGCGGTTGCAGCGGCTGTGCCATTTATTGCTTCATGGAACCCAAGTGCTAGAGCTAAATCAGCCGGTGCTGCAGTTGAAGTAGATATAACCAAACTAGAACCGGGTCAATTGATCCGTGTTGAATGGCGTAGTAAGCCAGTTTGGATCATTTATAGAACACCTGAAATGCTCGAACAGTTATCAAAGATTTCGCCAAACGATCTTAAAGATGCAAATTCAGATGTTGAAAAACAACAACCGGCTTATGCAAAAAATATTCACCGCTCTAAGAAAGAAGAAATCTTCATTGCCGTTGGTATTTGTACTCACCTAGGTTGCTCACCGACGTATTACTCAGAAGGTTATCAAGAAGTTGTAGAAGGCATCGATTCTGGTTTTTATTGTCCGTGTCATGGCTCTAAGTTTGATATGGCGGGCCGTGTATTCAGTGGCGTACCAGCAGGTGCAAACTTACAAGTTCCTCCTCATTATTTTATGACTGACAACACCATCTTAATTGGTGAAGACGAAGGAGCGGCATAATGTTTAAAAATCTAATTGATTGGATTGATGCTCGTATTCCAATGACTCGTGTCGTTGAAATGCACATGACCAAATATCCAGCACCAAAAAATATGAATTTTTGGTACGTATTTGGTTTCTTAGCGACTATCGTTCTTGTTAACCAAATCGTTACTGGTATTTGGTTAACCATGAATTACGAACCTTCAGCAGCCGGCGCGTTCGCTTCGGTTGAATATATCATGCGTGATGTTGAGTACGGTTGGGTTATCAGATACATGCACTCGACGGGCGCCTCAGCCTTCTTCGTCGTTGTCTACTTACACATGTTCCGCGGCATGATGTATGGTTCTTATCAAAAACCTCGTGAACTTCTGTGGTTATTCGGTATGTTCATATACCTAGCATTGATGGCGGAAGCTTTTATGGGTTACTTATTACCTTGGGGCCAGATGTCATACTGGGGCGCACAGGTAATTATCGGCCTGTTCGGTACTATTCCATTTATTGGTGAAGATTTATCTCTTTGGATACGTGGTGACTATGTTGTATCTGGTGCGACTCTAAACCGTTTCTTCGCGTTACACGTAATTGCGTTGCCATTGGTTATTGTTATCTTAGTGTTCTTACACATTGTTGCATTGCACGAAGTTGGCTCTAACAACCCTGACGGTGTTGATGTTAAACGTCCTAAAGGTACGGTCGCAGAAGAAGATAAAACTAAGTTTGAATTCCACGAATATTATACATCGAAAAAAGATATCTTAGATGACGTTGTTCCTTTCTTCCCGCACATGGTATTGAAAGATTTAATGGCATTTGGTGTGTTCTTATTCTTGTTCTGTTACGTCATGTTCTTTAACCCAGATATGTACGGTAAGTTCATTGAACATCCTAACTTTGAAATGGCGAATAACTTAAAAACGCCTGAGCACGTATTCCCTGTTTGGTACTTCACGCCTTTCTACGCAATTTTGAAAGCGGTTCCAGATCCATTCCTTGGTGTAATTGCGATGTTTGGTGCGATTATTCTTTTAGCCTTATTACCTTGGCTTGACCGTGGTACGGTTCGTTCATGGCGTTACCGCTGTGGTTTACACAAATGGAACCTAATTATATTTGCCGTTGTGTTTATCATTTTAGGTTACTTAGGCGGAACTCCAGGTACACCGTTTAAGGAATCTTTGGCGAGAGTATTGACTGTTATTTACTTCTTATTCTTTGTTGCCTTGTTCTTGTACAGTAAAAATGAGAAGACTAAGCCATTACCAGAAAGGATCACAAAATAATGAAAAAGTTATTAGTTACTCTTAGTTTATTAGGTGGTTTAGTTTCATCTGCTGTGTTTGCAGCAGGTGGCGGTCCTTTGCCTTACAAGGCTGAAATAGATCAAACAGATAAACCTTCGTTACAACGCGGTGCTAAATTGTTCATGAACTACTGCCTTGGTTGTCACCAAGCACAGTTCCAACGTTATGAGCGCACGTTCAATGACCTAGGTATTCCACTTGATGTGGGCATGGAAAATCTTGTGTTTACCAAAGACACTAAAGTGGGCGATCATATTAAGAACTCAATGCCTGCAGATTCAGCAGCTAAATGGTTTGGTGCTCCACCACCAGATTTAACGCTAGAAGCTCGTTTACGTGGTCCAGATTGGATTTATAGCTACCTTAAGTCTTTCTATGTTGATCCGTCACGTCCATTTGGCGTGAACAACACAGTATTTAAAGACGTTGGTATGCCGCACGTATTGCAAGAGTTGCAAGGTGTCCCACGTAAAGTTTACGAAACTCGTTTAATTGACGGCCAAGAACAAGAAGTGTTTGTTGGCATTGAAACAGATGGCTCAGGTGAATTAAGCGCAGACGAATACGACCAAGCGGTACTGGACCTGACTAACTTCATGGTTTACATCGGTGAGCCTATGATTCTAGAACGCGAGAGTATGGGCTGGAAAGCATTGCTTTACTGTTTGGTATTCTTCGTTTTAGCGGTATTACTTAAGAAAGAATACTGGAAAGACGTAAAATAAATTCGATTTAGCGTCAGCTCTCAGTAATTGAGTAGTTATTACTCGAATAGTGGGCTGGTTGGCGTTATAATGCAGGAATGATTTGAAAAGGGGTCTATACCCCTTTTTCTTTGTTTTAAAGATCGATGTTTTTGAAGAACACGATCGACCGAACGGAATAAATTGGAGAAATAAATGGCTGTATCGGCAAACAAAAGAGCAGTTATGACGTTATTTTCTGGCGCTAACGATATGTATAGTCACCAGGTTCGTATTGTTTTAGCGGAAAAAGGTGTCAATGTTGATATCCACTACGTTACGCCAGACAACATGCCAGAAGATCTTTACGAGGTTAATCCGTATGGCAATGTACCAACGTTAATTGATAGAGAGTTAGGTTTATACCGCGCTAACATTATCAACGAGTATTTAGACGAGCGCTTCCCTCACCCACCTTTGATGCCTGTATACCCGGTAGCACGTGGTCGTTGTCGTTTAATGATGGATCGCATTGAAAATGATTGGTACACACTTGCTCGTAAGATTGATGCAGGCGACGATTCAGCAGCGCAGCAATTAAAAGAGGAAATCTTATCAATTGCGCCAGTGTTTGCAGAGCAGCCGTATTTTATGAGCGAAGAGTTTTCTCTAGTAGATTGTTATTTGGCACCACTTTTATGGCGTTTACCGGCTTGGGGTATTGAGCTTGACGGTGCAGCGTCAAAAGAGATTAAAACATACATGTTACGTGTATTTGAGCGTGAATCTTTCCAGGCATCATTAACTGATGTTGAAAAAGATATCCGTTCGACTTACTAATTCATATAGCAGCTAAAAGTTTAATATGTCTGACAACATTAATATGACCTCAAACCGTCCTTATCTGTTAAAAGCATTTTATCAGTGGATAGTTGATAATGAGTGCACTCCTTATATAGTTGTGGAAGCTGACCTTCCACACGTAAGTGTGCCTCCGCAAACGGTCACGGATGGTCAAGTTGTATTAAATATTAACCCTACGGCTGTTCAGTCGTTGCTGATGGACGATCATCAAGTTACTTTCTCTGCTCGTTTTGGTGGCGTGCCGTTTGACGTTTACATTCCTATTTACGCAATAAGTGCAATTTACGCCAGAGAGAACGGCGCGGGTACTATGTTCCCGCCGGAAGAGTTACCGGAAGATTTAAACGCTGAAGATTCAGATGTAATTACAGATAAATCTAAAAGCGAGGAAAGCGGCAGAAGCGAAAGTAAGATGTCGGTAGTTGAGTCTGATATCAAAACCAGTAGTGAAGTGAATACTGAGAAATCGGACGATAAATCTAAGAAGAAAAAAGCTTCTCATTTATCCATTGTAAAATAGCGATTATCGATACGTTAAATTAAAAAAAGAGTAAACTGTGTTTACTCTTTTTTTGTTGCTGCGTTTAATAAACTCTAGGTCAGTCGTTTAGTTACTAAAGACTGTGATCACTTGATCAACACCTGAAACCTTTGAAGCAATTGCCGCCGCCGCGGTAGCTTGTTCTTTATCCACATTCCCCAATAAATAGACCACTTTATTCTCGGTAACCACTTTAATGTTGTGACCTTTTACCACTTCATCGGTCAATAAATTGGTTTTCACTTTAGTAGTTATCCAAGTGTCAGTCGTTTTTGTTGATAGCGTCACAGGTGTACCTAATTTCACTTGATTGTAGACCTTTTTAACGCCTTCAATGCCATTCAAGATCTTAAGTGCACTGTCGATTAAAAATTGATTCGGAGACTGACCAACTACCAATATATTACCGTCGTAACTTACGACATTAAGATGAGTGTGTTTATCTATACCGTCGTCTTGCATAAGCTTTAACATTGCTTTCACCTCTATGGTGCTGTCATCAATTTGAACACCAATAGTACGAGGATCATTAGCCGCTGATACTGCGGTAACGGCTGTACCAGCGACAATAGCGGTCGCACAACCTTGTAGGTTTAAAACAATAAATAAAAAGAGTAATGGAAAAACTGAGTGTTTCATAATGATTTAATGCTCTTGGTTACTACATGGAAAAGATAACTTCGTCGATAAGCTCGCTGAGTACATGTACTGTGAACAGTTGTATTTCCAACGTACGACTTGGCTTGTGTGTCGGTAAACGAATTTCAATGTCATTTTCACCCAGCAGGCCCGCGATTTCACCACCGTCGTGACAGGTAAATGCGATTACTTGAACATCTTTAGTTAATGCGGCTTCTATTGCGGATTTTATTTCAGGCTCTTTATTATTGATTGAAAATACAACCAAAATATCCTGTGGGTTTGATACGGCTCTGACTTGACGGGCATATACGTCATTTGTGTTATTGGTTAGTTGCCCTTCAAGATCACAATTTAATATTTGATCGGATAAACTAATTGCGGGCAAACATGGACGTTCAATTTCGTAATAGTTAACCAATAAACCAGCAAAATGCTGAGCCACCATTTTACTGAGTGGAGAGCCACAGGTAATCACTTTATTGCCTGATAATAAGGTCTGCGAAATTAACGCTGCTGACAACGCGAGATAGTCTGCGTTTTGTTCACCAGACGCCATCAGGTTTTGTATGTTACTCGTGTAAAGTTGCTTGATTTTGTTTTCGGTCATGAAAATGCGTTTTGAATCCAGTTAATTTCGTTTCCGTCGATGGCTATGACATCGAATCTTAAGTTGGGTTCAATTTTACGTTGTGAGAGATAAAAAAGCGCGGACTTTTTAATTTTTTGTTGTTTAGCGGGAGTAATCGATGCAGCAGCTCCGCCATATTGTTTTGAGGAACGGTAGCGAACTTCAACAAACACTAATTGATTGCTTGTGGGGTCTTGAAAAATCAGGTCGATTTCTCCCCATTTACAATGAAAATTTTGCTCGATGAAACGCAATTGGTGTTGAACCAAATAAGCCTTTGCTAGTTGCTCTTTTTGATCACCAATGCGTTTTTTATTTGTATTTTTATTGTTTAGCAGTTTGAAGAACAACGACTCTTCCTTGTCGATATTGAGACCACTGTAAATTCCTTTTCACTCGTTGTTGATTAATAACTTGCAACTCTCCGGTCAGCCCCTGCACAGTCACTTCTGGCAAGATGGCTAATTGTTTAAGTATAGGCATTAATTTGTGCGCGTCATATCCAAAAGCAAACAGCTTTTTTAACTGCGTATTATTAGTGCCAACTTCATCATAAATTCGAGTGATAGCGGGTGCATTATCTTTCAACATCCAAGTCATTTCGGTAAAGATTAAGCCATTTAAGTCACGTTTTTCGACACTTGATTCACCAACAACATAACTGCGACTAGAAGCGTAAATGGGTAATCGTTTGCCAAAGGTACTAACGTTAACATCAAAAAACGGTTTTATTAGCCGAGTTTGCTGCGAGTTAGCGATTATATAAATAGCATCAATATCGGTTCGACTGCGCTGTTCGGACTTGATGTGATTGCCAAACAGCTTTTTAATTTCATCGATTCGTTGCTCGCTCAGGCCGACATCCAAAAGCTCTTTTACTGCAACACCTAACTTTGACTTACTCTTAAAGGCAATGCTTTCAAGCGGTTTCTCGGTGGCTTGACGCCACTGATATTCAAATTGCTGAGCAAGTCGCCTACCAAGCGAATTATCGGCGTATATAAGAGCAGGGTTTTCAATTTTTTTAGCTAAGAAATAGTCGACAGCTTGTTCAATTTCGTCTTCAGGCGCGAGGGCGTAAAAAAACTGTTCTTTAACCGGTGAGATATCAACTTCTGAAATGGTGTTTAAGTTAAGCGTTGGGATGGTTTTCAGCAATTCGCTGCCTTGAAACTCAACAATTTTTTCTTTTAACAAAGGCCCGACAATAAACTCGATGTTTTGCTCGGTAATAATGGCTTCAATTGCTGTCAGACTATTCTTATTGGTGTCGATTAAAGTCAGTTTGGTATTCGTATCAAAGTTATTATAGGCAAGAAAACCGTTGCGGATTGCTTCTGCTTGTTTGGCTAAAGAGCCGCTAAATGGCAATAATAACGCGATGTTGGTCGGTTCATAGGGCGCACTTTTCGCTAGTGATTGAATACTTTCCGGTAAATATTGAAAACTTCGGTAATTACTGTGGTTCTGGTACCAACGATTAAAGTTGTTGGAGAATGCGCTAGGGTTGTTGACAAAATCTTCAATAATTTCTGCCAGCAGTAACCAACTGTCCGCCTCGTCGCCAAACTCGTATTTAAACGCACTTAGTGTTTGCAGCGGTAAATTTAAAATATTCTGCCAAATTAAACGATTGGCAATACCCAGTTGCTGCTCGCTATATTGATTTGAATATAATTGATTGAGACGAAAGAGATTACGTAAACTGGCTAAAAATTGCTGATTTGCGGTATCGATTTGAGCAGATAATAGTCGCATTGTGACTTGATATTGTTTAGGCAGAACTCCTTGCTGTAAACGTTCTAACACTGTTTGTGCATTGTCGAATGCTGCCGTTTGCACATATAAATCGGCAAGTTGAATGTCTTGTTCTAAGGTAGTGAATTCATTCGGGTTAATTCGTTTAACAATGCTTGCAACAGATTCGATAGGTTGTTGTTCATACAGAGCTAAATATGCTGCATCAATACGCAGTTGCCTTTGCTGTTGTTCGTTTAGTTGTGGGTTTTCTTTTAGTTCGTTGAGAACCTCAGCGCTGGTTTTTATAGTCTGACTATCGTTTTGCGAGACCGCACTGCTAGGCAATGCACTTGGAGCGGTTTGACTCTGCTTTGAAGGTGTTGGACTCGACGAGCACGCACTTAGTATAAGGGCACAACAAATAAGAGAAACGTTTCTGATGATAGCAAACAATGGCGATGTTAACGGTGACAGCACTGAGTAGTCCTTCAAAAGCTTTGATTCAGTTGTGTGCGTAATCAGGGTATCATACTCGCCTACTTTTTTATGCACAACTCACTCGACGAGATATCTAGTTATGACGGAATCAGGCAAACTCTACATTGTTGCTACGCCAATCGGGAATCTTGCGGATATTACCCAACGCGCGCTAGAGATATTGCAAAACGCTGATCTTATCGCTGCCGAAGACACCAGACACAGTGGTAAACTGCTCTCACACTTTGGTATCACCACCAAAATGTTTGCCTTACATGACCACAATGAAAAACAAAAAGCGCAATATTTGATTGATTTAATCAATGAAGGAAAGTCCATCGCGTTAATTTCGGACGCTGGTACGCCTTTGATTTCAGACCCAGGTTATAATTTAGTAAACATCGCCCGCGAGCAGGATGTTGAGGTTCACCCTATACCTGGTCCAAGTGCTGTGATCACGGCATTAAGTGCAGCGGGCTTGCCTACGGATAAGTTTTTATTTGCTGGCTTTTTACCGGTCAAACAACAAGCGCGGCTATCAGAATTGCAAAAATATAAAAATGCTGATTTTACGACTGTATTTTACGAAAGCCCGCGCCGGGTAATAGACACGTTGAAATATATGATGGAAGTGTATGGTGAAGAACGTGAACTGGTTCTAGCTAAAGAGTTAACCAAACACTTCGAAAGCTTTGTTAAAGGCAGTGCACCTCAGATCATTGATTGGCTGCAAGTAGACAAAGACCGTCAACAAGGTGAGATGGTATTAATGGTGTCACCCAATAAAGTTGAACAATTAATGTCGGAAGATGCTGAAAAGTTATTATTGGCGTTAACCGATGAGTTGCCTCTAAAAAAAGCCGCTGCAATCACAGCACAAGTGCATGGCCTTAAAAAGAATGACTTGTATAAGTACGCATTGTCTTTGCAAAAGGAAGATTAATAACTGTAATTACGGCACATAATTCTTTCAATTTATGTGCTTTCTTGTGATTTTTTACTAACTTATAAAGAATAAAATGATGAGAAGTCGAGCTCGCTTTGTCGCAGTTTTGTTGCGGGTGATCGCTAAAGTCGCCCACATCAGCGGCTCTCATGTAAAGTAAATCTTTATTTAGTGACTGAGTAAGCGTGGGTAGTAACAGGTACGATGATAGACAACTTTAAAACGGCAGAAGGCGATGTTGCTCGATTAGAGTTCGAACCGCAAGTGTTTTCAAACCAAAGTCATCAACTTTGGACTGTGCAAATAGGCGGCTGGTTCGGATATGCCGTGTTCGTCTTTTTAGCCATCATTCACCCTAGAATTGATGTCCCTGGTTTCAATATCAATGGTCAGCTAATTAATTTAGCTATCGAAACGTTTGCTGGCTTTTTATTGTCTTTTTTTCAATGGCAACTCATTCAGAGTATTGTTCACTTACCAATCAAGCTCACTCTTTTTTGGAGTTTCTTCTCGGCGTCCGTGTTAGGGCTAATATACAACATCATAAAATTAAGTTCGTACAAGGTTATTGTTTATGATCAGCGTTGGAATGAGGCATGGGATATGCTCGAGTTTGGTGGCTGGCTGTTGTTTTCGCTGGCCACTATGTTCGTTTGGACAGGTATTTTTTTTATTATGTTGTACAACACAAAATTGCAAAAAGAACATGAGATGTTACTGCGCGCCGAAACTAAGGCGAAAGATGCGCAGCTAAAAATGTTGCGGTACCAGATTAATCCACATTTTATGTTCAATACCATGAACGCAATTTCTACCCTGATATATAAAAGTGAAAATGATAAAGCGAATGAAATGTTGGATCAACTTTGTGAATTTTTTCGCCATTCATTAGACCAAGATATAAAGAGTCAAACATCCTTAAGTAAAGAGTTAGAATTATTAGATTTATATGTTGGTATTGAAAAAGTGCGTTTTGGCGACCGCTTAAAATTCCAACGGAATATTGACCCCTTAGCTTACTCCGGAATGGTGCCAACTATGTTGCTGCAGCCACTGGTCGAAAATTCAATTAAATATGCAGTCGAACCAAATAAAGGCGAAACAAGAGTGAGCTTAATTGTTCGACTAAAAAGTGGTCGAGTTAACATATCACTGGTGGATGAAGGTAACTTATTACAGACAAACGAAAAACAAGGGATGGGAATTGGTCTCAAAAATACTAATGAACGTCTCAATACTATGTTTTCAGGCGACTATTCTATCGATTTTAAAGTGACACAAAACGTGGGTTCGAAGTTAGCGATTTCATTTCCATTTGTTGTATCGGAGCGCAAATGACAGACAGAAAGTTAACCGCGATAATTGTCGATGATGAGCCGTTAGCACTTGAGGGGTTGCGCATCCGTTTGGAAAAAACAGAGGACGTTGAGGTGATAGCTGAGGCACAAGATGGTGATTCAGCAATACAAGCGTGTCAGAAATTATCTCCAGACGTATTGTTTCTCGACTTGCAAATGCCAGGTTTGAACGGTTTAGAAGTCGTTCAAGCATTACAATCAGACACATTGCCTTTTATTGTATTTGTAAGCGCATACAGTGACTACGCCGTAGATGCATTTGAGTTGAATGCAATAGATTACATTTTAAAACCAGTTAACCTCGGTCGCTTGCAGAAAACCATTGAAAGACTGAAAGAACGTTTTACTCCACAAAGTAACGAACAAGAAAAGCACAAGTTGCTACAGGCTCTTGGACAAACATCCGGTGTTGCTATTGCAGAGTTAGAGGAGTGGTTAAGTTCAGATGAACCAATGCCGACGGCGTTTCCGCAGGAGTTAGTTATTAAAAATAGCGATAATGAGCGAGTGTTTGTTTCGATTGATGATATTCGGTGGATTGATGCCGCGGGTGACTATATGTGTGTTCATGCTGATACAGAAACTCATATTATTCGAATTACCATGAAAAAGCTCACAGAACAGTTAGATCAGCGAGTATTTCAACGTATTCATAAATCCACTTTGGTGAATGTTAATTACATCAAAGGTATTCAACCCTTGAAAAATAACGAAAGTATGTTGGATTTGGGGAAGGATATTAAGCTCAAAGTAAGTCGCAATTACAGTGATGCTGTGCAAGCTATTTTAGGTACCAAAGTTAATTTAAAATCTTAGAATTCCATTTTCACCTGCTAAATTTCATCGTGAATTAATCTCGTCTTACCGATGATTTTTCTTCACTTATAAAATAAGCCTCGTTTTACTCTCTTCATACCGCATCTGAATTGTTTTACATACGTATGTATTCGAAGCTGTAATTAGAGTAATGCACTTGCACTGCGTGAGCGCATAGACATTGCTCCAAGAAGAGCCATTTTGGCATTCAGCATCAACAGCTAGGCAGACTCGAACAAAAACATAAACAATACGAGCATGCCCGGGTATCGGGAAACTATTATGAAAGTAACGGCAAACAGAATAACTAAAGTACTTCTGACGCTAACGGCAACTTCAATAATTTGGGGTTGCATGGATAGCGCAGAAACAGAAACTAATCCAGAAACAATAGATCCAAGCTTGCCAGTGTCGGATTGGCAATTGGTTTGGAGTGATGAATTTGATGGTTCTAGCATTGATCCCACTAAATGGAACCACGAAGTAAATTGTAATGGCGGCGGTAATAATGAACAGCAATGTTATACCGACAGCGCAGCTAATTCATTTGTACAAGATGGCATGTTAAACATTGTTGCCTTGCCAGCGGAAGAGGGTGCTGAGAAACCATACACTTCAGCCCGCTTGAATACCAAAGGTAAAGGTGACTTCACTTATGGCCGTTTTGAAATGCGTGCAAAACTGCCTAGCGGTCAAGGTAGTTGGCCTGCTTTTTGGATGCTACCAACAGATAATACATACGGTGGTTGGCCAAAGTCTGGCGAAATTGATATTGTAGAAGCGGTTAATTTAAAAGCAGTAGGCGCTGATGGCGTTGCGGAAAACCGAGTTTTTGGCACACTGCACTATGGGCAAGAATGGCCTGATAATGAAAGTTCAGGCAAAGAATACACGTTACCTGATGGGGTAAATCCAGCGGATGATTTCCATACTTATGCAATCGAATGGCAAGAAGGTGAAATCCGCTGGTACGTCGATAACTATCTTTTCGCTACTCAGCGCCAATCTGAAGTGCGTTACAACAGTAAAGACGAAGCAGTCGGCCTTGCGCACAAAGGTTGGTATGCTGAGTATTATAATGCTGGTACTGGTGAGCTAGAAACTCACTGGGGTTCAGCACCATTCGATCAAGACTTCCATTTATTACTAAACTTCGCGGTTGGTGGTGATTGGCCAGAAAATGTTAATGCGACAGGTGTTGACGCAGATGCATTTACCAATGGGCAAAGTTACGTTATTGACTACGTACGCGTATATGAATGTTCTATTAACCCTGAAACTGGTGAAGGCTGCGCGACGGTGCGTGGTGGTTACGACAGTGAAGAAGACGGTTTAGTCGAAGGTACTGCACCTGTGCCAGTGCCGCCTTCTACCGGTATCGCCCAAAACTTAACTATTTTTGATGGAACTTCCAATCCAAATTGGCCTGCATGGGATTGCTGCGGTGGCTCTGCTCCCGCTGTGGTTGCTGACGCTGACAAAGGCGATGTAACAGAATTTACGATTGGTGCATCTCCTACCGTTATGGGGTTCATTTCTAGAGAAGCTTTTATCACAGACGATAATGGTCAGGCTACGCCATTTGACGCCTCGCCACTTCTTGAAGACGGCACTATCAGTTTTGAAATGAAAGTTGAAACCATGCCAAATGATGCGTCGGCCACTTGGTTGTTCAAAGTAGAAAGTAATGAAGGGTCAACAGCCGTTGAGTTGCCTTTAACCGATTCAAGTGAAGGCACAGCACCTGTCGCAGGTCAATGGCAAACCTATACCTTTTCTCTGGCATCCTTGGAAGCGGCAGGGTTAGATCTAAGTGCAATTGACGTTATTATGATTTTCCCAGCATGGGGCGCAGGTGACGGAGCAGTTTACCGTGTGACAAATGCGAAAATTTCGTCACCAACTGTTGGCGCTGCTCCATCATTAACAGTATTTGAAGACGAGGTTAATCCGAGCTGGCCAGCATGGGATTGTTGCGGTGGGTCTACGCCTTTAGTTGAAATCGACGATGATGAACACGGTAATGTAACTGAGTTTTCCATTGGCGCTTCGCCAACGGTTATGGGTTTTATCTCTCGTTCTGAATTCATTACCGCTGATGGAGCATCGCCAGAGCCATTCGATGCATCCGCGATTTTATCTAACGGTGTTATTCAGTTTGATATGAAAGTGACATCTGCTCCAAATGATGCAAGTGCTGCTTGGTTATTTAAAGTTGAATCTAATGCTGGAGATACTGCGGTAGAATTACCTTTAACTGACAGTGGAGAGGGGGTCTCTCCAGTTGTAGATCAATGGATGACCTATACGTTTAACCTTTCTGATTTAGCAGACGGTGGCTTAGATGTTAGTGCGATTGACGTGTTAATGGTGTTCCCAGCATGGGGAGCAGGAGAAGGTGCGACATATCGTTTAGACAATGTAAAAATTTACGATCCAAATGCGTCTGCAGACTTCAATGGACATGTGTTATTTGCTGATGAAGCAAAAGAAGGTTGGGCGATTTGGGATTGTTGTGGTGGTTCAACACCAACAGTGGAAAATGACGATACTGCACATGGTATGACTGCAGAATTTGTAATTGGCGCAGCCCCAACAGTTATGGGGATATTAGCGGATGACGGCGTATTACTTGATGCTTCTAGTTTGCTTGCCAACGGTGTTGTGCAGTTTGAACTAAAAGTGGTTAATGCACCAAATGATGCTTCTTCCACATGGTTATTTAAAATTGAATCAGACGGTGCTTCTACCGCTGTTGAACTGCCGTTAACAGACAGCCAGGAAGGCGTCGCACCAACAGTAGGTGAATGGCAAACTTATACATATTCCTTACAAGATCTTTTTGATGCAGGACTTGATATCAGTGCGATAGATGTCTTGATGGTATTCCCTGCGTGGGGCACGGGCGATGGCGCGGTTTATCGATTAGATAACGTGATGATCACAGCACCATAACTTAGTAACGACCACTATGAATAACAGATTAAGTAAGAGAATTATGATGAAACAGTTTAATTTTAATCCTAGTAAAGTAGCGTTGTCGTTGTCTATGGCATTGACAGCAGCAATGAGTAATAACCTTTGGGCACAAGAAGCGAATTTAACCGAGCAGGGTAAAGACGTTGAAGTCATAGAGATAAAAGGTATTAGAGGCAGTTTAATCCGTTCAATGGATTTAAAACGCTCTGAATCTGGCGTTGTAGAAGCAATATCCGCCGAAGAAGTAGGCAAATTTCCGGATTCAAACTTAGCCGAAGCATTACAGCGCCTAACCGGTGTTACTATTAGCCGTCAAAATGGTGAGGGGAGCCAAATCACCGTGCGTGGATTTGGGCCTTCGTTCAACTTGATTACGTTGAATGGTCGCCAAATGCCGGGCACAGGTAATACGCGTTCTTATGATTTAGCAAATCTATCTTCAGAAGGTGTTAGTGCACTAGAGTTTTATAAAACTTCTCGTGCTGAAAAGCCAACCGGCGGGCTAGGCGCAACGGTTAACATCGTAACAACTAAACCGTTAATGAAGACGGGTACACAATTTAGTTTTGCCGCAAAAGGGATTCATGATTCGTCTGTCGACAAAGGCGATGAAATTACCCCTGAAGTTGCTTCTGTATTTACTTACAGCAATGACGATAAAACGTTCGGTGTCGCATTTTCTGGCTCGTATCAAAAGCGTGACTTCCAGAAACAACAAGCGAATGTTCAAGGCTGGCAGGTACAAACAAATGAACAGTTACCTGACTTAGACCCAACAAATGTAGTTGATGCCCGTCCTGCAGATGTGCAAGCAGATCCAGAAGGCGTGGTATTTTTCCCACGCGATATGAACTACGGGATTGAAGATACCCAATGGGAGCGTGCAAACGCTCAAGTTACAGTGCAAATAGCACCAACCGATGACATGGTTGTGACTTTAGATTACACGGGTACTCGTGCTGTTAATGGAACCAATGGTTTGGGTTGGGGCATGTGGAATGACTATGGCGGCAATATCAACGCCTATGAAGTGGCTGCTGATGGTTCAATTATCTGGGCTGACATTGCTGGCAATGATGGTTCATTTACAGCCAATCGTGTCACTACCGAAGTTGAGGCTGACTCTGTAGGGATCAATTTAGATTGGCAGTTAACGGACAGCCTTCATGTAGAGCTTGATTATCACGACTCGTCAAACTCAATTGATAACGGCAAAGATAAAGGGCTAGGGAGTAATGGCTCACTCGTTTTGGGTTCTGACCAACTTGTCACCAAAACATACGATTACCGTAATGGTGAAGTTCCTCATGCTCAAATATATTGGGCAGAAGGTGGTACCACTTTACCAGCGAGTATGATTGATAGTCACTTCAGTCAGTTTATACACTCACCAGGTAAATCTGAAATACAGCAGTTGCAATTGCACGGTAGTTGGGAAAATGACTTTGACAGCACGCTTGTTAACATCAAATTTGGTGCCGCTCGCACTGAGCAGTTAATCGGCGGTTCTAATGCTTGGAGTGGATTAATTGGTGGTTTCTTGTTCAACCCAAGATACACTGAAATTTTCCCTGATGGCATGTTCCAATTAAATAGCACGGATAATTTCTTAGAGGCTTTTGACGGCGGTGGTAGTAATTTATCTCCAGACTATTATTACAGCTTTGACTTTGATGAGGTTGTGGCACGTTCGAAAGCGTTTCTGAATCAAGATGTTTTAGGTAACGATTATTTTGATACGACGGCTTACCGTGAAGGTGGCAATTATAGCGAAGGCTCAGTGACAGAAAAAACATCCAGCGTTTATATTCAGTCACAGCTGGAATTTGAGTTGTTGGATATGCCAATGCAACTTAACGTTGGTGCCAGATATGAGCAGACAGATGTAACAAGTAATGTATTACAGCCAGTTCCAACCGAAGTGTGGTGGTTAGGCGGCAGTGAATGGTTAACGCAATATTTAGAGGGTGAAAATAACTTTTTGACACAAGACGGTGAGCATGATTTTATCTTGCCAATGTTCGATTTAAAAATCGACGTAACCGACGACTTTGTGACACGCCTATCTTGGGGAAAAACCATTACACGTGCGCCGTTAGGCAATTTAGCGGGTGCTAGAACATTATCGGGTAGTCCGAAAATAGGTTCTCGTAATGGCAGTGACGGTAATACTAACTTACAACCCTACGAAGCAACCAACTTAGACTTATCGTTTGAGTATTATTATGACGAAGGCAGTTATGCCGCGCTTGGTTTGTTCCAGAAAAAAGTTAAAAACTTTATTTCAAGTCAAATCGTTTCTACTACCATTGAAGGCTTTAATGATATTTATCAAGGCCCTCGCTGGAATCAAGCGGTAGCAGATTTAGAGGCCGCTGGTACACAAGCGACTAATGATGCGATTTTTGCACAAATGGTAGCAAATGGTGCGACTGTTAACGCGGATGGGTTCATTGAACCGAATAGTGATGATCCTCTAATTGTTTGGGACATCAATCAACCGTTTAACGCGCCAGATACTAAAACGGTAGAAGGTATCGAAGTAGCATGGCAACACCTATTAGGTGAAACAGGCTTTGGTATTGGTGTTAATGCGACATTTGTGGATGGTGATGTTGATTACGACGTAACACCAGAAGACCTATATGCGCCACAAACGCCGTTAGAAGGTATTGGTGACTCGGCAAACTTCCAAGCGTTTTATGAAGATGACTTAATATCGGTTAAGTTGGTATACGCATGGCGTGACTCATACTTAATTGGTGTTGGTCAAAGTCAGGGATCTTCGGATGCACCGCCACAGTTCGCTAAAGATTTCGGTCAGTGGGACATTAGTGTCAACTTAGATCTGAATGAGCACCTAACTGTATTTTTTGATGGCATAAACCTAAATAACGAAACCGAACAAACATATGGTCGTTTTGAACGCCAGTTCTTATCGGCGAGAGAGTACGGAACTCGTTATGTACTAGGTGCTAGATATAGTTTCTAACCTAAACCAATGGGGTGGTAACACCCCATTCACCATTCATTTCACTTACAAAGATTCATTAGATTTTGTTGGAGAGCACACATGGCAGGCTCAATTCTTACCCCTGAAATCAAGGCGAATAGCGATATAGTTGACGAATCACCGTCATACTTTTTTGCTTTGGTATCGCTTACAAGCTTATTTTTTATGTGGGGATTCATTACATGTTTAAACGACATTTTGATCCCGTACTTGAAAGGAGCGTTTGATTTAACATATACCCAAGCAATGTTGATTCAATTTTGTTTTTTCGGTGCGTATTTTGTGATCTCTATTCCTGCCGGCAGTTTGGTTGGAAAAATCGGATACAAAAAAGGCATAGTCACAGGTTTGAGTATTGCCGGTGTCGGTTGTTTGATGTTTTATCCTGCAGCCATCTTATCGACGTATTCAGTATTTTTAGGTGCACTATTTGTATTGGCGTCGGGCATTACCTTATTGCAAGTCTCAGCTAACCCTTACGTCAGTATTTTGGGACCGCAAGGTACCGCCTCTTCACGTTTAACATTAACACAAGCATTTAATTCATTAGGGACCACGGTGGCGCCGTTTTTTGGAGCTTGGTTGCTATTTTCTGGTTCTTCGACTGAAGTATCTGCCGGTGCTGAAGCGGTAAAAGTGCCTTACATTTTGCTAGCGGTCACTCTATTTGTGTTAGCGATTGTATTTTCGTTTTTATCATTGCCAGAAATCAAAACGGAACAGTCGACACAAGCGACACAGGTTCATGCATTGCAATTTCCGCATCTAAAACTAGGCGCATTGGCAATTTTTGTTTATGTCGGGGCCGAAGTCGCGATAGGTAGCTTTTTAGTTAATTTTTTACATCAGCCAGAAATAGCAGGCTTCAATGAAGCGCAAGCTTCTAAGTACATCGCGTACTATTGGGGCGGCGCTATGGTAGGGCGCTTTATCGGCGCCTGGGTGATGCAAAAAATTTCGGCCGGGCGAGTATTGGCGTTTAACAGTTTGATGTCGATGTTGCTTATTGTTATTGCAATTTCAAGCACCGGGACTGTTGCTATGTGGTCGTTATTAGCGGTTGGTTTTTTCAATTCCATTATGTTTCCAACTATTTTCAGTTTAGCCATTAAAGAGTTAGGCACGAGTACAAGCCAAGGCTCTGGTATTTTATGTTTAGCTATTGTTGGCGGTGCTATCGTCCCTTTACTGCAGGGCATGTTAGCTGATTCTATGGGTCTACAATTGGCTTTCTTATTGCCAGCACTATGTTATACCTACATCGCTTTTTACGGCTTGAAAGGCTCTAAGCCAATAAAACCGGGAGGAGCTGTATAAAATGAAAACTTCATAACTACTTATAGCTGCGTCAGTGGCCAGCGTAATGCTTGCCTGCTCTTCCGCCAAGCAGGAAGGTTTGGATGCACAGAAACGTTCAAGTAATGTTGAGATTTGGCCCAAATTAGATATTCAAGTAGCACAAAGTGCTGCGGTGGAAGCAAAAATGGAAGCGTTACTAGCTGATATGACGTTGCAACAAAAAGTAGCACAGATGATCCAGCCGGAGATTCGCGACATTACGGTGGAAGAAATGCGTCAATATGGCTTTGGCTCATATTTAAATGGTGGTGGCGCGTTCCCCAATAATAATAAACATGCAACGCCCGACGATTGGGTTCAGCTTGCAGAAGATATGTATCAAGCTTCTGTTGACTCTTCGCTAGATGGGTCATCGATTCCAACTATGTGGGGCACGGACGCCGTGCACGGTCACAATAATATTGTAGGCGCAACGTTATCTCCCCATAACATTGGCTTAGGAGCTGCCAACAATGCTGAGTTATTGCAATGTCTCGCACCTTTTATTGATTCGGCTGAAGAGTTGAACATTGAACTGGCCAGTTCGGGAGAGTACTCGGTTGCTGTAGCAAATATGCAGATCACTAATGAAGTGACCAATATTCAGCTTAAGTGTGAATAATTCACCAATTTATTAATACCACGCAAAAGCTCTCCACAATGAGAGCTTTTTAGTTTGCGACAACCGTTTTTGAGTCGGAATTAGTCGCACAATCGCTCGATTTATTTTATACTGCGCGCCGCGAGACGGCCAGACAATCGCTGCTTTGTCGTTGTGCGTTGATACTTGTATTGATGCAGACGGGCGAAGGGGAGGAAAGTCCGGGCTCCACAGGGCAGGGTGCCAGATAACGTCTGGGGGGCGTGAGCCTACGACCAGTGCAGCAGAGAGCAAAC
>JABXID010000280.1 GCA_013373245.1 Gammaproteobacteria bacterium
GGGACTCACTGGGTGAATTCTTAGCATTAGCGGCTTCTTATGAGCACTTATCTAACACAGCTGGTAACAAGAAAGCGCAAGTTTTGGCCGACACGTTAGATAAAGCAACGGCATCTTTCTTAGACAACAACAAGTCGCCATCACGTAAAGTAGGTGAGTTAGATAACCGTGGTTCTCACTTCTACCTATCTTTATACTGGGCTCAAGAGTTAGCGGCTCAAAATGATGATTCTGAGTTAAAAGCTAAGTTCACAGAAGTAGCTGAATTCTTAACGTCTAACGAAGCGACAATCGTTGCTGAGTTAAACGCAGTTCAAGGTAAAGCGATGGATATCAGTGGTTACTTTAAGCCTAACGATGAGCAAGGCTTTGCTGCGATGCGTCCAAGCGCAACATATAACAAAGGTTTAGAATTACTTAAGTAATTCAAACCAAAACATTTTAAAAGGCGCAGCTTGTAATGAGCTGCGCCTTTTTTGTTTCTGAACTGCGAATGGCGAATTTTTGTTAAGAATAAAAAAACGCAACTCCATGGCTCTAGAGTTGCGCTATAGATAGGAGGTGGAAATGCTCTAATCGACGTAGAAAGTTTTGGAAAACTTGATGGTTTCTGTACGATCTCCACGTTGAACATCGACGCTGAAATTAAACGCTTCTTGGTCGTTATAATCAAATTGAGCGAGAAAATAAATGGCGTTTCCTTCCTCTACTTTTTTAAAGGTTAATTCTTGGCGTTGTCCCAATAAGTTTTTCGCCGTGCCTGACACATACGCATTTTGTGCTTTCATATTTTGTTGATTATCCAACACAGAAATATTAACAATGCCCTTGTACTTACTGCGGATCAGTTGATAATTTTTCGCAACATCAGGTTCAACAAAGGTTGCCGGAAACGCAATATAATGAATATCCCAATCTCCTTTTACAAACTTCTGCTCGGCGTTTACCAACAGTGCTGCACACATAAAAAAAGCAAACACTAGGTAATTAACTAACTTGTTCATAGTTTCCTCAGAATTAAAGAAGCGCGTTTAGTAAATCCTGAAACGCAAACTGCACAAACTGCAACGCAATTAAAAACACAATCATGCTCAAATCTAATCCACCTAGCGGTGGTATAAACTTACGAACAGGTGCCAGTAATGGTTCAGTAAGTTGGTGTAATAAGGCTTCGATAGGATTATAACCTTGGCTAATCCAACTTAATATCGCGCGGATGATCATCACCCAAAATATAAGCTGAAACACCTCTTTAATAGCGGTGATCAGAGAAAAAACAGCAATGTCGTAAGCGGGAAATCCATTGCCGAATAAAAGCTGTAGAGCGGATACTTTAGCAAAGCCGATAAAAAATACAAAAAGAATACCGGCAATGTCTAGGCCGCCAAAACCAGGAATCAAACGACGAAGTGGCACTAATACTGGGTTAGTGGCTTTAACCACAAACTGGCTGACTGGATTATAAAAATCAGCTCGTGCCAACTGTAGCCAAACTCTTAAAATGGCGACCATCAAATATAAATCGAAGATGGTTGACACTAAAAACTGAAATGCTTGCATGTTCTTTTCCTAACAAGGGTTAAATAGCTCTGTAGTTATAATCACTTAATGTTACACCATAAAGCGCGTTACAAAACAGAGCCTTATTTTCATTTGTGCTATTGTTAAAGTTTACTCATTTCTTTCGCTCTAGCGACTGCAGCGTCTAAAGCATCAGCTACGGTTTTATCTAACTTTTGTTGCTGGAATGTTTTAATTGCTTCGGCAGTGGAACCGCCCGGTGACGTTACATTAATTCGCAATTGCTCAAAGCTATCGTCAGATTTGCTGGCCATTTGTGCTGAACCTAACGCCGTTTGCATGACAATTTTATTGGCGTCTTCTTGACTGAAGCCAAGTTGTTTGGCTTTTTCCATCATGCATTCCATAAACAAGAAGAAGTAAGCAGGACCAGAGCCGGAAACGGCGGCAATATCGTCAATTTTACTTTCTTGATCTAACCAAACACTAATGCCCACAGAATCGAACATGGCAGATGTTATCTTTTTATCATTTTCGATGTGTTCTGCATTAAACGTCGACGGGTTAGTGCCAACATAGAGACCAGATACGCCCAATCCAACCAGAGAAGGGGTGTTAGGCATACAGCGTATGAAACGTACGTCACCAATAATATTTGTATATTTTTCAACATGCAGACCTGCAGCAACAGTAATTACTAACTTGTCAGAAAAGTCAGCACCCGAAGAAACAAGTTCATTTAATGTGGCTTCCATCATTTGTGGTTTTACACCTAAGATCACCACGTCAGCACTATTGACTGCATCTAAATTTGATAAGTGGGTGACTACGCCAAACTTTTCGTTTAATGCTTTTTGCTTTTCGACCGTTCTATTGGTTGCAATAATGTTATTTGCTGGTACGCCACCTTTGACCATACCGCCTAGAATAGCGCCTGACATGTTACCTGCGCCAATGAATGCAAAAGTTAAACTGTTTAAGTCGGTCATAATTCCTCTTATGTTTTGGTTATTGAATTTTTACTCTTTCGAAATTCGGATCGTTAGTTAGCCACGAGCTCCAAAAATGTCGGTACCTATGCGCA
Source organism: Gammaproteobacteria bacterium (assembly GCA_013373245.1). Taxonomy (GTDB): domain Bacteria; phylum Pseudomonadota; class Gammaproteobacteria; order Enterobacterales; family Alteromonadaceae; genus Psychrosphaera. Next base: position 2,606 of record JABXID010000280.1, read on the forward strand.
CCATGGTGCTACCACATTCGATAGCTGTAATTAAATCTTGGCTCATACCTAAAGATAAGGTATCTACATTTGGATATTGTTGCTGAAGCATCAAATAACAAGTGTGCATTTGATTAAACTCAGACTTTAATTGTTCAACCTGTTCATGCTGATCTGGAATAGCCATTAATCCTCTAAAGTTTAGGTTGGGCAGGTTTACGATTTCTGCCGCTAATGATTCGACATCTTCTAACAGGACACCAGACTTTGCTTCAGAACGTGAAATATTTACTTGAATCAAAATGTTCAGTGTTTTATCAAATTCGGCGGCATGATTGTTTAAGCGCTGTGCGATTTTAAGTCGTTCTAGGCTATCGATCCATTGACAACTCTGGGCAATGATTTTGGTTTTGTTACTTTGAATAGGGCCAATGTAATGCCACTCAATCTCTGTTAGATGTGCCAATATCTGTGATTTTTCGTACAGTTCTTGAGCGTAGTTTTCACCAAATATACGTTGACCGGCTTCATATGCTTCCATCACCGCATCGATTGGTTTGGTTTTACTCACCGCCATTAACTTAATTTCAGTGGTTGGACGAGCACTCAAATTACAAGCATCTGAAATTTTATTGTGTGTGTTTGTGATGCGATTTGCTATGTTATGTATATCTTTGTTTTCCGACATAAAAACTTGTCATCTTGGGATTTATTTATGGATATAACTGAATTACTTGCTTTTAGTGTGCAGCACAAAGCGTCTGACTTACACCTTTCCGCGGCAACGCCGCCTATGATCAGAGTTGATGGTGACGTTCGTCGAATTAACATTCCCGAGTTTGACGCCAAGCAAGTTCAGCAATTGATCTACGATATCATGAACGACAAGCAGCGAAAAGAATTTGAACAAAACTTAGAGACGGATTTTTCTTTTGAGGTCCCTAATTTAGCGCGCTTTCGTGTAAATGCCTTTAATAATGACCGTGGTCCTGCGGCGGTATTTCGTACCA